>WFZZ01000134.1 GCA_015489315.1 Deltaproteobacteria bacterium | reverse complement strand
GTCTTTGCCGTGTTTTGGGCAATTTCATTGGTTGCTTCCAGAAGATTTTCCATTTGCTCGTTGGTTGCCTTCATAAACTCCAGAAGGTCTTCTGTTTTGCCAATGGCACTGTGACTGGTCTCAACAGCGTGTTGGGCCTCTTCTACCATCTGCTTGGACAGGGAGTGAAGCCCATTGGACTTAGTTTCAAGGTCCCTGGACGTGGTAGTGACCATGGATACTATCTCTCCAAATTTATCGAGAAACCTGTTCAGTGCCTTACTTATTTTTGTAATCTCATCGTTACCTTCGACCATAAGCCTTCCCGTAAGGTCTCCTGATGACATCTTTTCAAGCATTTCTTCCAAAAGCTTGAGAGGCCCATTGATGGAAGCAATCAAAAGTATTCCTATGATGGCGAGAGCCACAGCACTTACGGTTATACCGCTTGACATTAGATAGGTAGTATTTTTGGCGATATCCAGCCCCTTTTCTGCAAGTGCTGCCGTGTCACTGTTTTCAATGTTTCTTTCCTTTATGACTGCCAATCGTATGGCAGAAAGCCTATTGAAGACCTTTTTCTGACATGAATAGACCTTTTTCTTTATTGCGGTGACAGATGAAACGGCATCATCCATGTCATAGAATGAATTTTTGAGTTTTGAAATGAATGCCTTGCTATCTCCATTTGAGGAAAAGCTGGGTTCGATCTTTGAAATATCACTCGTTATCGTGTCTATTTTTTTTGTTATTTCACCTTGGGCCTTTGAGATTTTCTCTATGTCTGAATCGTTCGTCAAAATTGTATTTAATAAAGAGCTCAATTCCTTGAGGCCATTCAGGGAAATGCCAATGACCTCTTTACATTCATTCTTGTTACAGGCTCTCAATATGGAGTTCAGCTCATCAATGATATTGTTCTTTATTTTAATAACATTTTCATAGTTTTGTTTAAAGCTGTTTTCTCTTATTGCAAGCGTATCGAGTTGCCTTTTGAAATCTTTGAGCTTGGCCTTGTTTTCATTGTCTAAAGTGATAGATAGCTTGTTCAGCAGGGCATTTAGGCGTTCCAAATCGGCCTTTTCGCCAGAACGTATAAATTTGGACAGCCTATTTTGAATCTCTCCTATAAGGTTTGCCTTTTGAAATCCCTCTTTGACCTCAAGTAGTAATTCCTTTGAGCTATTTTTTATCTTCAAGCCATTTTGTGCAAGTTCGCTCATCCTGGTAAGCCCGATTACTCCTCCTGCAAGAAGCATTGCTACCGAAATACCTACCAGAAAGATGAGCCTTGTTTTTATCCTGAATTTTCTCAATCTTGAGACAATCATGTTTTCACCCATTAACTAAAAATAGAGGTTTATAAGAAAGTAAAAGTCCTTTAAGCTTTTATCTGTCTCAAGCGGCTGTCCAATATGCCAACCGCTTCCTGTATAATTGTAATTCAAAATGGTATATCCAAGCCTGCAGAACAGATATTTGTTTAGAGGCTGGATGTAGTAAAAATCAAATACATCACCCCTTGTGGCAAGTTTGTTGTAAAGTTCTGTAGAACCCTGGGTAAAGCTAAACCAGTATTTGCCACCGTGATTGTATTCGAATCCAAATTTGGGATAATTCAATTTTGCAAAAGGAGTAGTGTATCTAAACCCTGTATATATGGCCCATCCGGTATGACCACCCTTGCCATCGTCATTAAGAAGCCCCATGGGCATAAGTATTGGCTTGCCATCAGGACCTGCTCCAACAGGCATATTCACATATTTTCCATTGGGGTGGCTGAAGTTCATTCCCCATGAGAAGAAGAAGTCAAAAGAGCTGTCAAGAATATTTGGAGCCTGAAGATGAATTCCCAAAAGGTCCATGTCACCAAGGTTTTTTCCAGGGTCAACAGGGTTATCCACAAAGTCGTTACCCCTTACGTAACTTAGAACCATTAGACTTCCAGGAAGATATGGGATCTCGCTTTCAAAAAAGACTCCAAAGACATTTAGATCATCGATTCCATATCTGGCATCCATGTAAACGGTCTTATCATCCTGGGTTTGATATCCCTTTCCATAGGCAAAGCGAAGGCCGCTATTTTTTAATTTTAGAAATCTTTCAAGTCCGACTGTTGCGACAACTCCGTCTGCCTCGCCATCAAAAAGAAGGACTGGATAGGTGGACTGTCTCAAACGATTTTCTTTAAATTCGGAAGAAGGCCCTTCTGAGGAAGGCTGACGTCCTATTGTCAATGCAACGGGGACTGGAAGGTTTGGGACGACCCAGTCAAAATAGGCCCTATCAAGTTTTAAAGAAGTATCACTTGGAACATGCGCACTATTTGGATCGGCGTAAGGGTAATAAATGGCCTTGTGAATGTTGGCCCAGTTTTTATAGACAGTAAGCCTTCCATGAAAGCTGAGGTTTTTTAGAAGTTCTGCTGACATATTGAGGCGGAACCTTGTGGTCCAGCGATTATCAGCGCTATAGTCGTCATGTTCCCCAGTAGAAGGATTAAATTCATCTGTCACCTTAAAATTATCAACTCTGGTTCTAAGCTCCACTCCCCAGTTGAGCTTATCCTTAATGGTTTTTGTTTCAACCTCATCAAGGGTGTCATAGATGTCATCAAGGCTTTTGTTAAATTGTTCTTGTTTTTTCTTGGTTGCCTCCTTTTCCTTTTCCAAGGTGTCAACCTTTTGTTGAAGGGTATCAAGTCTTTTTAAGATGGCCTTATAGGCTGATTCCGGTATTACAACCATCTTTTCCTTTGAAAAAGAGTTGGTTGCTAAAAAATTCAATGTCAACAAAAGGGCAAATATAAAGGTGATCTTTTTCATCTTTTACCTCCTCCTAAGAATGAAAGGTTATTTAGGGATTGCGGCTGCGACTGGTTGATCACTATCTGCAGCGTGGTCCTTGAGGTATTTAATTATGGTTTCCATATCTCCAGGGCTGATGGATGAAAGGTCAACAGGGTGACGATGTCTTTTAAAATATTTTTCCCAAACCACTGCAGCCTTGTCAGCGGGGTTAACTGGTGGAGCCTTTCCGCCTGACTTATGGCAAGCCCCACAATTTTTGACAAAAATCTCCTGTCCTCCAGCCCAGGATGTGGAAGCGAATAAAAAAAGACAAAGGGTCAATACAAGTAGTCGCCTCATTGGGCACCTCCTAAAAATTTTCCCCCATCCAATTACCTCTGCCCCTTTGTGCATATATCGAAAAAAAGAACACTAATGTTAAATGTTTTAGTGAAATTTTTCTAAAAGGTAAAAAGTTTTGAAAAATCAATAAGATAAAATTTAAAAAAAGTAATGAATGTTAAAGACAGTATTTTAGAAAATTAAAAATTTTTACGAAAAGTAATAAGAGATTAAAAGATAAACATTTTTAAAATTGAAAAGATTTCGCCATGCCCTAAAAGATAAAGTTATATTTTTTGTAGTTCTTTCATGCCTCCTGATGGCAGTCATCGGTTTATATTCAATTCGTCAAATAATTTTATTTCGACAAGTCATAACCAGAGTAGAAAAAGACTCTACTAATCTCGTAAATGAGATAAAAAGGGATTTTTCATCTATAGAACTAATTGGGAAGATAGATTCGAGCATTAAGACCTATCTTTTGTCTCCATCAAAAGAGCTTTTAAAAGAAATTAACGATCTTATTTTCAGTTTGAAAAAGAATATTCCTTCTAACTTTCATGGTGATATTAATAGGCTTGAAAAGAGCTTAAAAACGTTGGCAATTAGAATGGAAAGCCTTAGGGCTAATCAAAAGGCTATTGTCAAGGCAGAGAATAATTTAATTAAATTATTATTCAGGGCCCATATGCAATGTGTTACTGAAAAAGTTTGCTTAGGTGTTTTAGAGCAGGTGGATGATCTTTTTTTGAAATTTCGAACCGAGAGTTCACTTGCCATAACTGGAGATGATGATCGTCTCCTTTTTCAGAAAAAGGCCCAATCAACTATTGAAAAACTTTTAAACCTTTTAGATAAAAAGCAAAAATATCTTTCCAATCACTCAAGGCTTTTATCAGAAATAACAAATGATGTAATGGACCTGAGCGAGGCTGTTGAAACCATTACCCTAATAAAAAAAAGGGCACTTGCCAGTAAAAGTGAAGTTGATAAGGTAATCATTGGTCTTTCAACTCATTTAATGTCAAAATCTCAAAATAAAATTATTGAAAATGATCAGCAGATTTCCAAAGAATTTTCAATTGCCCAAAATACTGGTCTATTGATGAGTGCAGGTTTAGTAGTTGTAGCTTTTATTGTAATAGCTTTTGGTCTCTATTTTTATTTCTTTATTTTGATCCCAGTTGAAAGATTAGGACGAGGAATAGCAAAAATTTCAAAATTTTTTACCGAACTTGGGAAACCAGAATACAAGCCGGTTGGCTTTGATTCCTGGGTTTCTGATTTACCAGTAGAAAGAAAGGATGAAATAGGATTTTTGGCTAAAGCCCTAAAGGATTTTTCCAAATTGGTACATGATCTTGCTATCTTCAGGCATACAATCCAGGCAGATGAAGATGTAAGTATTATTTATAAAAGATTGTCAAGAGTTTTTAAGGATCAGTTAGGTCTCAAGCGTTTTTTTATCTTTGAAAAAAGGAGTGATGAAGAAGACTTAAATCTCTTAATATGTGAACCCGAAGAGCTTAGAGAAAAAATTCCAAAGATCTCAGATGTAAGTAACTGCCGTGCCATAAGAACGGCATCTCCTGTCAGCTCCATAGAGATTCCCTTTGTATGTAAATTTTTCCCTTTTGAACAAGAATTTTATCATATTTGTATTCCACTAACTACTGCAGAAAAGACACTGGGTGTGATCTGTTTTCAAATAGATAAGAAAGAACTTTCTGAAGACATTCAGCAAAATATCTCTAAAGCAGTTCGTTATATTAACGAGTCGATACCGATTTTACAGGAAAAGCGTTATGCAAAGAAATTAAAACAAGCGGCATTGGTTGATCAACTAACTGGACTTTTTAACAGACGCTATCTTGAATCATCTATGGAGATGCTAGTTGCAACAGTTCGACGCAGGGAAACCACACTTGGAATATTGATGTGTGATATTGATCATTTTAAAGAGGTGAATGACCAGTTTGGTCATGATGTAGGTGATGAAGTGCTAAGACAGCTTGGAAACATTTTAAGGAAAAATGTCAGGTCTTCAGATATTGTAGTGCGATATGGAGGAGAGGAATTTCTAGTTATTCTTACAGACTGCCTTCGTGGAAAAGAGATAGAAGTTGCGGAAAAGATAAGACAGAATGTTTTTGAACATGATTTTTTGGTTTCAGGCTGCAAAATTAAACGCACTATTAGCATAGGTGCTAGCACTTTTCCAAATGATGAGGGCTCAATAAGCATTTGGGATTCTATCAAGATGGCAGATTTGGCCCTTTATGAGGCAAAAAATACAGGCAGAAATAAGGTATTGGCCTTTTCTAGTGATTATTTTTGTGACCTAAGAAAAGGCAGTAAGGTTTAAATATGTCTAGTTTATTTCCAGGTAAATTTATCTTTATAAGAGCTTTTACGTTATTATGAAATTTACGACAGGTGGTCTTGAAAAAAAGCTTTTTTTATTTGGGATTATTTTTTGGCTGCTTTTGATTCTAGGGTCTCTCTGTTGGAATTGGGTAAGAATAGAAAACTATGTAATTTCCTTAGCTAAAAAAGAAGCGCTTTCATCATATAATCAGGATTTATCCTACCGAACCTGGGGTGCACTGGTAGGAGGGGTTTATGCAGATATCAAAAAGGTAAAGCCTAACCCATACTTAGGTTTTTTAGAAAATAGGGATGTTGTTACCCAAAAAGGGAAAAGGCTTACTTTGGTAGATCCAGCTTATATGACAAGGATGGTGTATGAGCTATCAAAAAAGAATTTTGGTTATACAGCTCACCTAACAAGCCTTCGGCCTATAAATCCAAAGAACAAACCTGATGATTGGGAAAAGAAAGCCCTTTTGGAATTTGAAAAGGGTAAAGAGGAAATGTTTGAGTTTGTAAACAGTGACGGACAGGTCTATTTGAGACTGATTCGTCCCTTTATAACTCAGAAGTCCTGTCTCAAGTGTCATGAAAAGGACGGATACAAAGAAGGTGATATCAGAGGGGGAATAAGTATAAGGATTCCATTTGAGCCATATCAACAGTTAATAGAATCACATCAAAAATTTACTATTCTAATACATTCTATAATAGGCATAATTGGAATATTAATTTTGATTTTTAGTTATCTAATCTTAAAGCGGAATAAAAAGGCCTTGTTAGATAGTGAAGAACGTTTAAGGACACTTATGGACGCAATGCCTGACATAGTATGTTTTAAGGATGCAGAAGGCAGATGGCTTGAGGCAAATAAAAGTGATTTAGAACTTTTTGAGTTAAAAGGAGTAGATTATCGAGGAATGACCGACAGGGAACTTGCCAAGTTTTCTCCTAACTTTAAAGATGCTTTTTTGACGTGCGAAAAAACAGATGAACTTGCTTGGCAAAATGGCGTACCCATCAGAAATGATGAGATTATAGTAAGGCCAAATGGTGAATCGAGAATTTATGATGTAATCAAGGTTCCAGTCTTTGGGAAAGGGGGTCAAAGGAAGGGATTATTAGTAGTAGGGAGAGATGTAACAGAGAAACGAGAAACCGAAAGGGCTCTTCAAAATTTATCTAGGCTTAAAGATATTATCTTAAGGCTTTCTGTCAACTTCATAAACGCTCCTATTGAAAATATTTATGAACACATAAACAAGAGCTTGAAAATGGTGGGAGAATTTTTGGATGTTGATCGAGTTTTTATATTCAAGATCGATTTTGAAAAAGGAGTTATGTCAAACATAAATGAATGGTGTGCTTCAGGAGTTAAACCCAGAATAAATTTAGCTCAAAATTTATCCATAGAAAAATTCCAATCATGGCTAAAACTCCATGAAATGGGAGAGATAATTAAAATTGATTCTTTAAAGAGCGTGAAAGACAAGGAGCTTAGAGATCTTTTGGCCTCTCAGGGCATAAAATCAGTTGTGTCATTTCCAATTATGTCTTCTTCCCAAAAATGTCTTGGATTTGTGGCCCTTGAATGTATAAAAAGCCAAAAGAGCTGGAGCGAAGACTATTTAGGCCTACTGAGAGTTTTATCAGAGATTCTTGCTAACATCTTTTTGAGAAAGGAAATGTTTGAAAGGCTTGAAGAAAGCGAAAAGAAATTTAGAGAGCTAGTAGAGAGACTCCCAGTAGGTCTTTATCAAAATACACCTGGGCCAAAGGGAAAATTTATTTTGGTGAATAAGGCCTTAGCCCAAATGTTCGGCTATGACTCTCCAAGTGAGATGAAAAATATTAATGTCGCTGATCTTTATCCAAATAGTGAAGAGAGGCTTTCATTTTCTCAGATGCTTTTGGAAAAAGGGCTTGTTAAAGATCATGAAATGCAATTGAAGAAAAAAAATGGTCAGTTGTTTTGGGTGTCTTTGACGGCTTCTGTTGTAAAGGACATAGCAAACAATACGCTCTATTTTGAAGGCTCAGTACTTGATATTTCTGAAAGAAAGGAATCAGAAAAGGAAAAGGAAAGGCTCCAACTTCAGCTTCAGCAGTCTCAAAAATTAGAGTCAATTGGAAGACTTGCTGGTGGAGTTGCTCACGATATCAATAATCTTTTAGTGCCTATAATGGGATATAGTGAATTACTATTGAATAGATTTTCCCCCGAAGATCCCAATTATGATTCCATTAAAAAAATTATGGAAGCAGGGGAAAGGGCCAGGGATATAGTTAAAAAATTACTAGCCTTTAGTAGAAAGCAAGTTATAGAAATGTGTCCTATTGACATCAATGGAATGCTCAAGGGATTTGAGGGATTAATAAGGAGGACATTAAGAGAGGATATTACCTTTAAACTTTATTTAAAGGATGACTTGCCAACTGTTAATGCTGATCAGGGGCAACTAGAACAGGTTATTTTAAACCTGATTGTTAATGCCCAAGACGCTATGCCCGATGGTGGAACGCTTACAATAGAGACAGATCGAGTATTTCTTGATAATGATTATGCATTAAATCATAAGGGCGTAATTCCAGGTGAATATGTGCAAATAACAGTTAGTGATACTGGTCTTGGAATGGATGAAGAGACAAAAAAATTTATATTTGAGCCTTTTTTTACTACTAAGCCTAAAGATAGTGGAACAGGACTAGGTTTATCGACTGCTTATGGGATTATCAAACAGCACAGAGGCAATATTTGGGTATATAGCGAGTTAGGAAAAGGGACCACTTTCAAGATTTATTTGCCTGTTTACGGAGGAAAAGCCAAAGAAAAGGTTAAAGCCCCAGTTGTTGATCATGATCCCATTGGAAAGGTTAAGGTTTTACTTGTTGAAGATGATATAGATGTTAAAAAACTTATTACTGCCATGTTAAAAGAATATAAGTTTGATGTTGTGGCCGTTTCTAGGCCTTCAGAGGCAGTCAAAATGGTTAACGAAAACGGTGAAAGATTTGACCTATTGTTGACCGACGTGATCATGCCTGAAATGAATGGAAGGGAGCTTTATGAAAGGCTTAAAAAAATTCAAAAAGACCTTAAAGTTATTTATATGTCAGGTTATACAGAAAATATAATTTCTGATAAAGGTATTCTTGAACCGGACATCAATTTTATCTCAAAGCCTTTTTCAGCAGCTACATTAATTGATGTGATCAAAAAGATTGTTGGATAGACATATATTCGAGTTCCTAGTTATTTTTATTTGCAAAAAAGTTGGTAAAGCAGATATCTGTAGGTCTTGGAGGCTTTTTAGGTTGCCATAATTTATATATTTTATCATTTTCGTCCTTGTGGCAGGTAAGACAAAGGCCAACATAAAGTATTCGCGATAGTTCCTTTTTATTAAATGGCCTTAGATCCTTTCTGGAGGTATGTACCAAAGGGTTTCCGTTTATATCCACAAAGGCATCAAGCCTTTCTCCTTCTGGAAAAAGTCTTCTTCCCCTTGAAGTAGAAGGAATAAACTTAAAGTTTCTGCCATCAAAGAACACATTTCCATAACCAAGTCCGAGGGACTTTGGATTCTGGTGACAGTCAGTACAGCTTCTGACCTCTTTTGAAGTATCATGGGGGTCCATAAAGGAAATGGTAAGCCTTATAAAGTTGCCCTTTAGATTTCCCCTTTCGTCCAGAAAGGAAATAAAGTCCTGTCATCCAGGAACAATTATTACTACTTTTCGCCCCTCATTTTGAAAATTTTCCTTAACTCCAAGGACAGGGGATTCATACCGCATATAGGATTTAAATTCTTCCCATTGGCCATAGGTGTCCCTTAGGGCGATTTTATCAAGCTGTCTTTCTCCCCTTTGGTATCTCACATGACATCCGTAACACTGGGGAACCCATCTGCTATGACAGGCCTGGCATGACAGGTCCTTATGTAAAGAAGAGGTGCAGCTATTCTTTTTAAGAGGATTAAGAAGGTGGGCCCTTTTATCCATTTTTCCAAGAAGGACAAATTTCCCTTCTTTTTTTTCTATATGAACAAATCTTTTAAAATCCTTCTCACCTTCATCTCTTTTTTTAATTCTTTCTATGACCTTGTTTCCGCCATGACAGTCTATGCATTTCGTTTCAACCTGTTGGTCAAGATGAGCCCTTTCCTTGCCATCTCCCATAAGCTCCCTTTTGTCATGACAATCAATGCAGACAAGGCCCTTTTCAAAATGAATGTCAGGACTTACCCTTTGGACAAAGCGTCCGTCAGGTAGCGTTGACCCTGAGACATCTCCTTCCTCAAATGGAGTGCCATAGCCTTCATTTTCGAAAAGCCCTTGATAGGATAGACCAATTCTTCCGCTTCTGTTATGACATCTTACACAGTTTTTTAGAGGAATCCTTTTTGTGATCAAAGGATGTTTTTTGCCCCTTTCAACAGGCTTTTCATAATGGCACGCAGTGCAACCTCCGCCCTTTTCAGATAAGAAGCCAGGCAACCTTCCCCTTTCAAGCCAAAGGTGGCATGTTCCGCAAAGCTTTCTGAAGTAGTCGATGGCCAGGGAGTTTTTTCCTGTGATTTTTAGTTTTTCAACCGTTAAAGGCTCATTTGGGTCTTTTGTCTCTCCCCAGTAGAATCTTAAGGTGCTTATAATTCCACGGTTCGTGGCCATGAGGGTATGTTTTACCCATTTTGCCTCTTTAACATGGCAGCCTTCCTGGCTACAGGTTTTTTCAATAAATCTCAATTCTCCAGGGTTTTTGACCATTCCCTTGTGGGCAAGCGAAAGATTCCCAGAAAGAGGGTTTCCCAAATGACACGAATAGCAGCCAAGGACCTCGCGGCCATGGGCGTTATCGAGGGTTTCATCATGGCAGGAAAGACACATGTCTATTTGGCCGCTTAAGGTCTTTGTGACCATTTTTGCCTGTTTTTTAGGGGGCTTGGCAAGGGCATTTGTACAAAAAAGAAACAGAATAGCTAAAAATAATATGAGTTTTTTCATTTCATTTTACCAGGCCAGCATGTTGACTTTTATGGCTAATTAATTCATCTTACTACAAGAATTTCATAAAAAAAGAAAGTCGGAGGAAGGATTGGATCAAGAAAAGAGGGCAATTTGTCTTGTAAGCGGTGGTCTTGACAGTTGTGTAACTGCTGCCATTGCCTTTAGCGAGTGTAAGGATGTTGCCTTTTTGCATGTAAATTATGGTCAAAGGACAGAAAGGCGGGAGCTTTCTGCCTTTCATGATATAGCAGATTTTTATAAGGTAAAAAAAAGGCTTGTTGTAAGTATAGAATATCTAAAAAAGATTGGCGGGTCAGCCTTAACAGATGAGAACATCAAGGTACCGGAAAATGCCTTAAAAGAAACAGGCATACCTGTAACCTATGTGCCTTTTAGAAACACTCATATAATTGCCATTGCAGTGTCCTGGGCTGAGGTCATTGGGGCTGGCAGGATTTACATTGGGGCAACAGAGGTGGATAGCTCAGGTTATCCTGATTGCAGAGAACGTTATTTTGATGCCTATAATCGTCTCATTGAAGAAGGAACAAGGCCCGAGACACACATTATTATAAAGACCCCCCTCATTAAAATGTCAAAAAAAGAGGTTGTTGAAACAGGTATGAGGCTTAATGCACCTTTTCATTTAACCTGGTCCTGTTACCAAAGTGAAGACATGGCCTGCGGTGTGTGTGATTCTTGTCTTTTAAGGTTAAAGGGCTTTAAGGAGGCAGGTGTTAAAGATCCAATCAAATATATGACCGGGGAAAATCAATAAAGATGCCTAAAATCGAGCCCTTTGAAAAATATTCAGATGAATATGACAGGTGGTTTGAAGATAACTGGGAGCTTTATCAGGCTGAAATTGGGCTTTTAAGAAGTTTTATTGAAAGACATGATCTTTTTGGCCTTGAAGTCGGGATAGGTTCTGGGAAATTTTCAGTTCCCCTTGGTATCAATGTTGGTGTTGAGCCTTCTTGGGTCATGGCCCAAATGTCAAAAGGGCTTGGGATACAGGTGGTTAAGGCAGTATCAGAAGAGCTTCCTTTTGTGGAAAAGAGTTTTGATATTGTCCTTTTCGTGACAACCATATGTTTCTTAGATGATGTTTTAAAGGGCTTTAGGGAGGCAAAAAGGGTTTTAAAAGATGGAGGTTTTGTCCTGGTTGGCTTTGTTGATAAAGAAAGTGAGCTTGGGAAAACGTATCTTAAAAGGCGTAACCAGAGTAAATTTTACAGGGAAGCAACCTTTTATTCGGCGAGGGATGTCCTTGATCTTCTTAAGATGGCAGGTTTTAGGGACATCACGTCAAGACAGTGCCTTTTGCCAGGGATGCCGCCAGAAATAACAAGTGAAGGCTTTGGCAAGGGCTCTTTTGTAGCAATGAAGGGTATTAAGTAGGAGAAATCAGGAGTTTTTACCTTTATATGAAAGAAAAAACTGCCATTTTCGAATGTAAAATGTGTGGCCATTGCTGTCATGGAGAGGCAACAGTATCAGTCTCTCCAAAAGAACAAAAAAAGATTGCAGAATTTTTGAATCTTTCCGTGGAAGAGCTCAAAAAACGATATCTAAGACCAAAGGGAAATATTACTGAGATGAAGATAGTAGATGGCCATTGTATTTTTTACGGAAAGGACGGGCTTTGTACAATACATCCTGTAAAGCCCTTTCATTGCAAAAGGTGGCCCCTCCATCCAAGTATTCTTGGTGATGAAAACGCCTGGAAAGCCATCAAGGCAGACTGCCCTGGCTTTTCAGAGGATGCCACCTATGAAGAGGTCAAGGACCTTGTAAGGAGTGTTCTCAATGAGTCTTGATTCTGTCAAAAAAGAGGTATTTGTAAGTTGTCCCTTTAATCTACTTGTTGAAAAATATATTGAAAAGGTCCTAGTGGAAGAAATAAACCTTGAAATTGGCCTAAATGGAACCATCCTTTATGACTACATTACAAGGGATTTTTTGAATGTTTCCTCAAAGCTTAAGGAAAAGGGGCTTTATTGCACAGTTCATGCCCCCTTTACCGATATGAGCATTGGGGCAATTGATGAAAAGATAAGGTCTGTCTCCATCTCGCAGCTAAAAAAGGCAGTAGATATTGCCTGTATCTTCGATGCCAGAGGCATGGTTTTTCATACAGGCTGGGAGAAAAAGATATATGCAGATCAGGATGAAAGATGGCTAAAAAATTTTACTCATTCTTTAAAGGAGCTTTGTTCCTATGCAAAAAGGGCAGGCATTCCCTTGATGCTTGAAAATGTATTTGAGCCTTCGCCAGCCTTACATCAGGAGATATTTAAAGGCTTTTCTCCTGAGGAGCTTAAATTTTGTCTTGATGTTGGGCATGTATATGCCTTTTCCAATAAAGACCTTTCCTCCTGGCTTGAAGGGGTTGGAGAAAGGATTGGACAGCTTCATCTTCACGACAACAAAGGAGATGATGACGAGCACCTTGCACCAGGAGAAGGCATAATAGATTTTGAACTTTTGTTTTCCTGGCTTTCAAAAAGGGGAATAAAACCTTTAATCACCCTGGAGGCCCATGACGAAAAGACAGTTATACCAGGGCTTTTGGCAATAGATAGACTTAAGGAGCGCTTTTTTATTTAAGTGCAGATAAACCCCTTTACCCTGAAATTTACTGGTCCAGACCAGGACCTTGAATACGGTTTTTTGAGGTATTTTTATAAGGAATCCCTGACTGTCTTTAGGGTAGGTTTTTTCTTGGGATTAGTCCTGTACTCCCTTTTTGCCTTTTTTGACGCCTTTTCAATGCCTGAAGTGAAAGAAGAGCTTTGGAAGATAAGATTCTTTCTGGTCGGGCCTTTTATTGGTGTCGGAATTATCCTCTCCTATTTTCGTGGATTTCATCGTTACTGGCAACTTATAAGCCTTTTGATAATTTTAGTGGCAGCATTTGGTATCTTTTGGATGATAGTCATAGGGCATGGCCCTTATAAATACTATTATTATGCTGGAAATATACTGGTACTTTTCTTTGGTATGGCCTTTATAAGGGCAAGGTTTGTTTGGTCCCTTGCCATGGGTCTATCAATAATATTTATGTTTATAGTTACTGCCCTTTTTCTCACTAAAACCCCGATGATTGTTACTTCAATGTTCGGTTTTTACTATGTAGGAGGTTTTATTGTTGGTGGGGCTTCTGCCTATAGCGTTGAATTTTTTTCAAGAAAGAATTTTTACTTTTTGACCATTATAGAAAAGGATAGGTCAAAATTGGATGAGATAAATAAGATACTTAAAAAACAATATGATGATCTAAGAAAGGCCAAGGAAGAGATAGGGCTATTGGCAGGGCTTATTCCCATTTGTGCCAATTGCAAAAAGATAAGAGACGATAAAGGATATTGGAACCAGCTTGAAGAATATCTTGAAACTCATACCAATGTGGCCTTTAGTCATGCCATTTGCCCTGAGTGCATGGAAAGACTCTATGGCAAAGAGGAATGGTTTAGGCCAACAGACGGTAATAACAATTAAGCCCACAAGCAACCCTTATCGAGCCTCAATGAAACAGCAAAATGGTAGTTAGATACAGTGTGACTTCTTATGGTCTTGATATCCCTAAATCTTTACAAATCTTCTTTGCCAAATTTTCGTCAATTTCCCTATGTCTTGGGATGGTTGTCACCTTTTTAACTTTACGATTTACGTAAACAGTATGATTAGCACCTTCTCGCAAAAATTCACATCCATGTTTCTCAAGATGTCGAATCAAGTCTCTTCGTCTCAAATCACAATTTCTCCAATTTCTTCTCTAGTAAACTCCTTACCTTTTAGTTCCTCTTCCATGAGTTGTTTGTTTGCTTCTAAGACAAGTATTATTGCTTCTATAAGATTCTTTTTAGTCTCCTCAAGAGTTTTCCCCTGGGTGTTTGCACCAGGCAGCTCCTCTACATATCCAATATATCCATAGGGCGATTTTCGAAAGACCGCTGTAAGTTTTGTCTCCATATTGCTCACCACCTTTGGTTAAATTTTATCTTAATTTTATCATAAACTGTGATGTCTTTGCCCTTAAAAAATCACTGAGGCGTTTATTTTTAATAATAAATCATTTAACAAATGGTGCAGTAGTCATTTTAAAAATTCTTGTACTAATCCTAAAATCCTTCTCCCACAAGTATCTCTTCCCTAAGCATAATGAGCTTGTTTTTGTAATCTTTTATTTGTCCCTTTTTGTCAAAATAAAGCTTGATAAAGCCCACGGACTTTCCCTTTGGATGGGAAGTTACCATAAGGGCATTTCCGACCCTTATTGGAACATAGGTAGGGGTGGTAATGCCGCTTGAAATCATAAGGTCAATTTCAGGAAATTTTTTAAGTATCTCCTTTGACCTTAAAAGGTTTAGGCTGGATAACAAGATAACGATATCAGAGTGTTTTTGAATAAGGGGCAGATATTTTTTAAGGGCAGACTCAGGCTCGGTTATCTCGATGTCTTTATCCCTTAACCTATGAAAACCTTTATCCGTAAGGCCAATAACTGCCACCTTTTTCCCCTTAACATCAAAAATCCTAAAAGGCGGGAATAGGGCATGTCCCTTTTCAAGGCAATTAGTGGATACAAAGAGTTCTCCCTTTGGATCAAGAGATTTAAAAAATCTGGCTCCAGCAGAACTTATCTCGTCTGCGGAAAGGCATGAAGCCAAATAATTCATCTTTTTATAGTAGTTGAAAAGGGTCCTTGCCCTTTCCAAGGATTTTTTATTTGCCTTTTCCCCTGGTCTAAAGAAGGCCCTTCCACCATCCAATAAAAGATCAAATCCATGTTTTTCTTTTTGTTCGAGGACCCAACTGGCCCTGCGGGTGATACCCCCGACTTTTTTCCCTCCTCAGGAAGGACAGGGTTCTAGCTGCCCCCAGGTGTTAGAAGTATAGGCAATGGCAATGGAAATATTTTGGCCTTTGGCCACCATTTTGGAAAAGGAGTTTTGGCATAAGAGAAAAATAGAGATAAAACAAAGAAAAAGGATTAAATTTAAACTCATTAAGTTTTTCATTTCAGACTACTCCTCAAATTCATCCATCCACCAGCTAGCCCAGTGGGTATTGAGAATCTTTTTTGAAAGGCTTTTGGCCTCCTGGGTTTTTAATCTCTTGATTACATAGGGAATCCACATCCTGGCATTTCCATTTCCACAGTCAAGTTGTTCCTTCAGTGAAAGTAGCATATCAATCTGATCCGCATCCCTAACAATTTTTGCCTCAATGGTTTTTCCTTCTTCATATTCTTCATAGACCGGCAACAGGTCTTTACAGGGTCTGCACCTTTTAAGGGCCTCTTTCATTGCCCTTTTTTCATCCCTTTTAAGATACATTTTATGGACTGCATTTGCGTCCCCGGTTCTTGCCTCTGGAATATCGTGAATGATTGCCATAAGAAGGGCCTTTTGGGCATCTGCACCTGCCATCTTTCCAAGGACAAAGGCAATTATGGCCGTTGAAAAACTGTGGGCAGCAGTGGATTCCTTTCCTGTGCCCAAAAAGGCATAGCCGGTCCTTTGGGTCCTTTTTAACATGGCAATCTCAAAAAAGAATTTTGATAGCTCTTCTAGTTTTTTATCACCCATGATCGAAAGCTGGAGTTTTCTAAAGTGAAGATAACAAAAAGTTTTCCATCACGATTCGGGGAGCCACTTTACCTCCTTTAAGGGCAAGGTCAAGTTTGGCCATCTTTTCCAAAAGTCCAAATAATTCATCTACTGAATACCTTGCCTTTAAATGGAGGAATATTACATAGGGGTGAAGCCTAAAAAAGTTTGCAATGGATCTTTCTGAAATTGCCTCTTTCAAAGATGGCAATATGCGTGATTTAAATTGGTCAAAGGTGAGCCCCTCAACTTCAAATCCTGCCTTTTTCAGGGCAATTTTTAGGGCAAGGATCCTTAAAAGGCTGTTTCTTATGGTTGCAAGTATTGCAAGGGCAGGAATCTCCTGTGAAAAAAGAAGATCAAGGGATATGAGGGCCATTTTTAAATCCCTTTGTCTTACGGCTTCACTTATCCTGAATATCTCCTCTTTCTTGTGTCTTGTTACAAGCTCTTCAACATCGATATCCCTTATCCTTTCTCTTTCTCCAATCAGATTAATAAGTTTTTGAAGTTCGTTTTGAATGGCAGAAGAAGAATCCTCGCCAACAAGGCTTAGAAATAGGTCAAGGGCGCTAGGAGAAATCTTTTTCCCCTCTTTTTGGATAATATTCTTTACAAGTTCTCTTGCCCGTTGTGCCTTATCTTTTTCTTTTTGATCTTTAAGGGAAAAATCAAAAAAATTGCAAATTTCTGTAAGCTTTTTGAGTTCCTGGTCCCTGGAAGATTTTTGGCTAAAATGTAATATCAATAGACTCTTTGTTTCTCTTTTTTCCTTTTGTCCCTGAATCCACTGGACTATTGAATTCATTTCTGCCAAAAGATTGTCTGCTTCTTGACACACAACTGCCTTTTCCGAGGAAAACATACCTTTTGTCTTGAGGGCTTCAAGGATCTGTCTAACTGTGCCCTCATTGCCATCAAGGTATTGGGCGATTTCAGAAGGCTCCTTTTTAAACCTTTCCCTAATGACTTCGGATACCCTTTGGCTTACAACCTGCCAGTCTCCGAAAAAAAGGAGGCATATATCTTTTTTGTCAGAACGGACTTTATCAAGCACCTCTACTTACCTTCCAAATAACGGTTGCACCACAGGAGTCACTATAGACATTTACTGCCGTTCTCATCATATCAAGGATTCTGTCAACGGCAAGGATCGGGCCAATGGCATCTACAGGAAGTCCTATTACCTTTAAAATTACGGCTATGGCAACAAGGCTTGCGGCAGGGATGCCTGCAACACCAATAGAGGTTAAAAGGGCAGTGAATACCACGACAAATGCCTTTAAAAACCCGATCTTTATTCCCATTGCCTGGGCAATGAATAGGGCTGCCACACATTCATAGAGTGCTGTCCCATCCATGTTGACAGTGGCGCCAAGGGGAAGGACAAAGGAGGATATTCTGTTTGGGACACGAGCCCTTTTTTCTATGCATTCCATGGTGACTGGAAGCGTTGCAGAGGAAGATGCAGTGGAAAATGCAGTCACAAGGGCAGGGAGCATGTTTTTTAGGTGATTAAAGGGGTTTATGCCAAAGGACTTTAATATGATGGAAAGCGTAATAAAAAAATGGATTCCAAGGGCAAGGGCAACAGTGAAAAAGAAACTCAAAAGGGGAGTAATGGCAGCTAGTCCGGTCTTGGCTATGACCTTGGCCACAAGGCCAAAGATCCCTATTGGGGCAAAGAGCATGACAATCTCAGTCATCTTCATTGATACCTCAAAGACCGCCTGGGAAAACCTTGCCAAAAGGTCCCTGTAACTTCCATCAATTTTGTGGCATGAGATCCCAAAGAGTATTCCAAAAAATATTATTCCAAGCATCTGCCCCTTTGAGGCAGCAGCAACTATATTTGGGGGCACCATTCTCAAAAAGATGTCCTTAAGCTCATAGATGGAGCCAGAGCCTTTCATAAGGCCCTTTGGAAGCTCGGCCCCAGAAAGCCCAATCATCTCCCCTACAGGTGTTGAATTATGAATGCCTGGCGTAAGGATATAGACGAGAAAAAGCCCGGTAAGGATTGCAACAAGGCTTGTTGACAGATAATAAAGGATAGTCTTAAGGCCAAGGTTTCCTATTCCCTTTATGTCCTTAATATTTAATATCCCTGAGACAATAGAAGATAGGATCAGGGGCACAATCAGCATCTTTAGGGCATTCAAAAATAGTTGCCCTAAGAAACCGTAGATATCCAGTGCCACCTTGCCCTTAAAAAAAAGGCCTGACAAAAAGGCAAGGACAAGGGCAATGAATATCTTTAGGTGAAGAGGATATTTCCCTTTTATGATTCCCCCAATTCCTTGGACCTTTTTGTGGCTGCCCTTACTGCATCCATGACAATGCCTGAAAGACCAGCCCTTTCAAGCTCGTAAAGTCCCTGGATGGTTGTCCCCCCTGGGCTTGTGACCATGGAAGTAAGCTCACCTGGGTGCTTCCCGGTCTCAAGGCACATCTTGGCAGACCCGATAACGGTTTGGATTGCAAGAAGTGATGCAGTGGGCCTTGGAAGCCCCTCCCTTATCCCTGCCTGGATGAGTGCTTCAATAAACAAGAAGCAGTAGGCAGGTCCGCTCCCACTTAGGCCCGTTACTGCATCCATGAGATTTTCTGGCACCTCAACTGCCTTTCCAAGGCTGTTAAAGAGCCAAAGGGTCGCCTCCATGTCCTCTTTTTTAGCATCCTCACCCTTTGATATCCCTGCTGCCACTGACTGAACAAGACACGGTGTATTAGGCATGACCCTTATTATCCTCTTATCCTTCCCTAGAAGTTTCTGAAGACGTTTGAGGGTGATCCCTGCTGCAATGGATATGACAAACTTATCCTCAGTGATGGATTCTCTAAGTTCTCTTAGGACCACATCAATTACCTGTGGTTTTACTGCAATAAGAATGGCAGATGCCCCTTTTACTGCCTCCTTGTTGTCTGAAAAGGTCTTAATGGCATAGTTCTCTTCAAGGTATTTTCTTCTTGCCTCAAGAGGCTCAGAGACAAAGATGTTTTCCCTTTTAATCAGGTGCTTCGAAAGTATTCCCTTTATAAGGGCCTCGGCCATCTGGCCTCCGCCAATAAAACAGATGGAATCAATTGGATTTTTGCCCATTTCAAAATCTCCTGCTAGATACTAAAATTTGTGTGTCAATTCGATATTGGAC
Source organism: Deltaproteobacteria bacterium (assembly GCA_015489315.1). GTDB lineage: Bacteria > Desulfobacterota > Dissulfuribacteria > Dissulfuribacterales > QOAL01 > JAADCZ01. Next base: position 7,369 of record WFZZ01000134.1, on the reverse strand, counting down.
AAACAAGTATCTTTTGTGCCACTCCCTTTCCTAAAGCAAGTCTAGAGCCCTTGACATTTAGAATTATCGGTCCTGTCTTTCCAATTACCTCTATCTTTTCCCCTACCAGAAGTCCTAGATCGGTAAGCCTTCTTTTTACCTTTTCACCCCCTGCTATTTCAACTATCTCAACCTTTTCACCAGGTGAAATCATGGTAAGGGGAAGCCGTGCACCTTGCTTGTCCTTGCATTCTTTGCAAATTCCATAGATTGTTGTCTTGTGGAAAAGGGGCTCAAAGCCAAGGTCCTTTGCTGGGGATGCAAGGAGCTTTTTTATATTTTCATCATAAAATTCCACTACCTTTCCACATCTTGTACACATGAGGTGATCATGGTTTTCACCAATGTGGAGATGCTCATACCAGGGGCCCTTGCCGTTAAGTAGCACTCTTTGGGCTAGGCCATATCTGCATAGAAGGCCCAGTATCTCCTTAATTGTCTCCTTTGAAATGTTCAAGTCCCTTTCTTTTATTTTATTATAGATAAAATCAGCAGAAAGGTGGCCTTCATGTTTTAAAAATTCATCAACTACCTGGAGTTCACTGCTTGAAAGGCTCTGGCCTGTCTGTTCAAGAAGATTAAGAAAATTTTGTTTCTCCTTTTCATGGAGCCTCTTAAAACATGGGGTAGGGTTGATGGACTCCTTTTCATGGTTTCGGTTCTGGTGATTACAAGAATTGCCATTTTCGTTTTTTAATTTGCCTAAAAGCCTCTGAAGCATTTGACCTCCCAAAGAATATTTTGGCTAAAAGAAATTGTAACTCAGTATCAATAAGCCTTGACTGGCAAGTCTAATAAGATTAGAACTTTTTGAAAAGTCAATTTTTTTAATACTTTGGTAGTTGTAATGGCTTTTCAATCTGAATTAGAGGTCTTTCGAAAATTTTTAAAAAATCAGGGGATGCGTTATACCCCTGAAAGAGAGGCCATCATTAAAGAGATATTTTCCATTCACGACCACTTTGATGTTGATGGTCTTTATATCTCAATGAGAAGAAAGGGCCTGAGGGTGTCAAAGGCATCCATTTATAGGCTTATACCTCTTCTCATCGAGGCAAATCTTATTGCTGAGGTCTTTTTTGACAAGGGCCAGACCTATTACGAACATATATATGGACACGAACATCACTGCCATTTAAGGTGCAAGGAATGCAAGAAAATAGAGGAATTCAGTGATCCAAGGCTTAAGGATTTGGAAAAGGAGCTTTCGGAAAGATTTGGTTATAAGATTTTGACTCACAAGCTTCAGGTAATTGGCATCTGTTCAAAGTGCCAGGCCAAGGAAGATTCTGCCTGATCTGTCTTTTTGTCAAGAATGGCAAGGCTCAATATAGTCCTGGTTGAACCGGAAATCCCTCCAAATACTGGAAATATAGCAAGGCTTTGTGCAGCTACAAACTCAAGGCTACATCTTGTTCATCCCCTTGGCTTTAAAACAGATGACAGACATCTTAAAAGGGCAGGGATTGATTACTGGGAACATGTAGAAATCATCCATCATGAAAATCTTCATTCTTTTTTAAATAGTAAAAATAGAATTGTTAAGCCGGAAAGGCTTTATCTTTTTTCCACAAGAGGAAAATACATCTATACAGAGGCAAATTACCGAGACGGCGGATATTTGCTCTTTGGAAAGGAAACCACAGGGCTTCCCATCTGGTTTTTGAGAAAATTTTTTCACAGAAGCTTTTTCATCCCCATGTGGGGAAAGACCAGAAGCATTAACCTTTCAACTGCCGTAGGAATTGTAACTTATCACGCATATAATGCAATAACAGCAGGGTTTAAGGGCCTATCCTGTGAGGTCAGAAGGCCGCTCGAAGATGAACTCGGGTAGTATTCTGGTTTTTGTATATGGAACCCTTAAAAGGGGTGGAAGGTATCATTATCTTCTTCAAAACGAAAAAGTCAGGTTCAGGGGAAAGGCAGTTACAAGGGAAAAATTCATCATGTATGAAAGGGATGGCATCCCCTATGTCTCCAGGAAAAGAAGTCTTTCAAGGATTAAGGGAGAGGTCTATGAGGTGGATGAAAAGACACTTTTCCGTTTGGATTCCCTTGAAGAGCACCCTCATTGGTACAGGAGGGAAGAGGTGGATGTGGAATTTGATGATGGAAATTCCACAAGGGCCTTTTTATATTTTAATGAGAATGAGGAGGGAAGGGTCATTTCTTCTGGGAATTTTCCTGTCTAAAAGCACTTTTTGCTGTCCAAAAGCACTGTAACCGGTCCGTCATTTATAAGTTTGACCTCCATGTGGGCCCCAAAGACCCCGCCTTGGCAATGAATCCCAAGCTCTTTTATCATCGCAATGGCCTTTTCATAAAATTTATTTGCTTCATTTGGCTCCATTGCCCTTGAAAAGGAAGGGCGCCTTCCCTTTCTGCAATCTCCAAGAAGGGTGAACTGGGAAACAACAAGTATCTCCCCATGAATATCAATTATGGACCGGTCAAATTTTCCCTCTTCGTTTTCAAATAGCCTCAGGTTCAGGCACTTATCTACAATGTATTTAAGATCTTTTTCTGTATCTCCTTCTTCAACGCCAAGAAAAATAAGGGCTCCCTTTTTTATCTGCCCCACTACCTTTTCATCCACAACCACTTGAGCCTCTTTGACCCTTTGCCAGACTGCTCTCATTTTTTAATCACTCCAATAATCAAATACCCTTGTCCTTTGGATTATAAACCTTTATTTTCTAGCTTATGGCTTCCGAACTCATTATAAATGTTGCCCCGTGGGAAACAAGGGTTGCCCTCCTTGAAAATGGACAGGCCGTTGAATTTCATGTAGAGCGCGCTGGAAGGCCAAGTCATGTTGGAAATATCTATAAGGGCAGGGTGGTAAGGGTCCTTCCAGGAATGCAGGCGGCCTTTGTGGATATTGGGCTTGAAAGGACTGCCTTTTTATATGTGACAGACGTATATGATCACCTTTCCGAATTTGAGCTTATGCTTGGAAGGACAGACTGCTGCGAAGAGCAGGATGACTTTTCGTCAAACCATGAAGATGAAAAGGATGAAAGCCTTCACTATACCCCACCACCTTTTAGAATTGAGGACCTTTTACACGAAGGTCAGGAGATACTTGTTCAGGTGACAAAGGAACCAGTGGGAAGCAAGGGTGCAAGGGTTACCTCCCATCTTTCGCTGCCTGGAAGGCATCTTGTTTTAATGCCGACCATGAATCATGTTGGGATTTCGAGGCGAATAGAGGATGAGGAAGAACGCTCAAGGCTTAAGCAACTAATTGAAGAACTAAGGCCAAAGGGCCTTGGGTTTATTGCAAGGACGGCCAGCGAGGGAGTGCAGAAAAAGGATCTCAAGGCGGAGATGGATTTTCTTTTAAGGCTTTGGAAGGATATCCAGAAAAGGAGCACCACCCTTCCTATACCAAGCCTTGTTTATGAAGACCTGGATATAACATTAAGGGCGGTAAGGGACCTTTTCACAGGAGATGTAGAAAGGCTTGTTGTTGATTCACGGCAGGCCTATGAAAGAATCCTTCATTTTATAGACACCTTTGCCTTTGAGCTCATGCCTCGGGTGGAGCTTTACAATGAAAATCAGCCCATATTTGATGCCTTTGGCATAGAGATGGAGATGTCAAGGGCCCTTGGCAAAAAGGTTTGGTTAAAATCGGGTGGATACATAGTTATTGAAAGCACAGAGGCTCTTACAGCCATTGATGTAAACACAGGCAAATATGTGGGAAAGAGAAATTTGGAAGAGACGATATTAAAGACCAATCTTGAGGCTGCAAAGGAGATTGCGTATCAGCTTCGTTTAAGAAATATCGGAGGGCTTATAATCATTGACTTTATTGATATGTCAAACCCTTCTAGCAGGGAAAAGGTATTTAAGACCCTTAAGGATGCGCTGAAGAAAGACAAATGCAAGACAAATATCTTAAGGATGTCAGAGCTTGGTCTCATCCAGATGACCAGAAAGAGAAACAGGGAAAGCCTTAAGCGACAGCTCACCGAAAGGTGTTTTTACTGTGAAGGAACAGGGGTGTTAAAGTCCCGAAGGACAATATGCTTTGAGATATTCAGGCAGATCACAAGAGATGCGCCCTCATTTTCTACAAATGCAATTCAGGTCTCAGTCCATCCAAGGATTGGGGATATGCTTTTAAAAGAAGAGTCAACCTTTGTAGAGGCCCTTGAAAAGGGTATAGAAAAGGAGATTATTATTGTGCCAAGGCCTGAGTTTCACCTTGAGCAATTTGAAATCAATTATGTTCAGCTACAAAAAGGAAGTGAGAATTCATAGGGGGATAAGATGAATTTTGAGCCAAATGGCCTTCCAACATTGATAGGAAGCCTTCCGTTAAAGGATCATAAAGAAGCAGTTGAACTCATACTGAAATACACACCGGAGATACCACTCTGGCCGCAGCTACCGGTCTTTGAAGAAGAAAGGTTGCTTTCCCAATTTTCTGAAGGCCTTCCAGGATTGGTGAAAAAGGCAAACAAGGTCTTTTTTGATACCAGCTCCCCCGACTTTGAGGGAGAGCTTCTTTCTTTTTTTGAAGATTATCTGGCAGTCACTGAAGGCGGAAAACCGCTCGATGGCTCACGATTTTCCTTTTCGGAAAGGACCTCTCGGGGGTTTGATACCTTTTTGGAAATGGTAAAAGGGCTTTCACCTCCTCCTTTTGCCCTTAAGGGTCAGATTACAGGGCCTTTTACAATGCTAACAGGTCTTAAGGATCAGGATGGAAAGCTTATTTATTTTCATCCAATGTTAAAGGATGCAGTTATAAAGGCTGTAACCCTTAAGGCCTGTTTCCAGGTGGTAAAAATGAAGGAAATTGGGACAAGGGTAATCCTATTTCTTGATGAACCCTCCCTTTCAGGCTTTGGTTCTTCGGCCATGGTGGGTATAACAAGAGACGAGGTCCTTTCTGATCTTAAGGCCGTGGTCTCAGAGGTGAAATCCAAAGGTGCCCTTTGTGGCATTCACGTTTGTGCCAATACAGATTGGTCCCTAGTTCTTGACGCAGGAATTGATATATTGAGTTTTGATGCCTATGGATTTTTTGAAAAATTTATCCTTTATAAGGAAAAAATAGTAGGCTTTTTGCAAAAAGGCGGGGTAGTGGCCTGGGGCCTAGTGCCAACGTTAAATCCTGATGATCTAAAAAAGGAAACCATTGATTCACTTTTTGAAAGATGGAAAGAACAGAATAGAATCCTCGGTTTGGATGAAGAATTTATCAGGAAAAGGGCCCTCATTACACCAAGTTGTGGAACTGGTCTTTTGACAATTGAGCTTGCGGAAAAGGCCCTTTCTTTAACAAAAGAACTTTCAGAAAGGATACGGGCAACTTGAATTTCAAGGCAAAAAGGATATTTGAATCAATAAAAAGAGAAGAGCTTTCAAAAGAACTTACAAGGCTCTCTGGTGCAATTTATGATGGTAAATTCTTTTTTGATGAAAAGGAGATAAAGCTTAAAGACACTCTTTTTTTAAAGCAATCCCTTAAGGTAAAGGACGGCAGATTTTATCTGGACATTCAGATAAAAGGTGACATCATCGGTCAAAAAAGGGAAAAAAGTCCTGAAGTCTCTTTAAAGAAAAAGGAAAAGAGGGCAAAAAGGAAAAGGCCCTATGAGGCCAAAAAGATAAAAAAGGCCATGGGAGGCCTTTGGAAGAATCTTTCAAGGGCCATTAGAAATCAGGAACAATTTCCAGAGGAGGCCGAACTCATCGAACTTTTAGATAAATATTCAAAACTTACTGATCCAGACTGGGATAAAGAGTGGCAAATTTGTGACAGGAGGGTCAGGGAATTACTTGATCAAATAAAAAAGGGGGATTTTACCCAGGCCCAGAATTTGATGAGGGAGGTAAATGGATTAATTAAGAGCTGTCACAAGATTTATAAATAGTAAAAAATTGGTCCATTTACTTGCCTTTTTTTTAAAAAAAATTAATTATCCATAGCATAAATATTACGGGAGGTATCGAGTCATGGCATGTGCATCTAGGTCAAAATGTGCCAAGAAAAAGAGTGAATCTGGAAAAAAGGAGATACATGGAGCAATAGTAGCCATTGTAACCCCCTTTAAAAACGGTGAGGTGGATGAGGAGGGCCTTAGAAATCTCATAGAATGGCAGATTAAATCTGGCACACACTGCATTGTTCCCTGTGGCACCACAGGGGAGTCTGCCACCTTGAGCCACGAAGAGCACATGAAGGTGGTTGAGATAACCATTGATCAAGTAAAGGGTAGGGTGCCGGTCATTGCAGGCACAGGCTCAAATTCCACTGAAGAGACCATAATTCTTACCAAGCACGCCAAAAAGGCAGGCGCCGATGCGGCACTGGTAATTACTCCTTATTACAACAAGCCAAGCCAGGAAGGGCTTTATCAGCATTTCATGACAGTTGCAAAGGAATGCAAGTTTCCAATGATCCTTTACAATGTGCCTGGTAGGACTGGAGTAAACATGCTCCCTGCCACAGTGGCCCGTTGTGCCAAGAATCGATATGTAATTGGTATCAAGGAAGCAACAGGAAGCCTCAAACAGGTCAGTGATGTGATCCGTATGTGCCCCAAAAACTTTATTGTCCTTTCAGGGGACGATTTTACTGCATTTCCAACCCTTGCCATTGGAGGAAAAGGTGTGATATCTGTGGCTTCAAATGTTATGCCAAAGGAAATGGCAAACATGATGAACTATTTCTTTAAGGGCGACATTGATAAATCCAGAAGGCTCCATTACAAGCTTTTCCCACTTTTTGAGGCCTTGTTTTTTGAAACAAATCCAGTGCCAGCAAAAACCGCCTTGGCTCTTATGGGGAAGATCGATTCTGATGAGGTGAGGTTACCCCTTGCACCAATGCTTGATGCCAATAAGGAAAGGCTTGTGGAGGTACTTAAGTCCTTGAAGCTTATTAAGTGAACATCTTAATTAGTAAAGTTGGACTACGAAATTGACAATTGGTACCGTATATAGTATTATTTATTTGTGGAAAAAACATCAATTGTCATGGATACTAGTGTGCTATTTGCAGGACTTTATTCTGCAAGAGGCGCGTCACATCAAATACTTAGATTAATAGATGATGGCTTAATTATTCCTGTAATATCGACTCCTTTATTGTTTGAATATGAGGATGTGTTAAAACGAAAACAGGAAGATTTGAATCTATCTGAGGATGAGATAGAGATCATTTTAGACAATATTTGTGCTTTGAGCAAATTTCAAAAAATATATTTTTTGTGGAGGCCTTATTTAAGAGACGTAAAAGATGATCATATCTTGGAAGTCGCAATAGCATCTGGCACAAATATAATTGTAACACATAATATTAAAG
>WFZZ01000133.1 GCA_015489315.1 Deltaproteobacteria bacterium | reverse complement strand
CTCATTGAGATTGCAAGCAGGCTCGGGGCTGACTGTGCCTTTTTTGCCACTGATTTCATCCAAGCCATTGGGGAAGGCACTGGCACAGAGCTTAGTGAGTGCCAAGTAAGTCCTAACTGGTACCTTTTGGTATTTCCAGACTTTAGTGTAAGTACCAGGTGGGCCTATGAGAATTTCAAGTTGACAAGACACAAATGTGTAACTATTTTTGAGCGTCGCAAGGAACGGCTTGAAAATATCTGGCAAAATGACTTGGAAGAGCCAGTTTGTGTCAAATACCCCATAATTAATAGGGTGAAAGATGGCCTTTTGAGTTTAGGAGCAAGGGCTGCACTCATGTCTGGAAGTGGCTCTACCGTTTTTGGGGTATTTAAAGACAAGGAAGAGGCCCTTTTGGCCAAAGATAAAATTATTAAAGACCTAGGTTTTGAGGCCAGGGTTACAAGGACATTAAACAGGTCATTTACATAGGCGTTGGGGCGTCGTCAAGTGGTAAGACACGGGTCTTTGGAACCCGCATTCGCAGGTTCGAATCCTGCCGCCCCAGCCATTTTTATTTTTAGGCGCTTAAAAAATTAATAATTTTTGTTTTCGTACTGGGAGCTTCTTGGCCATGTCTATCAATAAGATAAAGATCTTTACAGGCAACGCCCATCCGGCCCTTGCCCAGGAGATCTGTGATTTCTTGAACATGCCCTTGGGACGGGCACAGGTCAGGAAATTTAGCGATGGCGAAACCTTTGTAGAAATCGGTGAAAATGTAAGGGGTGCGGATGTCTTTGTTATTCAGCCTACCTGTCCACCTGTAAATGATCATCTAATGGAACTTCTTATAATGATAGATGCCCTAAGACGTGCATCTGCTAGAAGAATTACTGCCGTTGTCCCATATTATGGCTATGCAAGGCAGGATAGGAAGGCGGCTCCAAGAGTCCCTATTTCTGCAAAACTTGTGGCTGATATAATCACCACGGCAGGGGCAAGAAGGCTTCTTGCCATGGACCTACACGCCGGCCAGATTCAGGGCTTTTTTAGTATACCTGTAGATCATCTCTTTGCTGCACCTGTCCTTTTAAGGCATCTTCAGGAATTTCCAAGGGACCAGGTAGTCATGGTTTCTCCTGATGCAGGTGGTGTTGAAAGGACCAGGGCCTTTGCAAAAAGACTTGGGGCTGAGCTTGCTATAATTGACAAAAGGCGTGAAAAGGCCAATGAATCCCAGGTAATGAACATAGTTGGAAATGTAGAAGGAAAAATTGCCATACTTCTTGATGATATGGTGGATACAGCAGGCACCCTATGCAATGCAGCCGAAGCCCTTTTAGAAAACGGGGCAAAAGAGGTTCATGCCTGTGCAACTCATCCTGTACTTTCAGGACCTGCAGTTGAGAGGATACAAAATTCCTGCCTTAAAACCCTGATGGTTACAAATACCATTCCGTTGGGAGAAAAGGCCAAAAAGCTGGATAAGATAAAGGTCTTCACTGTGGCTCCTCTCCTCGGGGAGGCGATTTCTAGAATCCACGATGATGACTCTGTAAGTTCTCTTTTTGTATAATAAATTAACTATAAAACTCAGGAGTTAGGAATATGATTCAAATAGACTTGGAAACACAGGTAAGGAATGAAACTGGCAAAGGGGCTGCCAGAAAACTTCGCCGCCAAGGCAAGATACCTGCTATTCTCTATGGACCCAAGATTGAACCAATTGGCCTGTCTGTAAATGAACATGATTTTAACAAGATACTCATTAAGGCAGCTGGAGAACAGGTAGTCTTTAATTTGAAGGTACAAGACGACACCAAGCTTGCACTTATAAAAGAGCTCCAAAGGCATCCTGTAAACGAAAGAATAAGGCATATTGATTTTTACGCCGTATCTGTAGATGAAAAAATTAAGGTTGAAGTTCCTATCAAACCGGTTGGTAAAGCCAAGGGTGTTGAGGTTGGTGGAGGGGTCCTAGAGATGATTCAAAGGACCGTAACCATTAAGTGCCTGCCTCTAAATATTCCAAAGGAACTAGAAGTGGAGGTAAGTGATCTGGATGTTGGAGATGCCCTTCATATAAGTGATATTACACCTCAAGAAGGAATTGAATTTGCCGAGCCGCCAGAGACAACTCTCATTACAATAGTTGGTGGCGCCCAAGGCCCAGAAGAGGCTGTAGAAGAGGTAGAAGAGGGCATTGAAGAGGAAACCGCCGAAGGTGAAGAATAAAAAATAAGATGGGGGCCGTTAGGCCCCTTTTTATTAAGAGAGGCCGTTAGTTGGAAAAATTCCTCATCGTCGGTCTCGGAAATCCTGGTCAAAAATACCAAAATACGAGACACAATATTGGCTTTAGGGTCTTAGACAACCTTTCTAAAAGGCTTAATATTTCCTTTGCCACAAAAAAAGAAGGTGGTTCATCCTTTTCTGTCGGAGATACCATTTACAAAGATTTAAAGATATTTCTTTTAAAACCCCTTGATTTTATGAATAGAAGCGGCAACGCCGTATCAAAGATGGTGTCATTTTTCAAAATTCCCCTTGAGAGAGTTTTGGTGGTACACGACGACCTTGATGTCCCCTTTGGAAGAGTAAAAATTGTCCGTTCTGGTGGCCATGGTGGCCATAACGGTATAAGATCAATTATAGATAGGCTTGGTTCAAAAAACTTTCCTCGCATAAAGGTCGGAATCGGAAGGCCTCCTGAAAATATGCCAGCAGATAAGTACGTCCTTTCTCCTTTTACCAATGACGAAATCCAAAACGTAGAAAAGATATGCAATATTGCCTCGGATGCAGTAATTGTATTTATTGAAAATGGAATAGAAGAAGCAATGAATCAATTTAATGGAAAAAACTTTTTTTAAGGAAAAGACATGAAAAAGATATTTTCTACCATATTTATAGTAGTTCTTGTAGCCCTTCTAGGATTAAGTGCCTACATTGGATTTCACATTTTTGAAGGTGAAAGCCCAACCATTACACCTATAAAGGTATCAAGCCCTTTAGGTAAAAGAGGACAGTTAAAGGCAGTCATTAAGGACGATGGCGCAGGACTTAGACTAGTAGAGGCCAAAATCCGCCAGGGGGAAAAGATCGGAATCATTAAAAGCCAGCAATTTCCTCTGGAAAATAG
>WFZZ01000132.1 GCA_015489315.1 Deltaproteobacteria bacterium | reverse complement strand
GGCCAAGATATTACTAAAATCCATAAAAAACCGGAAAGGATAAAGCCTCCTTCCATTGCTGTGGGAGGGCATATTGTTTATACCCGCTGGGGAAAGAAGTGGGTCAGGGTGGGAGGCATTAACGGTCAAATACCTCTTCCACAACTTTGGATAATGGATGGTGACGGAGGTAATAAGCGTCCCTTTTTTGCACCTCAAGAGGGTTTTGTCTTAGCCAAGGAGGCTCGCTGGTCGCCCGATTACAAGGAAATTGCCTTTGTCTCCAATCTCAAGCACTCTTTATCCGCATGCATGGAGGATATATTCATAGCCAGACCGGATGGTTCACACCCTGTGCGTATTACCGGTAATGAAATGCGTGTCAAAGTTCCTCCTGCCTACGGTATTGTTAAGGGAATAATTGTGGATAATATGCGCACACTGGAACAGGTTGGGAAAAATTATTCACAGATTAGTATCACTGCCCAGGGTGCAGGTGGATTAGTCGTTCATCCAGCTCCTGCCAGTGAAATGGCTATCAAGAGTAGGACCGGACAAATGTATGGAAAATTGCGTGCCTGGCATTTTACCCTGCCAAGGGTAATGGCCGGTACCAAGGTATGGATTAAAATCTGGGCAGACAAGTATGTAGGTACTGTCAGGGTTGTAAATGTAGCCGCAGGTAAGGTTAACGACATCGGCGTTATTGAGCTCAATAATGGCCTATATTATGCGTCTCATCCAAGTCTTTCCCAAGACAAACGCTATGTCTTTGGTATGGGAAGCATTGCCTCTTTACAGGAAAATCCGCGGGGGCTGGCCATGCCAGGTGGTGCGGATAATCTATGTGCCTATGACCGAAAGACCGGAACAGTTGTGGCCATGTTTGAGCCCAGTCGAATGCGCGGGGAAAATGTAAAATTTCCCGCCGCTTCCCCGGATGGCCGTTTTCTGGCTGTTTGCTACGGACCAGAGGGGATGGAAAGCCTTGCTCTGCTGTCGGTGGCAGATTTTTTAGCAAATCGGCCCCATCTAAATGTCTTAGTTCCAGGTCAACGCATCCTGTTTCAGGCCACCTCAAAGGGGGCAGCCTCTCCAGCATGGTCTCCAGATGGACGTAAAATCGTTTTTGCCCGATCCACCATGACCACCCAGTTTGTTTCATCGGATTTGGCCATAGTAAATGCAGACGGTACAGGGCTACGGACGCTCACCCATTTTGGCCCTAGACATATCTGTACACATCCATGTTTTTCGCCCGATGGGAAACAGATAGCCTTTACCGTCCTTACTGGGAAACATGGCATGATAAGCCCGACCGATATGGTTACCTATCAATTTTCTGCAGATATTTACACCATGAATATTGATGGGACCAATATCAAAAGGATAACCAGTGACGGTTCATCTGCAGAGCCGGCCTGGGGGCTCTGAATTAACCAGGTTATGACTTTGTTTTTTAGAAGTATTTAGGTCTCTCCGCCTTCATCCATAAATCCGAGGATATGATTTTGCCAAGTTTAGCTTTAGAATATATTTAATTTCCCTTCAATTTTACAAACAAGATATTATAGTGGCGCCAAAAAAGAGTTAAGAATTAAGTTTAGGGGTATGATATGGAGCCAGAAAGGTTTCACGGAACTACCATAATAGCGGTTAGAAAAGGAAAAAGCGTGGTGGTCGGTGGCGATGGACAGGTGACACTGGGTAACACGGTGGTAAAGCAAAGTGCCAAAAAGGTCAGGAGGCTTTATAGCGGAAGGGTTATCACAGGGTTTGCAGGGGCTACGGCCGATGCCTTTACCCTTTTTGAAAGGCTTGACGCAAAACTTGAGACCTATGGTGGCAATCTTTTAAGGGCAGCAGTGGAGCTTGCAAAGGACTGGCGGACCGATAAGCTTTTAAGAAGGCTTGAGGCCATGCTTATTGCTGCTGACAAGGACCATACCCTTTTGATTTCTGGTTCTGGTGATGTCATTGAGCCAGATGATGGAATTATTGCCATTGGCTCTGGAGGGCCCTATGCCCTTGCAGCAGCACGAGCCCTTGTTGGGGCAAGCGATCTTTCTGCCAGAGACATAGCAAAAAGATCCCTTGAAATTGCTGCTGAAATTTGCATCTATACAAATAAATCCTTTGTTTTCGAAGAGATAGGGGAAGATTAAAATGACAGCTTTAATTGTAACTGAGAATATGGACACCCTTACTCCAAGACAGATTGTAGCAGAGCTTGACAAGTACATAATTGGACAGGACCAGGCAAAGCGCTCTGTTGCCATAGCCCTAAGAAACCGCTGGAGAAGGCAGCAGGTTCCAGAAGAGCTCAGGGATGAAATAGCCCCTAAAAATATCATTATGATTGGTCCAACTGGGGTTGGAAAGACCGAGATTGCAAGAAGGCTTGCAAGGCTGGCTAATTCTCCATTTCTAAAGATAGAGGCCAGTAAATTTACAGAGGTAGGCTATGTGGGAAGGGACGTTGAGTCCATGATAAGGGACCTTACTCACATTGCAGTTGATATGGTTAAGGCTGAGGAAAAGAAAAAGGTCCAGGAAAAGGCAAAAAAGCAGGCAGAAGAAAGGCTTTTGGACCTTCTTTTGCCAAGAGCACCCGTTGGTCAGGAAGTTGAATCTAGTGGCACAAGAGAACGTTTTAGACAAATGCTTAGGGAAGGAAAGCTTGATGATCGGATGGTAGAGCTTGAGGTTTCAGGAAGGCCTGCTGCCCCAATGGTCGAAATATTTGCCGCAGCAGGCATGGAGGAGATGCAGACAAATCTACAGGAGATGCTATCGAACATTTTTCCTAAAAAAAGGAAAAGAAAACAGGTTAAGGTCAAGGAGGCAAGAAAGCTCCTTGAACAGGAGGCAGCCGGGCGTCTCATCGATATGGACAAGGTGGTTGAAAAGGCTATTAGACGGGTGGAGCAGTCAGGAATAATCTTTCTCGATGAGATAGATAAGATCGCTGCAGGGTCAAGCGCAAAGGGGGGCCCTGATGTATCCAGGGAAGGGGTCCAGAGGGATCTTCTTCCAATTGTTGAAGGGACAAGTGTCCATACAAAATACGGAATAGTAAGAACAGATCATATACTTTTCATTGCAAGTGGTGCCTTTCATGTGGCAAAGCCTTCTGATTTGCTTCCTGAGCTTCAGGGGCGCTTTCCAATAAGGGTTGAACTTAATTCTCTTACCCAGGAGGACTTTGC
>WFZZ01000131.1 GCA_015489315.1 Deltaproteobacteria bacterium | reverse complement strand
TTTCCTGGGTGCACGCAGGGGACTTTGCCATGGCGGAAAACCCCGAAGACGTTGCCGAATGCGAGGAGTGGGTCTGGGCCATGACAAAGGGGCCAAACGTCTTTGCCCTCCGGGTGGAGGGAGACTCCATGGAGCCTGAGTTCAGGGAAGGCGAAATCATCGTTGTTAATCCCCATATTGCCTGGGAGGCGGGAAACTACGTCATTGTAAAAAACCAGGACGGTGAGGCCACCTTCAAGCAGATAAAAAAGAAGGGAGACCTCTGGGTCCTTCACCCCTTAAATCCAAAGTATGAGGATATCGTGGTGGACAACCGCGAGCTTTACGTTGTGGGAGTGGTGGTGGAGAAGCTGAAGAGGTATTAAAGGAATCATGAAAAATGAAAGCGCTTTTTGGCGCAATATTTTGGTTGCATTAGAAACGGAACCGACTGGAATTAGGTCTATCCGAGGTCGTTCAGGGCATTCCCACTTAGTTACCGCCTTGGGTATAGATGAAAAAAGGAAAAGAGTGGTAATGATTTCCGGTGAAGCTGACGCTCGCCTAGCCTCGCTCGCCCAAGCAGATATTCAAGCCACCTTACCTTCTTTTAACGTCGTCATGGCTCGACCCATAGCAATAAATCTTTCTCATGTAGCCCGATTGATTTCAAATGTTTTAGGAACCACCACTATTGGGCAAAGAGAACTGGAATGGCTGGGCCAAAACCAAGAAGAATTTGAAAAACAGATTAAGGATATTGCCGCACAGACGGGTGAATTAATCAGCCATGCTATGGCTACCCCCTTCAGGGCCACGGCGCTTAACATGATTGTTGTCATCAAAGAAGCCATTCAACAATTATCCTTGATAGAAGTAGAAAATAATAAAACCAAAAGTGTTTCTTCAAGTATTCCTTCTTTTGACATAGCTAAATTGCAGTTTTTAGATCCTGCCAAAGCTGATAGGATGTTGGGTGTTTGCTCAATTCCACTATACAATTTCCCAGAAGCACATATAGAACGACTTAAGGACCATAACGATTCTGACTTGGCGAGACAAATACTGAAAGACAATGATATTTTCCAGTATTTTTTCCCAGCACCAGATCATTTGGCCCTGGGCTTTGTTGATCGTGGTATTTTTAAGTCAAATAATCTAATTGCTAACTTAAAAGCCACACCAAAAGCAGGCCACCCCTTTGGTCCGTATGAAATAATAAATGAACCGGCATCCATTAAGGAACTTTTTCAAATACTCAACGAAAACAAATTAATAGTGGAGGGTGAGATCGGACTCGAAATATCCCCGGCAGGGGAAAAATGCAGGGCAAATGTGCGATTTAAGCCACGAGAAGGTTTGATTTCAAAATTGCTGAGAAATTTTAACATGGATGTCAAAGTTCATTTGAATTTAAAGGAGCTTTTAGACTCGTGGAAAACTGGCCATTAAGAATGGTTTCTGGCCTGTTTAAAAAGACTGTTCCGTAACTATTGAAATTCAGAAATTGTTTCAAAATCTTTGGAGAAGCTATGGCCCTAAAAAAAACAAAAAAAGACAAGCAGATCTCCCGTTATCTTCATGACGCAAAAAGGGTGAATAATCCTCAGGTTGGTCTTGTAAAGCCTGAGACCGACAAAGATGAGGCTAAGAAAAAATGGGCTTATGACCCTCATATTGACCCTGCCTTGCAATTTGATATAGGCAGGTCCGATATTGAAACGCTGATTGATGATGCCTTGGAAAGCGAAAGTACCGAGGTAATGCGTGAGGCACTCCTTGAACTTAAACGTATGTCAGATGCATATCTCAACTGGACTGGCAAGGCGGAACGAACCAGTTTTGAGGTGGACACAGTATCCTTGCATGTCCATGAAAGAATTGACCCCAAAACCATTCTTGAGGCTGTAAAAAAACGCATTAAGGCTGGAGAGCCAATATACAAACAACAAGACCTTTTTGCTCCAGCCTTTAAGCAAGAACCCTTAAGGGACGCTATAGAGTTCTATAAGCATGAAAAGGGATGGGCCAATCGCTTGATTGCAGGGGATTCTTTGTTGGTTATGAATTCCCTAATTGAAAAGGAATCAATGGCAGGACGGGTTCAGATGATATATTTCGACCCACCCTATGGCATTAAATACGGCTCAAATTTCCAGCCATTTGTCAATAAACGCGACGTAAAAGACAGACGTGACGAAGACCTTACCCAAGAGCCAGAAATGATAAAGGCCTTCAGGGATACATGGGAGCTGGGTATACATTCCTACCTTACTTATCTCAGAGACAGGCTTTTGCTCGCCAAGGAACTGCTTCACGAAAGCGGAAGCATTTTTGTCCAGATCAGCGATGAGAATGTTCACCATGTTCGAGAACTCCTGGATGAGGTGTTCGGGAAGGATAAATTTGTAAGTCTGATATATTTTGCAACCACAAGTGGGTTTGCCACATCTGCCTTGAGTAGGGTTGGAGATTTTATCCTCTGGTATGCCAAGAATGTTCAAAAGGTGAAATATCGTAATTTGTTTTTAAAAAAGGACAATTTACAATTAGGTGATGATTTCTATAAAAATATTAAGTTACCGGACGGGACTTGTCGTTCCATGACCAAGGCCGAGAGAAACGGAAGAACTCCTATACCTGAAGGTGCAAAAATTTATGGCCTTGACAATTTGCAAAGTCAAGGTGCTGCTTCAGAAGAAACCCCTTTCGAGTTTAGAGGAAAAATTTATCTACCAAAGGCCAACAGCCATTGGAAAGCAAAATATCCGGAGGGCATGGAGCGACTCAAAAAAGTCAAAAGAGTGGCAGTTTCAGGAAAAACATTAAGATTTGTTCGTTATTTACATGATTACCCAGTTAAGCCTTTAACCAACGCCTGGATGGATACGAGCTTTGCAGGATTTGCCACAGATAAAAGATATGTGGTTGAGACCAATGTGAAAGTCATCCAGCGCTGCATCCTCATGACCACTGACCCTGGTGATCTGGTTTTCGACCCCACCTGTGGTTCTGGGACAACGGCCTATGTGGCTGAGAAATGGGGAAGACGATGGATAACCTGCGATACCTCCCGTGTGGCCCTGACACTTGCAAAACAGCGGCTTATGACTGCCTCTTTTGACTATTACAAGTTACGCTATCCTGAAGAGGGTTTGCAGGGTGGCTTCATTTATAAAACCGTTCCTCACATCACCCTTAAATCCATAGCTAACAATCCAGAAATTGATGAAATCTATGACAGAATGCACCCTGCCATTGAAAAGGCTCTGGAAAAATTGAATGTGGAAACAGGCAAATCCCTTAAAGAATGGGAAGTGCCTTTTGAATTTCCTGAAGAGTGGCCAAAAGGGGCAAGGCGGCCCTTTGAGGAATTTCACAGGGCGCGGCAGGCCATGCAGAAGGAGATGGATGAGAGCATTGCCAAAAATGCCGATCAAGAAATTCTCTATGACCAGCCTGAAGTAGATAAGAGCAAGGTAAGGGTAACAGGGCCCTTTACCGTTGAAGCCGTGCCTTTCCCCAGCGTCTTGAGCCTTGAGGAAAAGGCAAAACAAAAGGAGGCAGATGCGGCAATAGCCCGCTCAGGCGAATCTGCGAGGATACACGAATGGATAGATGAGCTTCTAAAAACAGGCATCCGAGGCAAGGGAGGACAAAAAATAAAATTTTCAGAACTCAAACCAATGCCTCAGACTGCATATCTCCATGCAATGGGGCAGACTCTAGACGGAGAAGGTGTTGTAGTTTCCTTTGGACCTGAATTTGCGCCCCTTGAACAAAGGCAGGTGGAATTTGCCCTTAGAGAGGCAGAAACACTTCGCCCCAACCCCAGATTTGTCATTTTTGCGGCCTTTAATTTTGACCCTGAAGCTGCAAAAGACATTGATGAAATAAAGTGGCCCGGGGTAACCCTTCTCAAGGCAGAGATGAATGCCGATCTTTTGACAGAGGATTTGAAGAGCAAGAGATCGTCCAATGATTCCTTTTGGTTGATGGGGCAGCCTGATGTAGAGGTGAGGAAGAAAAAAGACGGATTTTATGAAGTGGAAGTTCACGGGTTTGATTATTTTGACACTAAAAAGGGGGAATTGATCTCTGGAGGCAAAAACAAAATAGCCATGTGGCTTCTGGATACTGATTATGACGAGAGATCTCTTTTGCCGAGACAGGTATCTTTCCCAATGGCGGATAAAAAGGGTGGATGGAACCGTCTGTCAAAGGACCTAAAGGCAAACCTTGATCTTCAAAAACTTGCAGCTTTTGCGGGGACAGTATCTTTGCCGTTTAAACCGGGAGAAAACAAGAAAATTGCTGTAAAAATCATTGATGATAGAGGCATAGAAAGCCTCAAAATAATACCTCTTTTATAGGGAGGACTGAATGTGTCTAAGATAGAATCCCTAATCATAAATTCTCCCTACGAAAGACCTCAAAAACATTGGCAGCAAAAACCGGACGGCACCCTCGAGCTGGTAAATACAAGAAGGCCTGCCGGTTATGAGATATTTGATCCCCGCAGCAAAACCAGACGTGTTGAGGAACTGGACCTGGTAAACCGTATTAGAAAACGGGTAGCAGACTGGAAAAGTGACGATTATCCAGGCATTACTGCTGTAACGAGAAGGCTCTTAGAGCATTGGCATGACCAAAATATGAGGGAATACCCCTTCTATTTCTGCCAAATTGAGGCCATAGAAACACTTATATGGTGGGTTGAGGCACAAAAACAGTATAAACAAGGCATAGAAATACCTGGAGATGGCGGCCCGTGGGAAAGATTGTGTAACAAGATGGCCACAGGCACCGGCAAAACAACCTTGATGGCTCTTATAATTACATGGCAGGTTCTTAATGCTGTTACCTACACTGGTAGAAAAGATTTTTCCAGGGCCGTCTTCATTGTAGCTCCAGGTCTTACAGTAAAGGAAAGGCTTCAGGTATTACAGCCTGGGAACGCTGACAACTATTACGATTTGTTTGAATTATGTCCTTCAGAAGTGTTGCGACAAAAATTAAATAGGGCTGAAATTGTAATTGAAAATTGGCATACCCTTATGCCAGCAATTGAAAAGAAAAAATCTGTTGTAAAAAAGGGGCCGGAAAGTAATGAGGCATTCTGCCGGAGGGTTCTTGGAAAGCTGGCGTCTTTCAAAAAGATCATAGTAATAAACGATGAAGCCCATCACGCCTACAGGATTCCCGCCGAACTTAAAAAGAAAAAGAAAATAGGGCTTTCGAAGGAAGAACAGGAACAGGCTACAAGGTGGATTGAAGGCCTGGACAGGATTCACAATGGTCGAGGGATATTGAGATGTTTTGACCTTTCAGCTACTCCATTTGCACCTACAGGCAAAAGAAACGTAGAACATGCACTCTATTCATGGATTGTATCAGATTTTGGGCTTAATGATGCAATTGAGGCAGGACTTGTCAAAACGCCAAGGGTCGTTGTGCGGGATGATGCGCTCCCCGATGCCAATACATACCGTTCAAAGCTTTACCATTTATACGACAATAAAGAAGTAAAAGATGATTTAAACAGAAAGGCTGAACCACACGAACCATTACCTGAGTTAGTTCAGAAAGCATATACGATTCTGGCAGCAGATTGGAGAGAGGCATTAAAAAAATGGAATGAAAAAGGACATACCGTTCCACCAGTTCTCTTAACGGTATGCAACCGAACAGAGACGGCAGCTAGGATCGAACACTATTTTGATCATGGAGATTGCCATTTCCCAGAACTCCATGCCCCAGAAAAGACCCTAAGGGTAGACTCCAAGATACTTAAAAAGGCAGAAATTGGAGAATCTTTAAGTGGACACAAGGACTATGAGAAGAGATTGAGGCTTATTGTATCTTCTGCAAATATTCCTGAGACAAAGAAAAGAAGACTCCTTTCCCTTAAGAAAGAAGAACTCTTGCGTGAAATAGTGGATACTGTCGGAAAACCTGGGAAGGCAGGATCTGGACTCCAAAATGTTATTTCAGTGGCTATGCTGTCCGAGGGCTGGGATGCCAAGAATGTTACACATATTCTGGGCTTAAGGGCCTTCACTAGTCAACTGCTCTGTGAACAGGTAATTGGACGGGGGCTGAGAAAAGTTTCCTATGACAGGGATGAAAATGGCCTATTTAAGCCGGAATATGTAAATGTTTTCGGGGTTCCGCTTTCAATATTTCATAATGTGGGAAGCGGAGGAGAGCCTCCGCCACCTCCTGAGCCAAGTGTCTGTGTGGAATCTTTGCCCGAAAGAAAGGAATATGAGATTACCTGGCCTGTTATACTGAGAATTGAGACTGTAGTCAGGCCTGTGTTAAAGATGGAATGGAGCAAGGTAGAACCTCTGGAAATTGACCCGACTAACACACCCGTCTCTGCTGAGATTGCCCCGGCTCTTGGTGGCGCCACTGATATTACCAAAGCAGTCACCATTGATTTGGAAAAATTGCCTGATGCATTTCGCCTGCAGCGGGTAATTTTTCAGGCAGCGAGAAAGGCCTTTGAACAAGTTTATACGGAAAGGTTCAAGGGAAACAAGGAATTTCTCGTTTTTCAGCTTATAAAGATTATCGAGAAGTTTATTTATTCCAAAAAACTGAGAATTCCGAGTCTTTTCCATCAGGATCCAAATAGAAAAAGAATCCTCCTTGCCTTAAATGTTGACAAGCTGGTTCAACATATTGTCAGACACGTACAGGAACAAAATAAAGAACGCGTTGAGCCAATATTTGACACAGAAAGACCTATCGCCTCAACAGATGATATGAGACCTTGGTACACCAGAAAGGCTTGTCATCCAACTATTAAATCTCAGATAAGCCATGTAGTCTTTGACAGCACTTGGGAAGCAGCCGAGGCTTATGTCTTTGAACAAAGTGACCTTGTGAAGGCCTATGCTAAAAATGATCATCTTGGCTTTTACATACTTTATCTGTTTAGGGGAAAAGTAAGAAAATTTTTCCCTGATTTTCTTATCAAGCTCACCAATGGCAAAAATTTGATATTAGAGATCAAGGGACAGGATTCGGAACAGAACAAAGTTAAAAGGCAAGAGCTTGATAAATGGGTAAAGACAGTTAATGAAAGTGGCGGCTTTGGGACATGGTGTTGGGATGTCTCTTTTAAACCGTCAGATATTAGGGATATTTTGGAAAGACACGGAAAGTAGTTATATAATTGGTAAAATTTTCCTCCAGAGGCACTTAATGAAACTAATAATCCCTGAAATGGAAATTTTAGAAAACCATCCCTTTCAAAAAGATGCATTGAATCGCGTATCTTTTGCTAATAACCTCACGGAACTAATAAAAAAAATCGATGATCCATTTGTTCTTTCACTGAACGCCCCATGGGGGGAAGGAAAAACTACCTTCATTAAGATGTGGCTGCCGCTTTTAAAAAAAGAAGGTTTTCACACGATTTATTTTGATGCCTTTGCAAATGATTATCTGAATGATGCCTTTATCGCCATTGTAAGCGAAATTACAGAATATTTTAGTGAGCAATTTAAGCATAACAAAAATTTAGATAATTTTTTAAATACTTCTAAAAAAGTAGGAATCCAACTGCTTGGCTTAACCGGCAGAATAGCCATAAAGGCCGCTACAATGGGCGTGATTAAAGATTCTGATATTGAAATGTTTCAGGAGTTCAAAGAAGAAATAGCACAAGGCAGTTCGGAGCTAATAGGAAACGTATTAAAAGATAAGATTGAAAATCATCATCAAGAAAAACAAACCATAATCACTTTTAAAAAGGAACTATCCGATTTAGCTGCCTCTCTTAAAAACTGGACTGAAAATCAGTCTACTACTAAGCTCATCATATTTATAGATGAATTAGATAGATGTCGGCCATCATTTGCCGTAGAGATTTTAGAAAAAATCAAGCATGTTTTTTTGACAAAAAATACCGTTTTTGTTCTGTCGATGCATAAAAAGCAGTTGGAAGAGGCCGTAAAAGCAGTTTACGGCAGGGGCATTGATGCAAATACTTATCTCCAAAAATTCATAAATGTGGAAACCTCCTTACCTAAGGAAAGAAGTTTCGATCAGGGTGATGATTATTTAAAATACATTTATCGGTTATCTGAGCTACATGATTTCCCTGTCCACCAGGAGTTAGTTAATTATATGAATGAATTGGCAAACCATTTTGACTTATCATTGAGACAATTAGAGAAAGTTTTTCTTAATATTATCCTAGGCTATTTAAAGCCCGATAGATTTAAGATAGATGCTTTATTGGCTTTTGTTGCTACTATAAAGGTTTGTAAACCAAAATTGTTTCAAATGCTATTAGTCACTAAACCGGGTGGTTTAAAAATGAACGAAATCATGGCGAACTGTGCATTTGATGAAAATATAGACAAGGAAAGTGACAATTATCATGCGAGATTAAAAGAGATCAAAGACTTTCTTCAGTTTTGCACCTCAGGTGACGAAGCAATTCAGGAATTTAAGTCCTGGGAAGAAGAAATTCAAAGATTTAACCAAAGTCGCCACGAACTTATTCAATATCATTGTAATTTGGTCAGTTCAATAAATTTCAACTTGTGAACTTCTGTCCGTAGGCGCAGATTTCGCAAGGTTTTTATATGAAATAATAGAGTTTCAAAAAGACCTGGATATGGACAAGGTTATTGAGCACCTTTCTCTAGATGTCCCTGATTACTACAGCGATGCTGGGATGAGGGAGCTTGTCCTTGCTATTACTGATTATCTTTCAGAAAAGCTTATGGGCATCAGGTCGAAAGAGGCAGATGCCGCAAAACTTCTTGCAGAGCTTATCAGAAATCAGAGGCTTGGATAAAAAAATGAAAAAGAATTCTACTAGGATAGATGAAATAAGACAGGCGCTGGCACATTGTCTTCCTGAACTAAAAAAAGAGTACCATGTCGAGTCTTTGGAAATTTTTGGCTCAAGGTTAAAAGGTGATAACAGGCCGGAAAGCGATATGGACATACTGGTTT
>WFZZ01000130.1 GCA_015489315.1 Deltaproteobacteria bacterium | reverse complement strand
GCCAATATTTATGTAGATATTGACCTTAAGCTTGTTTAGGGTCCTAAAAAAGGTTATGTCCTTTTCCAAAAGGGCCTCTGGGCTTCCAAATAAAAAGAAATTTTTGATGTGGGGAAGAAGTTTTTTACCAAGCCTTATTGAATAAAAAATCTTATCTTCCGGGGCCTTGAGGGCATCAAGTGTGCCCAGAAAGATGCCTCTAAACTGATCAAGCTCCTTCTCTAAAACACCTCTAAGTTGAAGGACCTGTTTTTTTATTTCTTCATCGGACCTTAGAGCAAATTCGGTTCCATCCTTTACTTCACAAAATCCACAGTTTTTGGTGCATCCTGTGGATATTATGACGGGAAATACCTGGTAGTCACAGATAAATGAGTCTGGTGGAAGTATCGTTACCCTTGCCTTAAGAATATTTAAAAGTTCAAGGTCATAAAATCTTTTCCACCTTAAAAGCCCATTTTTTATCTCAATAAATTCTGAGTTATTTCCAAAAAGTTCATCGAGTTTCTCCAGTTTTTTTAAAAAAACTATTAACTTTAAATCCAAAAATGGATTTTCATTAAAGAGTTCAAAGGAGAGATTCCTAGGAATGGGGATGTAATGCTGGCCAAAGAGCGATGCCACATCCCCATAAAAGAGACTTGAATAATAAACAGGTATTCCGGAGAGTCCGATCTTTATCCATTCATTTGGATCTGGCCACCATCTCTCCTTTGATTGTGCATAAATGAGCCTCCAGGAGGGAGTAAAGTGAAGCACAAAATCCCTTGATTCCACTTTATGATAGGTGCCAAAACGAACTGGAAAGCTAAAGGAACCACAATCTTCAATTCCTCTTTTGTTAATGGTGATGTTCATAAAATCCATATTTAAAAGGCAAAAAGCTGATGTTACATTAAAAAAGTTATTTAGTCAGATGACTAAAAGCACAAAATCAAATTTTCAAGGAGTGAATTATGGGAAAAATAGAAATAAAGGTTTCTGGAATGAAGTGTGAGCACTGTAAAAAGGCTGTTCAAAAGGCCTTATTTGGCATAGAAGGGGTGGATTCAGTAGAAATTGACCTTGAAACGGGTATTACTCAAATTGATACATCAAGGGATATTTCCTTAGACGAAATTAGAAAGGCAATAAAAGAAGCCGGTTATGAGGTTTCCTAGTTCAGTTCATGAAAAAAAGAGACAGGAAATAGTTGTTTTTGAGGAAAGGGGTTCAGGGGACTATAAAATAGCGGGAATAAGTGTTTATGGCAAAGATATTGAGATCGTAAAGGTCTTTGATATCAAGGGGATTTTGCCACCTATAATAGATGAGCCAGAGGAATATATATGCCAGGATTTTAAAGGGGATTTGGTACTAAATTTTTTAAAACATCCAGATCTTTCAGAATATCTTGTGAAGATTTGTAACAGCAAGGGGGTTCCTGTAATTGCCTCTGGCCAGCACATCCCTGGGGCAATATGCCCCTTTACCTGTTGTGGTCTTGGCAAAAAAGAAGGCCTCGGCGAGTATGGAAGACAGTTTGGTCTTCCTGAATATGAGGTAAAGATAAGGGATGGAAAGATATTCGAGATAAAGGTTCTAAGGGCAGCATCATGTGGAGCAACCTTTCAAGTCACCAGGGAGATTATAGGAATGCCAGTTGATATTGCCCCTATAGAGATATCAAGGCGCATTCAATATATTTGTCTTTCTGATCCATCTGATTTTGATCCTATTACCGGTAAAAGTGCCCTCCATTTTGCGGGAGAAGTGCATAAAAGGGCCTTGGAAATGGCAATAAAAAGGGAAATGAGCAAAAGATAATGGCCCTCGTAAATATTGAATCCGCCCTTAGAAAGGTTCTTCAGACCTTAAAAAAGTTAGAGAAAGAAAAAGGTCTTGAGATACTTTCATATAAAAGAAACAGGGGATTGACTGTTATAAAAAAGGATGAAAATCTTTTTTGGATAAGAGAGAGAGGCTATCTGGACCAGGAAGTGCTTGTTACAGATAGAGAGCTTCAAAGACTGCTTAAGTCTATAATGAAAAGGGAGTTTCCTAGAAGCAGAAAGGTCAGGGTTTACAGCCTTTCAGGACAGGACGCGGTGGGACTAAAGAGGAAAAAGTTGTAGTTAAAATTGATAGAAACTTTTACAAAAAAATATCATTTTCAATTTTGATTTTGTCATTAAAGCTTTCAGGCGAAAAATTGACACTCAAAGTATCTTGACAAAGGAATTTACGCCTTGTAAACAGTGTAAAATCTTTTATTGAACAAGTGTTCATTCAAAATCCAGCAGAATAAGGCTAATATGGATTTTAGGCTAAATTATTAGTCAGTGGAAATCCATAATAAATCTAGACAGGAGATCACCAAATGAAAGAAGTAAGGATTCATGGCCGGGGCGGACAAGGTGGCGTTACATCTGCCGAACTTGTTGCCACTGCAGCCATTGCCCAGGGGAAGTATGCACAGGCCTTTCCAAGCTTTGGCCCTGAAAGAAGGGGCGCGCCAGTAGCTGCCTTTATAAGGGTCAGTGATACTCAAATCAGGACCAGGGAAAAGGTCTATACTCCAGACATCGTCTTGGTACTGGACCCATCTCTTCCTGGTCTGGTAAATGTAGCCGAAGGCCTGAAGGAAGGCGGTATTGTGATTTTGAATACTGAACTTTCTGAAAGTGAGGTCAGAGAAAAGTTTGGTATTCAATCCAGGCTCGCTATGGTAGATGCAACTAAGATTGCTACAGAGGAGCTGGGCCTTCCCATTACAAATACCACAATGCTCGGGGCGCTCCTCAAAGCAACTGAAATTGTGGATAAGGAGCCACTTTTTGAAGCCCTTGAGAAACGCTTTGGGCGTTTGGCCGAAAAGAATAAGAAAGCCCTTGAAAGGGCGATGAACGAAACAGTAGTCACAGGATAAAAATATAGAGCACAAGGAGTAGTAAAGATGGCCAATTCAGATGCCATAGTAGGATGGAAAACGATAACCTTTGGCTGCCACATCTTGGAGCCAGGCAATGCTGCCAACTTCAGGACTGGTGATTGGCGGTCCCAAAGGCCGGTTACAGACAAGGAAAAGTGCATAAAATGCGGCATGTGCTGGGTATATTGCCCGGACATGGCCTATAGTCAGGATGAAGAGGGTTACTTTGTGGCAAATATGGAATATTGTAAGGGTTGTGGCATATGTGCCCACGAATGCCCCAAAGATGCCATAACAATGGTTCCGGAGGAGGGGTAATCATGTCAAAACGCGTGGGAATAGAAGTATCGATTGCAATTGCTGAGGCAGTGGGCCTGGCAAGGGCAGAGGTCATACCAGCCTATCCAATTACGCCTCAGACTCACATTGTTGAACATCTTTCTGAAATGGTGGCAAATGGGGAGCTAGATGCTGAATTCATTCCAGTAGAAAGTGAACATGCAGCCATGAGCTGCTGCTGTGGTTCAAGTGCTGCCGGCGCAAGGACCTTCACTTCTTCAAGTTCACAGGGCCTCAGCCTTATGAGCGAAATTCTTTATATCCCCAGTACCATGAGGCTTCCAATAGTCATGGTGGTGGCAAATAGGGCCCTTTCAGCTCCAATCAGTATCTGGAATGATCATCAGGATATCATGGTCCAAAGGGATATTGGCTGGATTCAGACCTTTGCAGAAAATGGTCAAGAGGCGGTTGATCTTACCCTTCACGCCTTTAGGGTGGCCGAAGACAGGAATGTTTCTCTTCCATTCATTGTCAATATTGATGGTTTTACTCTTAGCCATGTTATCGAGCCAATAGAATTGCCAGATCAGGAAGACGTGGATAAATTCCTTCCGCCATTTAAACCAAGATACAAGTTAGATCCAAGACGCCCAATTACCATGGGTCCAGTAGGTATCCCAGAGGTTTATACCGAGGCGAAAGTTGCCCATGATATGGCCATGAAAAAGGCCAAAAGATATATCCTCAAGGCATGGGATGAATTTGCTGAAATCTTTGGGAGAAAATACAACCCAGTTGAATCCTATCGCACAGAGGATGCAGAGATACTTCTCGTAACCATGGGAAGTATTTCAGAGACAGCCATGACAGCCGTTGATGCCATGAGGGATGAGGGCCAGAAGGTCGGTCTTTTGAGGATAAGGCTCTGGAGGCCGTTCCCATCCCAAGAATTCAGGAAGGCTATAG
>WFZZ01000129.1 GCA_015489315.1 Deltaproteobacteria bacterium | reverse complement strand
TTTTGTCGTCTATCTTCATCCTCTTAATATTTTCCACCTGTAGCAGGGCCTTTTTATAGTTTTTTTCTGCCTGAATGAGTTCCCTGGAGGTAGCAAGCTTCATGCGGACCCGCTCCTTTACTTTCTCAAGTTCAAGCCTGGCAGCTTTGAGGGAGCTTTTTGCAGACTGCATCATTAGCATTGTGGAAGGGCTTGGAGATAATTCAAGAAGAGGTTCGCCCTTTTTGATCTGCTGTCCTTCGGTCACAAACACCCTACTTATGACAGATTCAAAGGGCATAGTAAGACTTCTTGTGCTGCCAGGAGCAGGTATTATGCGTCCATAAGCGATGAGATCCCTTGTTAGTATCCTTTTTTGCACCTTTACCGTCTGGACAAGGGATGAGACCGTTTCAACCTCCTTTGCGCCAGAAGCGCGTACTTTGCATGGCCAAAAAAATGCGATCAATAAAAGAGACATCATGGCAAAGACCACTTTCCTAGTCCAGCGTCTATATTCCGTGGCCATTTGAATTCCTCCCTTTCTTAGCCATGTATTCCCTTGCTCTTTCCTTAGTTTGCGTTTCCGTAAGATATATGTGTGTGCCTGTTGTCATCTCTATGGCAACGATAAGTTCTGTAATTTCCTCCTTGACTTTAAGTAGCTCAATCCTCTGGCTGTAAAATGAGTCAAGGGCCTGGTAATAGGTAAGGACGTCTGTCAACCCTTTTCCCAGGGCACTGCCGTAAATCTTAAGCATTTCCTCTTGGGCTTCTAAGGCATCTAAAAGCCTTAAATAGTAGTCAGTAAGACAACGTATTCGCTCCTTGATTTCCGCAACCTTGGACCTTGCCTTAAATATCCTGGCCTGGTATTCATCCAATGCCTTTATTCCTTGGGCCTTTGCCCGTGCCAGTTGGCCTTGTCTTTGGTCAAAGATTGGAATTTCAATAATTACGGATGGCCCCGTGGTAATAACGTCTCCGGTATCCCTTGCATGAAGAATTCCTATTCCAATCCTTGGAAATCTTGAAAGGATAGCCACCTTTACCTCCTCATTCCTGGCTTTACATGCGGCCTTTAAGGCAAGTACGTCAAGGCGCCTGTCGAGAAAGTCGTTTGTCGCCTCTTTTATTTGTCTTTTTACCAGGCCCGTAAGGGGAACCTTGAAATTAAGTTTTTGAAGGATAAGGTCATACTCAGGAGGCAATCCCATTACCCGTTTCAAGATTGCCAATTGACCCTGGATATTTTCCCTGTTTTTTGCAGCTTGGGCCTTTACCTTGGCAAGCTCTGTTTGTGCTGAAGAAAGGGCAGGGGCCGTCTCGGTTCCGTATCTTACCGCCTTTCTAAGCAGCTTTACCCTTTTTTGGCAGTCAAGAGCCCACTTTTTCAAAAGCTTCTTCTTCTCAAGACTCCAGTAAAGCCTCAACCAATTAAGCCTTGCCCTTTCTGCCGTCAGCCATTCCTTCCATGCAATTTCAAGGTTTATTGCTTCCTGGTTCCACTTTGCGGAAGACAGCCTTGAACCCCTTGTGATAAGGGAGCTCACATCCCAGTCAAGTCCAAGTCCATAAGCAGTGAAGGTATCGTGGGTGGCACCGGCAGTTGGGAATTCAAGGCTAAGGGAGAGCTGCGGATTTGGAAGAAGCCCTGCCTGGATAACCTGTGCCCGGGCGATCTTTTTCCTGTCTCGCTCAGATTTAAGCAACGGATTTGCAATTACTGCTATGACCGCCGCCTCATCCGGTGAAATACCATCCGAGAAATTGATACTTAGTGGTTTTAAAAGGGGGTGGTGGATCTTGTTGGCCTTGAACTCAAGATTTTTTTCCATGACCGGCTTTAAGACACCAGAATCGGTTTCATTACTTGAATAAAGAGATCCTGGGGATGAATAATAAGCGCAGCCTTGGAGCAAAAGGAAAGATAAAATCAACCCCGTGGCTTTGATGCTCCTGAACAGGATTTTAATGTCCAGACCGAGTATCATGATCCAATTTCTATTTTAATTGATATATTTGCGTACTACCAATAAGCATAACCCACCGCACAGACTACCGAGAATGGCGCCTGCCAGGACGTCTGTAGGAAAGTGAGATTCACTTATCACTCGGCCAAAGCCTATGAAGGCGGCAACTCCGTACCACAGCCACCAAAGTCTAGGATAGAATGCTGTTATAACTGTGGCAAGGGAAAAGCTTGAAGCAGCATGGCCAGAAGGGAAAGAGTGCCAGTTGTTTGAGGATGTCCAGGGTTTAAAGGTCCATGCAGGAAGTCTCATTCCTGGGCGCCCTCTGCCCACAGCGAATTTTGTTATTTGAACAAGTATTCCGGATAAAAGGAGTGCAGCAAGACAGGAGTAGGTACAGCACTTTATTTTTTTCTTGTTAAGAAGACAGCCTGCGATGAGAAAAAGAACGACAGCCAGAGCTTGCAATCCTCCATTTCCGGCATGCGTTGCAATCTTTGCCCAAAGATCCCCTGCACTACTCTTTATAAGAGGGGCCAACATTTTGAGAATACTTCGGTCTAAAGTAGTCACCTTGTGCAATCCTTTAATTGGCAGACCTCTTACAATGTCCGCCTAAGTAAATTTATTTATGTTGGAATTAAGGCTAACGGTGGATATTTTCCTGTTTATTGCGGCTAAATTACTTTTTTGTAATAACCAAGCCGGCTGTTGATTAGCCTGGAAACTGAATTGATGTTTTTTGACAATGCCATAAAAGGAACGTAAAAAAGCAATAAGTTTATATGAAAAGGTTGCGGTAATTATTTTTTAGATAATAACTAAAATGATTGTGTCTCCTTTGGTATTGAATATCAATAAAGAAATCAAAGTAATTGGGTACTTGGCTTAGAAAAATAAACTCTGTATTGCCTTCACAAAGAATAGCAACATGAGGTGAGATAGGTGAGTTTAAGTGTGATCAAGACTAGATATCTAAGATAATAAAATTTTTAATTTTTTATATAAAATGATTATTGCAGAAGAGGTATTAAACCTTCTATCTCCAGTGACTATATTTAAATTAACTGGCTGGACTTTTATCCTTGGTTTGGATTAAGGAGTTTGCTTATAAGATTTAATTGTCCTTGTGGAGACTGCAGGATGTTGTCATAAAGATCACATTTGCCCGACGCTCAATATTCGTGATTTTACCTTGAAACTTCTTAGTATTTTTATTTTTTTGAAGGTTTTAAATTGGTCTTCTTGGCCAATTATCAATATTTTACCATTTTGTTCTTGCTGTGCATTTTGTGAAATGCAATAGTTTTCAAGGCATTTTGCTGAGTAACATTCTGGGAGTGTATTTTTCAAATAAAAGACAGTTGCTCCCCTTAGGGCTTCCTCAGGCTTGTAGAGGATGATACTTTGTCCTGCCTTTATGCTTGAAACATAGGCAAAAAGTGGATGAAGAGATTTGCAGCGTCCTTTTACATTAGCGCCGAAAGAATCCCAGGAGATAAAAAGAACCAGGAGTGAAGCCAAAATCATTGAAAAAGAAGGCTCGAGTCTCCTTTTATCCATGTACACGTGTTAGAGTCCCTGTCAATTCCCCAGGTTAGGGCCTTTTAAATTCCCCACTTAGGTGCATAGGTTATTATTAAATAAGAAATTATAATAACTAAACATTTACAATTAAAATCAGTTAATTTTGTTTTTCATGTTTTTCATACGATAGCTTGGGCCAAGTATTTTAATTATATGGCAGTGGTGGACCAGTCTATCAA
>WFZZ01000128.1 GCA_015489315.1 Deltaproteobacteria bacterium | reverse complement strand
AGTTCTGATTGCATGGGGCTTTGAGGCATCAAGTAGCAATAGGTTCCGGATGCGGCTACGAGGCCTGCGACACTGTTTCCAGAAGCACATTCTTACCCGCCTCCTGATCTACTGGTCGAATGGTCGCGATAAACCAAGTCAAAAATGGTAGTTTAAGGGTCTTACGCACTCGGGAGAATCATTGGCTGGGCTGTTAACTAGGGGGCTGACGGGCCAGGCGGTCATTTTAGAAGAGGGCAGGGGGCGAAGGAGCGCTGCAAGTTCCCTTTCCGGGGTCTGTCTTGAAAGCCAACTTTCATAGTCGGGTCTTTCAAGGATAACGGGCATGCGGTCGTGGAGGGGCCTGACGAGTTCATTGGAATCGGTGGTGATTATGGTGCAGGACTCTATGACCTCGGTTTCATCCTCCGGGTTTTTCCATCTCTCCCACAGGCCTGCAAAGGCAAAAAGGTCAGTTTCCTTTAGGGTTATGAACCAGGGCTGCTTTTTCCCGTCCCTTTTCTGCCACTCGTAGAAGCCGCAGGCAGGTATCAGGCAGCGCCTGTACCTGAATGCGTTTCTAAATGCAGGCTTTTTCATTACAGACTCTGCCCTTGGTTTATCATCTTGTAGCCCGTCTTTTTGTCCTTTGCCCAGGAAGGGACCAGGCCCCAGCGCAGCATGGCAAGTTCCCTTGGGCTTTCCGGAGGCTGCCTGATGGAGGCAATGTTGGTTCCAGGGGCTATGTTGTAGCGGGGAGGAATCTCAGGGAGGGCATCTTCAGGGCTAGGCAGGTCAAATTCTTCTTTGAGCCTCTTTCTTGTTACCCAGAAGGCAAAACGTCCGCACATTTAAAATTAAATCGCCCTTGACATGAACTCTATTTTTGTCGATATTATTAATAGACTCATTCACCATGTGTGAAAGGAGCATTCGAAGCCGTCCAAATCAATTTTGGGCGGTTTCAGCCTTTTGGGGGTTGCCAAAATTTTTCTCTCTCTTTTAAAAAAGTCTTTTTTCTATGAGGTGCAACGCAGTAAGCTGTTTTAAGCAAATAATATCTTTTTCGTTTGGCCAAAATAACTGCAAAGTCTTCAGGTTCAAGCCATATCACTACATGAATATTTCTTCCTCTCTTGTTTTCCCACCAACTAATCCTTGAATCCTTGTCAACATGTTGAATCAGCCATGGAATCCATCGTATCCTTTCACATCTTCTGAAATCGGGGATTCTTTCTTCTTCTACCGGCCCATTTGAAATTACATGCCAGAAGCCATAGCCCTTTCCATGGGTGGGAGGTCTGTATTGGCATCTGACAGGTAAGCCTTTGAAATGAAGATTGCCAAATACTATTTCTTCTTCATAAATTTTATACAGAATTTCTACGTATTCCTCCCAGTTACCTTGAAAACAGACCAACCCAGGTAAGTCCATACTTATAACTCCTGAGGAGTCCATACCAAGATGTTCATCTTTTCTTCCCTGGGCAGGGTAGTTCTTAAAAGTGAACGGCAGGATAAGTCTTGAATTTTTTTGATGATTTCCAGTTTAGACTTACTACTCTTTAATCCGCGATGAAGATAAGAAAGGGCACCAGTAAGTAGATCCGTAATCTGCAGGACTGCTACTTCATGTGATCTGACCTGTTGCACCCTTTCAATAATTTCCTTGTCGAAGTCATAAAGGTTATTACAAAGAATTTTATGTAGTTTTTCCACTTTTTGCTGGCTGCGAGTGTCTTTTATATCCAAATAAATGCGATAACGGGCATGTGGATCAAAAAACTGTTTTAATAATACAAAAAACATCTTGTAGTACCATTGGTCATGATCCTGTAAAAAAACAGCGTGATTTAGTTTCCCCTTATCAGGAATGACAACCGCTCTAAAATGTAGATATTCGGCATCGAAAAAATAATCTATGATCTCCAAGTAAAAATTAATCTTTGCAGGGGAAACCTTCACCCACTTGATCTCAAAATCTTTGGAAACACCATGCCGGGCCTTTATTTTTTTTAGGTCTGATGATATTTTTTTAGCTGCTTCCGCAGGACACCACGTGGCCCCAAGAACCATGGCCTTTTGATGATCATGTTCCAAATGACAGGATTCGTCGCAATAGATATTAAAGGTTCTCCTCATGAAATCCCCTGTACCTAAGTTAAATCCATGCCTACTACTTCCAGTCTTTCCACGCCTTCTTTTTCAGATTCGATTTTCTTGGCAAGTCTCTTCATGTGTCGAACCAGTCCATTGAAATCCAATCTCTTATCCTTAAACTTCCAGGTTCTTCCGTATCTTGCATTGACCAAAAGATAAATTCCGTGGGTGCTGTCAACTGCTTTCAGATATAGTCCAACGAGTTGATCAACCAGGGCTTCTTCTAGTTCGGCTATGCTCCATTTATGTGCCCACTTAATTTCTATTGAAACAGGTTGCAGATTTAGGTGAAGAAGGCGTATATCAGGTTTCTTTTTATTGGCGACTTCTGGTTCTCTGACCACAGTATATCTCCCTCTCGAAAGGTCTTTCAGCTTTTGTGCAATAAATTTCTGAAGTTCTGTTTCATCAGTGTCTTCTGTGAACAAGCCTCTATTACTGAAGTCCCCTTTTTCCATGTCATATTTAATTTCTTCAATACGTTTTAGCGCTATTTCAAAGAGATCATCAACTGTTAGAGGATCGTGCTCATGCGATTTTTCGAACTCGATTATTGTATCTTCTGACCAGACAAGAGGGCTTTCCCTGTCGATTTTTTCTTCAATTTCCCTTAACAGCCAGTCCTTGACACCCGGGTACGAGACATCATCCCTTATCTTTTTAAGCGCGAGATAAGATTCTTTCCCTGGCAAATTGGCAAGGCTTTTTACTAGTTCATCCCTAAAGCCTTGGGCATTATCCCGCTTATCAGGTGTCCAGGTACCTTCCCGTTCAGGATCTTCTTCGAAGCGTATATGTGAAAATACTATTGGAATAAACCGTGAAAGAGCATCAATAGATTGATAGTCGGGAATGCCTTCAAACCCTGTATCATAACCGTATCTTCTATAAAGTATATTTGATAGATCTAAAATAAATTTGTCAGCCTCTTCCAGCTCCAATGTGGATAACATCTCTTCGAGTTTATCAAGTGCCCTAAGAGCATCCACTTGGAGCCATACGGCCAGCCAGAATAATTGATCTTCCTTTGACGTTGATTCATACACCTTGAAATAATGCTCAGCCAGTAGCTTTAAGCGCTTTCTGTGCTTTTCGATAGAAAAGGCTCTCACTATATGAGTGCGCATGTTCGGTGAAAGCGGCATATGTTTTTCTGCCCACATGAAGATTTCATCTGCAAATAAGTTGACCGATTCCGGATACTCACGGATGAGATTGGAAAAAAAATGTGGGTGTGCGTTTGTATCTTCGTGGGCTGACTCAACTGACTCTAATTCTTGAAAAATTATAGGTTTGATTTGCGATGCCACGATTTTGGGATACTTTTCTATCAAGTCCCCGAACCATTCAGGCAAATCGAAATCCTTCAATGCCAATTTAATGAACTTTATGATTTGAGGCTGAGGGAGACCATCGAAAGACCAGCCGTCTTCAATGGCGCATGATATCCCCAGAATTGCCATTTCATCGCCAACTCTTTTTTGATCATCAGGCTCCCATTTTTTTACAAATGCAATAAGGCCTGAACGGAAGGCAGCAACCCCCTTTTCACCGATTAAAGGGATTAATGAATCAAAAGAGGACGGATAGCGTTTATTATCTAATTTTTGCCAGTAGCGGAAAATCCTGACTAGCCGCTGTTCATCTTTTCCGTAAGAGATATCCTCAAGGTGAGGTAGGATATCTTCCGCAAAGACAATATCGTCCCGCCTTTTTTTAAGCTTTTTGATTTCTTGTTTTAATTTTTGGGCAAGCTCATATCTATTTGGTGGGGGATTTAAAAGACCTTCAAGATGTTTCTTAAGGTCGGGATGCTTTTCTATAATTTGGTGAAGTCTTTCATGTGGATCACATTTGTCTTTTTCAGAAAGACAGACTCTTACTGCTGCATCAAAGGCAGTAAATCTATATCTACTATTGCTCGTATTGAGGCAGTCTTCTATAAGCCAATTAAGGTCATCAAAGACAATATCCAGAATGACAGATGAATTCAGAACCGAGGAGGTGTAAATTTTCTTCTTGTTGTAATGTTTGGCAAAAAGTGAAAAACGATGACGGAAGAAATTTTTTCTTACTTTTGAATCTGCTTTGGAAAACTTATTTTTTAATTTATCAACAAGTTTTCTTTCTTGAAAATCAAA
This sequence comes from Deltaproteobacteria bacterium, assembly GCA_015489315.1. Lineage (GTDB taxonomy): Bacteria > Desulfobacterota > Dissulfuribacteria > Dissulfuribacterales > QOAL01 > JAADCZ01. Next base: position 2,856 of record WFZZ01000128.1, on the reverse strand, counting down.
AAAATTTTCATCTTCAAAAAAATCAAGAATATCAAATAAATTTGAAAGAAATGTGCCGTTAGCGGAGAACCAGTTGTAAAGTCCTTTCACAAGACCGCCCAGAAGCCATGAGAATGAATTTTTGTCTTTCTTTGTATTTTCAGCCCAGTCAGCCGAGTTCATTAAGTTCCACAGGCCTGGGATAAGGACCTTAAGCCTTTCTTTGTCATTCTCAGCTTCAAGTATTTCTCCAAATCTATCTTTTAGTCTTTCAGGTTTGTTGAAGCCTTTTTGGGGTATTGCTTCGATAAATCCCAGTAATTCCTCAGGGCCAATCAGCCTCGGATAAAGGACATAAAGTGCCCAACCATAGATATCCCTAGGGACAGCCGATTCTTTTTTTAGGGTCTCAAAGACTTTTTGCAGCTCTTCTTCGGTTGCATAAGGTTTTAAGGCAAGAATTGCATCTATTCTAACTCCTTCATCTTCTCTTTCATCTAGAGCGGTTTTAAGAACTTCCTTAGAACAGCCGTGGATTTTGCCCGTCTGCACCAAATCCAACAGCAGCCTCTTTGCATCAACAGTGGTGCCAGCTTTATTTAAAAGCTCTCGTATACAATCAGAAAGTCCAGGGTCTGCAAATTGCCTTAATTTTTGAAAGTCATACCAATATCCGGTATGGTCCCTATCACTGTATCTTTCAACGAATGATCTTAAAATGCTTTCCCTGATTTCCATTGGTAATGCCTGTGGGTCTCCCTCATCAGGCAGTACCTCTGGGTTGTAAAGATAAAGCTTTTTTAAAAGCACTGGTACGTGCGGGGCAAGCCATGCGGCAACAGAAGAGAATTTTCTTCTGATAACGGTTTTTCCGTAACGTGTAGCAAAGAAGATATTTGCAATTTCTCTTACAGGACAACCCTTGTCATAACGCCTCTTAAGCCAAGAGGCAGCAAGATATTCCTTGACAGTTCTAGTGTGAAAGCGAACCCTTCCATAAGTTGCCTCATCAAAAATGGGGCGTCTCAGCAGGGCCTTTATTTCTTCTTTGCTCCATTCAGGAAGCAGTTTAAAGGGGTCAAGGGCTGGTAGGACATCTCTTGGGTCTTCTGAAGGAGTAGCGAACCTGAAGGTACTTTGATTGCAAAAAATTGCCGCTGCTGCTAGACGTTCTGCGCCAAGTCTTGCTTTTTTAAGACTTATTCTTGCTTCATAAACATCGCTTTCTTCCTTTAATTTTCTTTGGATGTTTTGTTCAGTTAGCTCCGTTAGCTTCGTGAGAGTGCCAAAACGGCGCTCTTGCTTCCATAGTTCAACCAATTCTATGGCGTCGCCTGGCCGGCCTGCAAAATCTAAGGCCTGGACATCTTTTAGCTCTTGAATAAATTTGTATGCATCTTTCTCATCAAGGCCTCTTTTTTTAGCAATTTTTCTGACTTGGCCTTCATCTAGAGGCAATAGCTGAACAAGCTTTACTTCATTTGTATGATCAGGGTCTTTGATTAAATTTGATATCAATTCTTGAAGAGGCCAAAAATCCGTTTTGGGGTGCCATTCGCTTATTCTGCATGAGATAATGACCCTGCATCTTCTTAAATGAGGGCTTAGTGATTTTTGAAAGTTTCTTATCGCCCTTTGGTAATCATGAGGATTTTTAAGCTTTGTCTCATCTACTGAATCAAGAAGGAAAACAGCATCCTTATTACTTTTGATCCAATTTTCAAATTTGTTTTCATCCTCTATTTCAAGGGCATCTGAAATTGCTTGTGGACCTATGACCCTGGGATTGCTGAGCTCTTCAATTAGGATAAAAAAGGCGTACTTGCCGTTTTGATTTAAGTTTTTACTGGCAATTCGAAACTCGGTAGTTTTTCCAGACTGTGCTTCACCAAAGACAACTGTAAGGGGGTTCTTTATGAGATCATAGATTGTATCGCCGTAGGTTCTCCCGTAAAGGAGGGCGATTTGGTTTTCTATGGCAAGGGTTTCTTTGTCTTTTTCATTGAAAGATATTGGAACATACCTTCGTTCAAGGTCGATTATTTCATCCTGCACGGGAAATCCGTTCACAACCTCGTCCTTTTATAATTAATGTTGTTCAATAATTGCCACCTCTTCCTCTGTGAGGTCATAAAGCTCGTAAACCAGGGCGTCTATCTGTTTTTCAAGCTTGGGAACCTCAGGGTTATCTGGATTAGCGAGGATTTTTTCTACAAGGGAGATGATAGAGGATTTTTGAGATTCTGACGCATCTAAAATGGGTAACTGTCCAATGTAAATTTTACTATTCATATAATATTTACCCCGCATCATTGATCCCAAATTTTTATGGAAAAAAGACATAAGTTTCGAATTAGTAAGACCAATTACATACTTCATTTCAAAAATACTATTTCGGATAATAAATGTCGTCTTATCAACGAAATATCCTTTCAAGTCTAAGGTAAATCGTTGTGTTGAGGAAACCTCTGGATAAATAATCTTGGGCCGTTCAAACTCCTTGTAATAGGCAATATTGTCTTGAATCTCGTACCATTTATAAGGTCCGGGTTTCCTGCCTGGCATACTTCTGGGAGCGCCTTTGGGTTTTGGGGTGAGCTCCTTTCTAAATTGCTCCAAATATTTTTTAATGGCTGGGTACTTATCGATATCTACGCCTCGCCGAGTAAAAATCACATACAACCCTGCCCAATGGGCCTTCCATCTTTTGATGTCCTTGCCACGCAGCCAGGGCTTTATGAGTTCTTCACTTCTGGGATCTTCTGCTATAAGCCTGTCCCTTGTTTCCTCGTCTATGACAAAGGCCTTGTTGGGCCCTGTTTTTATGCCATAATAAAACCGCCCCTTCACGTACTCCTTTAGCGGCACGCCCTTTCT
>WFZZ01000127.1 GCA_015489315.1 Deltaproteobacteria bacterium | reverse complement strand
CTTCACAGGCGAGGAAGGCCATAATGAGCTTCTGGGATCAGTTGCTCCAGTAAATGGTGCTGAAAAGACCTTAGATATTTTGGGTGAAACCGGTTCTTTAATAGAGGATTCTGCCTATCCTCCTGGTTCCTCTGAAGGCTCTCCTAAAAGGCTATCTACTCTTTCTGACCCGGTAAGGCTTTACTTGAAGGAAATGAGTTCTGGAGAGGTCCTTACAAAGGAAGAAGAGGTTCATGTGGCAAGGATGCTTGAAGAAAATGAAAAAAACTACTGCTTTTGTGCCTTTCACATCCCATCTGTTGTAGATGGCCTTATAAAAAGGCTTGACAATAAATCTGCTAGAAGCCTTGAAAACCAAAATCAGACCTTTTTAGAAGAATCTGATGAAGGAGATACCCTTAGTGTATTTGAAAAAATTAAAGAGATAGAAAAAGAACGAAAAAAACTCCTATTAAGACTAAAAAGGGTTTCAAATCAGGATGAACTAAAAGAATGCCTGGAAAGGCTCAGAAGCATACCAGTAAATCTCATTGATTGCCTTAAAAATAAACGAATTCAAAAGTGGTTATTAAAAATTATTAGAGAGGAATTTGAAGAGTTTGTCAGGACATACTCACATAAAGACCAGGAAGAAATCTTTTTTACAACAGGGCTTTCCACAAATTCTATACATGAGCTTGTAAGAAGCTATTACAACTCTCTTCAACAGGCCAATTATGCAAGGGAAAAACTTGTTAAGGCAAACCTGCGCCTTGTTGTTAGCATTGCCAAAAGGCACATCAACAAAGGCCTTCATCTTTTGGACCTTATTCAGGAGGGAAACATCGGACTCATAAAGGCAGTTGAAAAATTTGAATATAAAAAGGGTTTTAAATTTAGCACCTATGCAACATGGTGGATAAGACAGGCCATTACCAGGGCCATAGCAGATCAGTCAAGAACAATAAGGATTCCAGTTCATACAGTGGAAATTCTAAATAGCATTGCAAAGGCCTCAAAGTCCTTTGTCACTGAATATGGAAGGGAACCTACAACAAGTGAGCTTTCGGAAATATTAGACATTCCTGAAAAAAAGATTGTAAATATACTAAAACTAATTAATCAGCCCCTTTCTTTAGATACCCCTATTGGTGAGGAAGAAGGAAGTGAGCTTCTGGACTTTATAGAGGATCAAAAGACCCCCTCTCCAGATGAATCTGCCATAACTTCCAATCTTGCAAGGCAGGTCCGCCTTGCTCTGGCAACTCTTACGCCAAGGGAAGAAAAGGTTTTAAGGCTTAGATTTGGCATTGGAGAAGAATCAGATAAGACATTAGAAGAAGTTGGACGTGACTTTTCAGTAACCAGGGAAAGAATAAGGCAGATAGAGGCAAAGGCCCTTAAAAAATTAAGACATCCAAGTAAGAGTAAGTTATTAAAAGGATTTATAAAGGGATAAATGGTATATTACCATCTATCCCCTGTCTCTTATGAAACTTTTATCTCAATTTGTTTGGGTTTTGTCTCTTCAGTTTTGGGGAGTTTTATCTTTAAGATGCCACTTTCGTATTTTGCCTCTATCTTATCCTTATCAACGGGAACCGGGATCCTTATAGCGCGGGAAAAACTTCCGCGTCTCATTTCAATTCTGTGGAAGTTTTCATCCTGTTCCTCTTTCTCTTCCTTTTTTTCACCTTTTATAACTAACATATCTCCAGAAAGGGATACATCAATATCCTTTGGATCCATTCCCGGAACTTCAGCCTTAACAAATATGGCATCCTTGGTTTCAGAAACATCTACTGCTGGAACCCATGTTTCAGTACGGGTTGCTAACTCCCCCTCACCGAAGAAGTCAGCCCAAAGTTTATCCATTTCCCTTCTAAGATTACTGAGTTCAGATATTGGTTTCCATGGTGCTAATTCAAACATTTTCCTTACCTCCTTTCCTCCTTTTTTGGTAAAAAGATAAGCATGTTAGACGGTCAGTCAAGAAATACAGATGTCAATGGAGTAGTTGACTTTGAATGTGGCCCTATCGAATATGAAGGTGCTGGAAATTGTGTCCCTTTTAAGGACATTCACCTTAAATTTAAAGCCCCTCACCTTTCAATAATTACAGGGCCTTCAGGCTGCGGGAAGACTACCCTTTTAAAGATTATCGTTGGTCTTAAAAGGGCACGAGTTGGCATAAGACGAATAAATAAAAAGACTTACGGAGAAGGGGATCTAAGCAAATGGCGTTCTAAGTGCACATTGCTTTTGCAAGATGCCCCAGTTATTGAAGGAAGTGTTCTTAACAACCTCTTATTTCCATTTGAGTTTAAAAATTCAAATACTAGAAAATTTTCAAGGGACAGAGCAAGGGGGCTTTTGAATGAATTTGGTCTAGGTCACATTAAATTTGACCAGGATGCCAATCTCCTTTCAGGCGGGGAAAGGCACAGGCTTTGTCTTATTCGTGCCCTTTTGTGGTCACCCCCTGTTCTTTTGTTAGATGAGCCTTTTACAGGACTTGAGCCCGAATTACAAAACAAATGTTTTGATAAGGTGTTGGAATTTTCAAGAATAAGACCTGCCATAGTAATTTGTGTTTTACACGAAAGAAATTTTCTTAAAAGGGCCGATTCATGTTGGAGGCTTGAAGATGGGACATTACATAGAGCTTAACGCCTTTGATCTTTTTTGGGCCACTGGCCTCATTGTCATTGCTAGTCTCATTTCAATTGGTCTTCGCCTTGGTATAACCAAGTCTCTTTTCCTAGCCGCAACAAGATGTGTGCTTCAACTTGGGGCCATTGGACTTATACTAAAAAAAATTTTTCAGATAAGATCCCCCTATTTGGTTTTAGCATGGCTCATTATAATGCTATTTTTTGCAGCAAAGGAGGCAGTGAGACGGTCAAAAAATAAGTATAAGGGAATTAGCCAGGACGCATTCTTGACTATGTCTGTTTCAAGCCTAATCTCAGGGGTGTTAGTTACCCAAATTGTCATAAAAATTTCTCCGTGGTACGATCCCCAATACCTTATTCCAATATTTGGAATGATCTTTGGCAATTCTTTAAATGGAATATGTCTCTGTCTTGATAAGTTGCTCGAATATATCAGGACAAGGACCAAGGAGATAGAAGTCAGGCTCGCCTTTGGAGCCACAAGAAAGGAGGCAATTTTGCCTGGGGCACGCGATGCGGTTAGAACAGGCCTGATCCCCATCATAAACAATATGAGTGTTGCAGGACTTGTATCACTTCCAGGAATGATGACAGGGCAAATTGTGGCAGGCGCATCCCCTCTTCAAGCTGTCTGCTACCAAATAGTAATAATGTTCATGATAGCAGCTGCAAATGCCATTGGCTCTATGGCAATAGCAACTGTTGCAAGTAGAAGGCTGGTTTCAGAATATGGGCTTGAGACAAGAGAGTGGGATATATAAAGAAAGAAAACATGGTGGGCGGTACTGGGATCGAACCAGTGACTTCCACCGTGTGAAGGTGGCACTCTCCCGCTGAGTTAACCGCCCATTTTTCTTGAAATATGATAAATGAGTTATACCTTGTCAACTCCAAAAAGCCCTATTTAAGACTATAAGATCTTGAAAGATGATAGATTATAAGTTCCATTTGAGTGGAGGAAAAAGAAACTTTTTTTTATGGGATCCTATCTTAACCAGAAAAGAAAAGGCAACCTCTTTCCTTTTTAAAGACCCTAAAAAAATCCTGACTATAAGTTGGCCATGTGAGTTAAATGAAATTGAAAGGGCCTTTAGTGAAATAGAAAAGGAGGTTTCATCCGGCCTTTATGCATGTGGCTGGCTTTCCTATGAATTGGGATATCTTTTAATACCAAAGTTAACACATCTTATAAAGAAAGATATTCACGAAATACCTCTTCTGTGGTTCGGGCTTTTTGAAAGACCTAAACCTGTCTCAATACCCCTTGAAAGCCGCAAGACTGGCCACATATCGTTAAGACTTGATACAACAAGGGATGAATTTGTCTCAAGGATAAAAAAAATTCATGACTATATAAGGGCCGGAGATACATATCAGATTAATTACACCATTAGCGGAAGATTTAACTATAGTGGCGACCCCTTTGATCTCTACCTTGGTCTTAGGAAAAGGCAAAGGGTAAAATATGCCTGCTTCATGAGGACTGATATGGATTTAGATGTTTTATCCCTCTCACCAGAGCTTTTTTTTAGGATAAAAGATGGCTACATCTGGTCAAAACCAATGAAAGGCACAGCATCTCGAGGAAAGAATGAAAAAGAGGATAGAAACATAGAAAAGAATTTAAAAAATGACCCCAAAAATAGGGCAGAAAATGTAATGATAGTGGATCTTCTTAGAAATGACCTTGGAAGGATATGTGAGATAGGCTCTGTTTCAGTTCCTGAGCTTTTTAAGGTGGAAAGGTATGAAACCCTGTTTCAAATGATTTCCAAGGTAAAAGGGAAATTAAAGAAAGAAATTGAGCTCTTAGATATAGTTAGAGCAATTTTCCCTTGTGGTTCGATAACTGGAGCGCCAAAAATAAGATCAATGGAGATAATTTCAGAACTCGAAAAGGCACCACGCGGAATTTATACAGGGGCCATTGGCTTTTTAAGTCCAAATGGTCAGGCTTGTTTCAATGTAGCCATTAGGACCATTTCCATGAAAGATGGAAAAGGGCAAATAGGTATTGGCGCAGGCATTACCATAGGCTCTGACCCCATTTCTGAATTTGAAGAAACTGTTTTAAAGGCAAGCTTTTTGACAGATGATATCAGCTTTTAATTCCAAGGATTTCCATCTTTTTGAAACCATACTCTGGAACAGGGACCTTTTTGAAAAAAGGGGCCAAGGGTTTTGGCTCTTAAAATATCATCTTGAAAGGCTAAAGACTTCGTCCAAAATTTTGAATTTTAGATTCATCCCAACTGATATTGAAAAAGCCCTTTTAGACACTCAAAAGGTTTTAATAAACAAAAAGGAAAAAAGATTCCGGGTGAAACTGATATTGAACAGGGATGGCAGGATACAGATAGATTTTAACCCCTTTCATAAAAATCTTTTGAAAGAACCTGTCTTGATCGATATTTCCCCGAACAGGGTAAATTCCAATGATGAATTTTTGTATCATAAGACCTCTTCAAGGACCTTTTTTGATAAGGAAAGAAAAAGACTTGAGGAAAAAGGCCTTTTTGAAACCATCTTTTTAAATGAAAAGGATGAACTCACCCAGGGGACAATAACAAATCTTTTTTTAAAAACAGAAAATAAAAAATTTTTGACACCTCCCCTATCATCAGGCCTATTACCTGGGGTCCTAAGGAAAGAGCTTTTGTCAAAGGGACGAGCAATGGAAAAGGTTTTATATAAAGAGGACCTTTTTCATGCAAAAAAGATTTATATTGGAAATTCATTAAGGGGCCTAATAGAGGCAAAACTAAAAATATGAAGAAAAAGGCAGTAAAGAAAAGGAAGAAAAGACCCTTTAAAGGATCTATTTTGGCAAAAAGGGTCACATTTCCAGAGGAGACCTCTATCCCCTGGTTGGGCATGCTGCTTGATTGCTATTTTATTGCCGATAAGGGAATTTCTCTTGAGATAAATAAGAGATTAAAAAGAGGAGAGGTTCTCGCCTGCAAAAAGGGATGTTCAAGTTGCTGCCATATTCACTTTACCATCCCTGTCTATCCCCTAGAGCTTGTAGGCATATATTGGTATGTGATAGAAAAGCTTGTTGGCAATGAGAGAGAAATTGTAAAAAGACAACTTAAGGAATTTAAAAAGGGAAGCCCTTGTCCCTTTTTGATTCAAGGTTCCTGTATAATTCACCCTGTAAGACCCCTTGCATGTAGACATTTTAACGTATTCAACAGGCCATGTGAGCCTGGGGAAGATCCTTATTACACAAGAAGGAATGATGTTTTAACACCCAATGAAAAATTTAAGCAAAGGGCCCTTTCTGCCATGCTGCCCTTTCACGGGATTAAGGAAAAGTCTGAAAAGAAACGGCTTTCAAGGATAGGTGTATTAAATAGCGTGGTAAAAAATATGCATGAGATTGACTGGAAAAACTTGGCCCTAAGGATGGATGGAAAAAGGCCACCTTTAGGGCCATAATAATTACTCTTTTTGACCTTCGCAAAGGGGCTTTACCTTAAAAAACTTAGTCAGAATAACTGCCATTGGGCAAAAACCCGTCAAGGAAAATATTATCATATTGAAACCTGCAAGCATTGGGAGTGCAAACCAATACTTATGTACAAAGAGTCCAAGACATATACCTCCAAGAACCACAATACCTGCAATTAACCATATTATGCGCTCGAGATACCAATGATCAGTTGGTGCAAGATACATAGAACACCTCCTTACTAGATTATCAAATCATTAATCCCATTCTCATATCCAGCCATCTCAAAGACCTTACTGACTGCATCTTTACTTCCCATGACAATAATCGTATCTCCGTTTTCAAGGGGGATATTGGGGTTAAGCTGAAGGCTCATCTCCCCTCCCCTCTTTTTTAAGGCAATAACTGTTGCACCTGTCCTTTCTCTTAAATCCACCTCTTTTAGTGCCTTTCCTGAAAGCTGAGAATCAGGCCTTATCTCTATCTGCTCAATGTCTAGATCAAAGCCTACGGTGTGACTTGCCACATCCAAAAATTCCGTAAGGGTAGGTTTTAACACGGCAAGGGCCATCCTGATGGCACCAATTTTATAGGGGCTTATGACCTTGGTGGCACCTACCTGGAAAAGCTTTCTTTCAGCATTGTCGTCATCGGCCCTTGATACAATAGTCATCTTTTTATTAAGGGTCCTGGCAGAAATGGTAATATAGACATTTGCAGCATCTGTTCCTAGAACAGTAATGAGCCCCTTGGCCCTTGAAATACCGACCTTAACAAGGCTTTCGTCAAGGGTGGCATCCCCTTTGTAATAGAGAATCCCCCTCCTTTCTGCCTCCTTTATGGCCTCTTCATTATTATCAATTATAACCACTGGAAGATTTCTAATCTTAAGTTCATTACAAATCACCCTTCCAAGGCGTCCAAAACCACACACTATATAATGCTCTTTTAATTTGTTGATTTCCTTTTGCATCCTTCTTCTTTCAACAATTCCTTTAATTTGGCCTTCGACTACTGCCTCTGCCAAGACACCTACTGCATAAAAGAAAAGCCCCACTCCCAAAGTTATCAATATGATAGTAAATACACGACCCTCTGAACTCAAGGGGTGGACCTCCATAAATCCCACAGTTGTCAAGGATATGGCTGTCATGTAAAGAGATTCGAGAAAGTCCCACTCCTCTATGGTCATGTATCCCATGGTGCCACCAAGGGTCAGAAATATGATGAGAAAAACTACAATTAAGAGTCTTTTTGTGATTAAGGGCATTTGAGCCTTTTGGCTTATTTATTTTTTGGATATTCCTTTGCTTTAGCTTTAGAAATCATTCTCATTTATTTCAGCAAGTTTCATAAAATGCTTTAAAAGACCCTTTTTTAAAGGCCCATTCCCATGAATCGGAACAGAAATACGAAACGGCTTTCCAGTCTTGACAAAAATATGATGACTACCTGTGGTTCGTTTTAATTCCCAGCCTTTTTTCTTGAGAACCTTTGCGAATTCTTTTCCAGAAATTGCCTTCAAACTGCTATTTCCAAAATTTTATCATCTTCAGATGTAGCAATTTCACTCAGATCAACTGACAGACAGGCCTCAACAGCGTCGTAAATATTTTGCAATAATTCTTCAAATGTATCTCCTTGAGTTGCACATCCAGGAATTGAAGGAACCTCTGCCCAATACCCTCCATCTTCAGACCTGTGAACAATAACTTTAAGTTTCATATCTTACCCTACTAAATGAACAAAAAATTTCTAAAGCCTTGCAGCCCTTGAAAGCACCTTGCTAAAGCTCCTTATTCCCAATCTATAATCTGCTGGTAGATGGACATGAATTACACGCCTGTTTATCTGGCTTAAGGCTTCGAAATCACCAACTGCTTGGGCGAACTGGATGTGCCAAAAGCTTGTCCCAAATCCTGGAACTATTTCATAATCCTTGGAACGTTTTCGGGTAAAAATGATAAAGGCACCTGAAATTGGCCCTCCTTTGTGAAGCTGTCCTGATGAATGTAGGTATCTTGGGCCGTATCCCATGACCGTTGCGCAACCACGCTCCTGTCTTACGATATGTCTCATCTCTCCTATTACTTCGTCAACCACCTCATCATAAGGAAGGTATGGCAAAAAACCCAGATAGCCCCAGGTGGGAAGGACATTAAATATGTCCCTTAAGGTCCTTGCAAGGCCCTTCATGGAGGTTGCCAGGGTATGGGAAGGCCTGAAATTTATCTGGCTCTGGGGGTCAATCCAGAATTTTACGGGCATCTTTCCTTCCTTGATATAATGGTCAAGAGTGGCCTTTGTCATCTCCTTTGCCACTTTTACATCAGGCTCATTAAAGGCATTTACTCCTATGAAATGACACGCAAGGGCAGTGGCAAACTCCCACAAAAAAACTTGGGCACCAATATCATAGATGTCTTTTAATTTAAGGACCCTTACAGGAAACTCTGCTTCCTTAAGCTCATTTATAAAGGTATCAAGGGACTGCTCAAAACTGGTATATTCCATCCTCATATAGACAAAGATTCTTTCGCTTCCGTAAAATCCTGGAATGCCGGTGGATTCACCTACAATTGGCACAAGTCCCATGGTCTCCTTACCACTACTTTCAGCAATAAGTTGCTCAAGCCACAATCCAAAGGGTTTTATCTCCTTATCCATCAAAAGGGTAAGCTTATCCCTACTTTGAACAGAAAAAAGCCCTAGGAATTCCCCAAGTTTATAGCCAGGATTTTCATCAAATGGCACATCTGGAAGGCACCTTTCCTCCATCTTTCGTCCACGGAGAATCAGCTCATCAATGTCAATCCCCATACATGCAGCAGGTATTAGACCAAAATAGGAAAAGGCGGAATAGCGCCCTCCAATATCAGGGTCGTTTAAAAAGCACCTTTCAAACCCCTTTTCATTTGCTAGCTCTTCAAGAGGCGTTCCAGGGTCAGTAATTGCCACAAAGTGCTTCCCGGGAGAATCTGAGAGCTTTTCTATTTTATCCCAAAAATAGTTGAAAAAGGCCCTTACCTCAGTGGTAGTCCCTGATTTACTGGCCACGATAAAAAGTGTTTCAGAAAGCCTGTCCTTTTCTACCTTTTCGACCTCTTCCGGATCTGTAGTATCCAAAACCCAAAAATCTGGATATCCTTCCTGGGGACCGAAAATCTTTGAAAGCACTAAAGCAAAAAGGCTTGAGCCTCCCATTCCAAGAAGGCAGACCCTTGAAAAGGGACTATCTTTAACAAACTTCCCGAATTCCTTTATCTTTGGAAGCCTTTCATCAATCCTTTCAAGTATATCAAGCCAGCCTAGCCTGTTGAGAATCGCCTCCTTTTCCTCCTCATTTTGAGTCCAAAGACTCGGATCCTTATCCCAAAGGCGCTTTATAGTCTCTTGCTTTTCTGCATCAGAAAGTTTATCAGGTCTGATTATCACTTTTCCTCTCCCCCGTACTTTTAACTCTATGATTTTTTGTTTTGGACCTCTTTCTTTTTTAAAGCATCGACCTTTTCCTTCATCATTGCCAAAAGGCTTTCAACATCCTTCTTCTTCAATATCTGGTAAAACTGGCTCCTGTAGTTTTTAACAAGGCTTACACCTTCTATAACCACGTCGTAGCCTGTCCACTTTCCCTGTCTTTTAACTAGTCTGTATTCAACAGGTATAACAGTATCATTCTTTATTATCTTTGTCGGCACTGCCACCTTGGTGGGAGAAAGCATTCTCTCTTCTTCAAATATGACCTTTTCTCCAGAATAATGTTCTATCTTTGTCAAATAGATACTTTCCAGAAGCTTTGAAAAAAGGTCCTTGAATTCATTAAACTGATCCTTATTGAATTTTCTTCTGTATCTGCCAAGGACCCTGTTTGATACATCATTTAGATCAAAAAGTTGTTGAACAAGATCTCTCAGCTTCTTGCGCCTTATCTCCTTTTTATCCTCTCCCTTAAGTTTAGGATCCTTAAGCACTTGAAGAACCTGATTTACAAGCCTTTTTACCTCTTTTTGTGGGGTAAGATCCTTTGTAATTGCATTTGAGACATGAACATTATTAAAACATATCATTATAAAAACACTTGCAACTAAGAAAACTAAGTGTCTTAAAGGGCAGTTTATTCTTTTCATCTATCTTCCTCCTTTCCTAAATGACACCACTATTTGGTTGCACTTCCAAAGACGTATTTACTTATAAGCCCCTCTATGTCAACGGCAGATTCAGTGTCTGTTATTACCCCTCCATCCTTCAAGAGCTCGTCAGAACCGCCTGGCTGGATGCTGACATACTTGTCTCCAATAAGTCCGCTTGTCTTGATAGATGCAATGGCATCTTCCTGAATGGGAACACCCTTTTTTATCTTCATCTTGACTACTGCCACAAAATCCTGAGTATCCAGGGTTATGGATGTGACCCTTCCAATCTCGACACCTGCCATTTGAACGCTACTATCGGGCTTAAGCCCTGCGACAGAGTCAAATTTGGCCGTGATTTCATAAAAATCCCCGCCTATAATCTGCATCTTTCCTAGCTTTATAGTCAAATATCCTATACAAATTATGCCAATTAATACAAACACCCCAACAAGCGTTTCATGGGTATATTTCTTCATAGTGCTCACCTAACCCCTGTGACATTCCATTTTTGCAATTATCTTTTGTGCCTTTCTAGCAGATTCAATAATGGATTCCAGATCAGTCTTTTCCCTCACTTCAAGAATCCCTGCCTTGACGGAAAAGTCTATGCAAACCTTCTTATATTTTTCAGGATTCATCACATCATGTTTGGAGCAATCTGTCAAAAGGGCATTAATTAATCCTTCTGCTTCACTATAAGAGCCACCAGGAAGAACAACTAATATGTCTTCAAGGCCATATCTAGCTGCCTTGCCCTTTCCAGCAAGTTTCATATTTATTCCCATGGCTAGGCACTGAAAAATTCTTTGGGCTGCAATATAACCAACCTGGTTCTTTATCTGGGTAAGACTGTCGATTGTAAAAAGTATCAAAGTAAATCTTCCCTTTTCTTGAGATACCCTAGAAAGCTCTTCAAGGATAAGGGCATTGACTTCCTTTTTGGGCTGTAGCCCAGTCAACTGGTCCTGAAGGACCTCTTGTCCGTGAATGAATTGCCAAACTACCTCGTTATCGGACTGCTCAAGTTCTAGGGGCGTTCCTTGAAAGGGTATCTTCTTATTCTCAATTATGGCCACCCGATTACTTATGAAAAATACATCAGGTATATCGTGACTCACCATAACCCCTGTAAAGCCAATTTCGCTCTGGTAATGGGCAATCATGTTTAATACGGCATTTTTTCTCAAAGGGTCCAGGCCGGTTGTAGGCTCATCAAAAAGAATCATGGTTGGCTCGGTTACAAGTGCCCTTGCAAGGGCCACCCTTTTTTGCATACCTCCAGAAATCTGAGAAGGGTATCTATCTGCAACTTCCCCTAGCTCAAATTGCTCAATCCGAAAATCCACCCTTTTCTTTATCTCTGTGGGAGTAAGATTTGTCCTTTCTACCAATGGTAGGGCAATATTTTCAAAGACAGTAAGGGAATCAAAAAGGGCATTTTGCTGAAACATATAGCTCAAAGAGCGTTTGAACTCTCTCAGTTCCGTCTTTGAAAATTCATCAAGGGGTTTTCCCTTTATTAAAATCTTGCCAGAATCAGGTTTTAAAAGCCCAATTATGTGTTTTAATAAGACACTTTTTCCAACACCACTTTTCCCAATAATTGCCGTAATTTCACCTTCATATATCTTAAGGTCAACTTGGTCCAAGACTTGAAGCTTTCCAAAGCTCTTTGATACCTTTTTAAATTCAATAAATGGTTCAGCCATGACACCTTTTTAAAGAAGAAATGAAGTAAGAACATAGTCCAGAACTAGAACCAAAACACAGGAAATAACAACTGCCGACGTGGTGGCAAGGCTTACGCCCTTTGCTCCAAACCCACCTGGTCTCATGTGAGTAAAATAACCCTGATAACAGCATATTGTTGAAACTATTAAGGCAAAGGCAAGGCTTTTTAAAAAACCTCCTGTAACATCCTTTGAAACCACGCTGTCATAAATCCTGTTAAAAAAAATACCCGAATTTACACCCAAAAGAACGACACCGGTTAAGTAACCACCAATTATCCCTATCACATCAAAAAGGGCTGTAAGCATGGGGAAAACAATTATAGAAGCTGCAATCCTAGGGCTTACTAGATACCTCATTGGATTTATGTCCATAGTATCAAGGGCATCTATCTGCTCTGAGATTCTCATAATGCCTATTTCAGCAGCAATGGAAGAGCCCGCCCTTCCTATTATCATAAGGGCTGTAAGGACTGGGCCGAGCTCCCGAATAAGCGAAAGGGCAACAGCAGCCCCGAGCATTCCTTCAGAACCAAATTTCACAAGGGTGTAATAGCCTTGAAGGCCAAGGACCATGCCAGTAAAAAGGCCAATTAGACTTATAATCAAAAAGGATTTGACACCGATAAAGTATATTTGCTGGACAATCTTTTTAAACTGAAAGGGAAGTGAAAAGATAAACAAAAATCCGTAGAAGAAAAAGATGGCCACTGCACCAAGCTCACCAATTATCTTGAGGCTATTTTTCCCAAGGAAGTTTAAAAAGTTTACAAAACTACTTGGGAAACCACTATTGGCCTGGCTACCACCTTGTTCCATCTAGGAATCCTCTACCTCAATACATTTGGTTGGACAGATATTTGCTGCCTGGAGAAGTTCTTCTTCCTCTATATCTTCAGTTCCAAGAAACTCGGCAGTATTACCTTCTTCTACCTTAAAGGCAGATGGTGCCACTTCCTCACATGCACCACAACCTTTACATCTTATCCTGTCAACATAGACTTCCTTTTTACTCATATTTCCGTTCTTAAAGGGTTAATAATGTGTTAAAAATTGGACAAATAGCAATGCTTAAATTGAAAGGAAAAGATAATCTAGGAGAACACGCTGTGTCAATTCAATTTAAGAATTCAAGAAAATGATTTTACTAAGTCAGGAAAGACACTTGATAAAATCTTGGATAGATCAAGAACAGAAAAGGGCTTTTTAAGAAAATGGTATTTATTGGAAAAACCATCAAGATCACTCAAAACATCCCCGCTGTAACCTGACATAAAGATTATTTTTATATGCCTATACTGTTTTTTGATATGAGAGGCCAGTTCAAAACCATTCATGCCTGGCATGATAACATCTGTCAACAAAAGATCAGGTACATCGTGATCGTCCCTGCGTAAGAATTCAACAACCTCAGTTGGATTGGAGAACTTTTTAACGTCAAACCCAAGTACCTTCAGATATTCTGAAACTGTAGTTTGAACAGTAGGTTCATCTTCTACTAAAATTGCAAGTTTTTGCCCCTTTTCTAAATTCAATATGGGAATTTGTTCCTCTTCCTTAGGCTCAAAGCCTTTGTAAACAGGAAGAGCTATCCTGACAGTCGTGCCCTTTCCTTCAACACTTTCTAAGGTAATATCTCCCCCGCTCTGTTTTATTGTTCCATAGACCATTGCAAGACCAAGGCCTGTTCCTTTTCCAAGGGGTTTTGTGGTGAAAAAGGGCTCAAAGGCCCTGTTTAAGACCTCTTGGCTCATGCCGCATCCATTATCTTGAAACGTAATCTCAACTGTCTCTTTTGCCTTTTTAGCTTCTCCATCTTCCTTTCCGTTCTTGCACAAGGTAGCCTCTATCACAATTTTCCCTGAACCATATATTGCATCCCTGGAATTAAGGGCAAGATTCAAAAATACTTGTAAAAATCTGCTTTGATCAATTTCCACTGTACAATCTTCTGTACAAGGCCTAAATTCAATATCTATATCTTCACCTATAAATCCACCTATAAATTTGCACGCATCCTTTAATATCTGATTAATTGAAACCTTCTGGGGGCTTAGGGCTTGTTTTTTACTAAAGGCAAGGAGTTTATTTGTGGTTTCAGAGGCCTTAAGTGCTGCCTTTTCAATAATCTTAAGCTTTTCATAGAGTTCAGAGCCCTTTTCAAGCCCCATCAAAATCATCTGGCAGTATCCCATAATGGCAGTTAGCTGATTGTTAAAATCATGAGCCACCCCCCTGCTAGCTTTCCTATCGCCTCCATTTTTTGAACATGTCTAAGACGTTCTTCCAATTTCTTTTGGATGGTAATGTCTTTTGCAATCAAAAGGTGGTGGATTTCATCTTGCTCATAAACAAAATATGGACTTATGGTCAATGCCAAAAGCCTTTTTTCACCTTGACCATTTTCAAAAAGGGCCTCGGTCTTAAGGGGCTTTCCCTTGGATATTGCCTCTAAAAAGGTGGCCTTTATCTGAGAAATGCTCTCTTCTGCCACAAAGTCATAAATATCCCTGGAAACTAACTCCTTTTGAGAACTATTAACAAACTCCGAAAAAATGGAATTTGCCTGGACAATCTTTCCTCTTGTGTCAATTTCAGCCACCATGATCCTTGCTGTTTCCACAGTGGCCTTGTTAAAATCCCTTTGACGTGAAAGCTCCTTTTCAAGCTCTACTGTATTTTTTATATCCTCAACTATTGCAAAGGCGCCAATGACATGGCCCTCTTCATTTTTAATTGGAAAGGCAGAAAAAGATACATAAATCTTTTTATGGGTAAGTTTTGTTACATAGCTTCCCCTATATCTTATCTCCTTTCCCCTTAAGACCTCTCTGGCAAAATCTCTAAGAGAAGGATTCCCGGCCGAAAGGGAGTTTAGACCAATAAGCGCCTTTTTATCTGTCCCTATAAGTTCACAAAAGCGGTTATTGCAATCAACAATGGTCCCATTTCTATCAATAAATACTATCCCAAGGGGGCCCTTTTCAAAAAAGAGCTTGAACTGATCCTCAAGCCTTGAAAAGGCAAGCTCCATCTCTTTCATTTTGGTGACATCCCTTAAAAAGGAAAGACAAAGCCCCTGCCTTTCAAGGTCTGATGGAAAGGACACATGGTGTTCCACCCAAATTGAATGTCCATCCTTATGGGTTAAGCGATAACAAATTGGTGTGATTTCGTCTTTGCCGTTAGAGAGGTTTTCACTAAAAAAGCTCAATACCCTAGCTCTGTCTTCAGGGTGAATAAGAAGCTTGTAGGTTTCTGGGTCATCATAAAACCTTTGAAGGGATATTCCAGTCCATTTTTTAAGGGATTTGGATGAATAATTTATTTTAAATATTTCTCTTTTACTTGAGCAAAAAACTACACAAGGAAGATTATCAAGTATCCTATCATGAGAAAGACTAAACTTTTCCTTGAGTGCATATATAGATTTCATTAAAAAACACTAAAAATGAAAGGGCGACTCCTCGTCCTCTTCGTAGCGAATTTCGTCAACAGGCTCCTTCTTGCCCTCCCCTGCATATAGCTTGTTTGGGCAGTTGAAGACTAGACCCGGTTCATTTCCAATTACTTTGTAACCGTGTACAACACCTGGTGGCACAATTACCACAAGGGGATTATCCTTTCCTGCATAAATTATTTGCATATTTTTATAGGTAGGGGATGATTCCCTGTTATCCCAAAGACGCACCTCAAAATTCCCTGGGCCCAAAAAACAGAAGATATCTGTCTGATGGTGATGGGCATGTGGTCCCCTTGAAATTCCAGGATAGGTAAGTGAGCAGTAGGCCATTTGAGGGAAAAGCTCTTGCGAAAGCTCATCTTTCCTAAAAAGCTCACAAAGCCAGCCTCTATAGTCCAAAAATTTTTTTAGCTCTCTTACTTCGACACCTTCAATGTATCCCTTTTTAAATTCCATCTTTAACCCTTATTTTTTAGAATTTGGAAGCCAAATACCCTCTATGGAGCTGACATCTCCTCCCTCTGCCAAGAGGCCCCCTAGCCTTTTTGCACTTTCAAGGGCATAGGGATGCTCCTTGATCTGGGCCTTTTTCTCTACTCCTTTTATGAGAAGGCATGAATGAAGCCTTGCACCAATAGCATCAAAAAAATATTTCATTACAAGCCTTGCGCCATTAAAAAGGAGCTTTCCCTTGGTAGCCCCCACAGAAAGAAAAACCCCTAGCCTTTCTTTATCATCTTCCTTTTTTAAAACATATTTTCTAACCCAAAGGGCCTGGCTCCTTTCCACAAGAGCCTGGGTCTTTGAAGTGATGTTATAAAAGAATATGGGGGATGAAACCACCACCACATCTGCCTTTTCCAACAGTGGATAGATACTGGTCATATCATCTTCAAGGATACACACTCCGGTTTCATCACACTTTCCGCACTCAATACAAGGGGTGATCTTTAAAGGGAAAAGCCTTATCTCTTTCACCTCAGCGCCCTTAGACCTGGCCCCTTCGGACAGGGCCTCTCCCAAAAGGTGTGAATTTCCACCTTTTCTTGGAGATCCATAAAATACCAAAAAATTTTTCATGTCTTCACCAACAAGTTTTGATTGGCCTTTATATAGTTATAAGTTGAATTTTTCCAAGGAATTTATTGAGCTAGAGAAAAGGTATCAGATTTTTCTTATATTTCCAAGAAATTAATGAATTTTTGTTCATTTCTTTTGCCGCCAAAAGAAACGAACCAAAGAAAACCGCCCCCGTTGCCGCATATTCCCTGCGCTCGGAAGGCTAAAGGTCTAGGTCGGCCAAAGGGGCCATCCATGGCCCTGTGGCCGATGGCGGTATCCATCCCGCCACCCCCTTCGGGGGCCTTTTTAGACCTTTCGCCTTCCGAGCTCGGCGCGGCAAAAGGGGGATAAAAAAACAGATGTATTACCATGATTCGCCTAAAAAAGTGGAAAGGCGTTTATTTCTGCTTGTTTTTAGGGTACAGAGGGGGAAAATTAAGAATATGCACCTTAAATGGTTCCTAAAGTTGCTTGAGATAAATAAATATGAGCTAACTTCATTTTATTAACATCTTTTGCTCCTTTTCTATTTTTTAATGAAAATCATTAAGTTTTACGCTGGCGCCTAGGCCTTCAAGGGCATTTTAAACCTCTTTCCTTTTAATTTCTAGTTCAGCCAAAATATAACGGTATGGACAAAATAAAAAGGCCAGGGGAGTAGTAATTTCTTATGGATTTGAAGAGGTTTTTAAGAAATAAGCCTATTTTGTTTCCAAATTTTTTAAGAAATACCTCAAAGTTGCGTCCTCTTATCAATAAATGTAATCTCTAAAAAAGCGAAATTAGGAATAAAAAATTCATACCCACAACTTAATGATCTGTCAGGAGAATCAATTTTAATCTAAAAGGGACTGATAAATGGCAAAGAAAAGGGCCAATGGTGCAAATCTGGGTTTTGAAAAGGAGCTTTGGGCAGCGGCTGATAAATTAAGGGGCCATATGGACGCCTCTGAGTATAAACATGTTGTCCTTGGCCTAATATTTCTTAAATACATCTCTGACTCCTTTCATGCCAAATATGATGAACTTGAGGCACTTAAAGAGACTGAATACACGGACCCTGAGGATAGGGATGAATACCTCGCAGCCAATGTCTTTTGGGTACCCAAGGAGGCACGGTGGGAATACCTTCAGAAAAACGCCAAGCAGCCCACCATTGGAAAAATCATTGATGATGCCATGATTGCACTGGAAAAGGAAAATCCAAGGCTTAAGGGTGTGCTTCCAAAGGATTATGCCCGTCCAACCCTGGACAAAAGACGCCTTGGAGAGCTCATTGATATAATTGGAAAGATCGGCCTTGGGGATGAGAGCGCTCGATCAAAGGACATCCTTGGACGTGTCTATGAATATTTTCTTGGCCGTTTTGCTGAAGCAGAGGGAAAAGGAGGCGGTGAATTCTATACACCCCAATGCGTTGTAAAACTCCTTGTAAACATGATTGAGCCTTTCAAGGGCCGGGTCTTCGACCCTTGCTGTGGCTCAGGGGGAATGTTTGTCCAAAGCGAAAGGTTTGTTGAGGAACACGGGGGACATAAAAGCGATATAGCCATATACGGCCAAGAATCAAATCCAACAACATGGCGACTTGCCATGATGAATCTTGCCATTCGTGGTATTGATGCCGACCTTGGAGGACGGCCAGCAGACAGCTTCCATAATGACCTTCATAAGGACCTTAGGGCAGATTTCATCCTTGCAAACCCTCCCTTTAACATGAGCGACTGGGGAGGAGAGCTCCTAAAAGATGACGTGCGTTGGCGCTTTGGAGTGCCACCTGCAAGCAATGCCAACTATGCCTGGATACAACACTTCATCTATCATCTGGCCCCTGAAGGAATAGCAGGCTTTGTAATGGCC
>WFZZ01000126.1 GCA_015489315.1 Deltaproteobacteria bacterium | reverse complement strand
CCAAAGTCTTTTAACCTTCTTTCAAGGCCATATCTCGCCCTCAAGTTGTCTTCAAGGCCCTTCCAGTCCCACTCATCACTTGGAAGCTTTTCATCTGCATAGGTGTTTGCAAGGTCCTGGGCAATTTCATCAATATATGAGTAGATTTCCTCCCTTAGATTTTTCCCTGCCATTATCTGGCGTCTGAGGCTATAGACCACCTCCCTTTGTTTGTTCATAACATCATCATATTCAAGGAGGTGTTTTCTTATCTCAAAGTTGTGGGCCTCAACCTTTCTCTGGGCATTTTCAATGGCCTTTGAAAGCATGGGGTGCTCAATTGGCTCACCTTCTTTCATTCCCATCTTGTCCATAAGCCCCTTTATCTTGTCAGAGCCAAATATCCTTAAAAGGTCGTCTTCAAGGGAAAGATAAAATCTTGATGAACCTGGGTCTCCCTGACGGCCCGAACGCCCTCTTAACTGATTATCAATCCTTCTTGATTCATGCCTTTCTGTTCCAAGGATATGAAGTCCTCCAAGCTCCTTTACACCAGGCCCAAGGACTATATCTGTACCTCTTCCTGCCATGTTAGTAGCAATGGTCACCCTTCCCTTTTCGCCTGCATGGGCAACTATTTCTGCCTCCCTTTCATGGTGCTTTGCATTTAAAACCTCGTGGGGAACACCCATCTTTTTAAGTAGCTCGGACAATTTTTCAGAGTTTTCCACACTTGTTGTTCCAACAAGGACCGGACGCCCCATCTCATGAAGTTCTTTAATCTCCTTGGCCGCTGCTCTGAACTTTTCCTCAACGGTCCTAAAGACCACATCGGGATAATCTTCCCTGATCATGGGCTTATGAGTCGGAATAACCACCACGTCAAGGTTATAAATCTTTTTAAATTCAGCAGCCTCTGTATCAGCAGTTCCAGTCATGCCAGCGAGCTTTTCATACATTCTGAAGTAATTCTGAAAGGTTATGGAGGCAAGGGTCTGATTTTCGCTTTCTATTTTTACCCCCTCCTTTGCCTCAAGGGCCTGGTGTAGGCCATCACTATAGCGCCTTCCCGGCATGATCCTTCCTGTAAATTCATCGACAATTATCACCTGCCCGTCCTTTACAATGTAGTCAACATCCCTTTTAAAAAGCTTGTGGGCCTTAAGGGCCTGCTGGACATGGTGAAGAAGCTCGGAATTTCTGGGATCATAGAGATTTTCAACGCCCAAAAGCCTTTCACACTGGGCAACACCTTCTTCGGTAAGGGTTACAGTTCGGGCCTTTTCATCTATTGTGTAGTGCTCTTCCTTTAAGAAAGGAATTATCTGATTTACCCGATAGTAAAGCTCTGTGGATTCATCAGAGGGTCCTGAAATAATAAGAGGGGTCCTTGCCTCATCGATGAGGATGCTATCCACTTCGTCAACAATGGCATAATAAAAATCCCTCTGGACCATGTCCTCAAGGGAATATTTCATGTTGTCGCGAAGATAGTCGAATCCAAACTCATTATTGGTTCCATAGGTGACATGGGCATTATAGGCCTTTTTCCGCTCCTCATCGTCAAGGCCATGGACAATAACCCCCACATCAAGGCCCAGAAAATTGTAAATCTTTCCCATCCACTCGGCGTCCCTTTTGGCAAGGTAATCGTTTACAGTGACCACATGGACGCCTCTATCAAGAAGGGCGTTTAGATAGACAGGAAGGGTTGCCACAAGGGTCTTACCTTCACCTGTCTTCATCTCTGCAATCTTTCCTTGATGAAGCACTATTCCGCCAATAAGCTGAACATCAAAATGCCTCATGCCAAGGACCCTCTTCGATGTCTCCCTGACCACTGCAAAGGCCTCTGGCAAAAGATCATCAAGACTTCGTCCCCGCTCTATCTGTTCCTTGAAATACGGGGTCTTGGCCTTTAGCTCATCATCTGAAAGCTTTGAAATTTCGGGCTCAAGGCTATTTATCTTTTCAACTATGGGTCTTAGCTTTTTTATCTCTCTTTCGTGTTTTGTTCCAAATACCTTTGTTAAAACCTTTCCTATCAACATATCATTTATAGACCTCTATATTCTTTTAAACTTTTCCTTATAGTTTCATTAAAAGTGCCACTTCGTCACATTCTGGAAACTTTGGGCACCTTACACAATCGGCCCACACCTTGTGGGGAAGCACGGATTTGTCAACCTCCTTAAAACCAAGCCTTTTAAAAAATTCAGGCTGGTAGGTAAGGGTAAATACCTTGTAAATACCGAGGGTTATGGCATCTGAAACGCAGTGTTCCACAAGGCTCCTCCCTAGGCCCTCCTTTTGAAAATCCTCCCTTACCGCAAGGGAGCGGACCTCTGCAAGGTCTTCCCAACATACATGAAGGGCCACCGTTGCTATTATATCTCCACCTTTTGCCTCAATAACCGAATAGTCTCTCAGGTGATCATAAAGATCACTTAAGGACCTTGGAAGTATAAGGCCCTTTTCTGAAAAATGTGTCAAAAGCCCGTGGATGGACCTGACATCCTCTATTCTTGCCTTTCTTATTTTTATTTCACGCATTGTGGATTGCCGTAGAAAAGATAGGTCCCAAAGGGGGATATGTCAAAAGAGGCAAATATCTTTAAAAATATGAAATTAATTATTTCCCAAAAGAGGCCACATAGGACCTTATACCCTCTTTTGAAGCAAGTTTGACCGAGGCCTTTTTTGCCTCCTTTAAGCTCTTATATTTCCCGATATACACCCTGTACCAAATACCTTTTCTTCCAAGATTCGCCTTTTGAATCTTTACAAAATAACCCTTTTCTTCCCATCTCTTTGCTTCTCTTTTTGCATGTTCAATCCTTTTATAGGAAGCAATTTGAAGGGCAAAATACCTCTTAAGCTCCTTTTCTTGCTTTTTGGCTTTTTTTTCGGTCTTTATAACCTCTTTCTTGATCTCTTTATGCTCTATTTTATTTTTCTCTTGGCCCTTTACCTGGACCTTTTCTTCCTTTTTAGCTAACTTTTCTCCATTCTCCTCTTTTGGAACGGTTGTCTTTTTTAAAGGCTCTTCTTTTTGCTCTTGGCCTATCTTTTCCTCGATTATCTCTCCCTTATTTTTTGGACCAATGACATCATTTTCAGGAGATTCTTTATCAATTGCATCTTCCTTTAAAATTTCTTCTCTTAGACTCTCAAGTTCCTTTTTTGCATAAAGTTCTTTGGTGTTTTCTATTGTGTTTGGAGTGGAAATAGAACCCTTTGAAGTCGTTTTAGCAGGTTTAAAAACCTCTACCTTTTCCTGTGGACAATTTCCTGTTACCACCTTTTGTCCAACCCAAAAACCTAGAACAAAGGTCCATAAAAAAGCACAAAATGATGTAAGAACTATGGCAATAAGACCAGGCCACCCAATCTGAAACTGAATAGGCTTTGTTTTTTTCTTCTTATTGACTGACATCTCTTAACCCCTGACGGCCTGATGCTACATCCTTTCAGGTGCCTCAACACCTAGTAGCTCAAGGCC
Source organism: Deltaproteobacteria bacterium (assembly GCA_015489315.1). Taxonomy (GTDB): domain Bacteria; phylum Desulfobacterota; class Dissulfuribacteria; order Dissulfuribacterales; family QOAL01; genus JAADCZ01. Next base: position 1,873 of record WFZZ01000126.1, on the reverse strand, counting down.
ATTTTTTAATACGATCTTAATGACATGGGCCAAAACCAATCTTGCCTTGGTCAACAATGGATCATCCCCAATAAATCTATATCTAGTATAGTATTTATGTAACAGTCCTGCCAGTTCTGTCAAATAATAACTTATTCTGTGGGGCTCAAGATTAATGGCAGCGCCTTCAACAACCTCTGGAAACTGATTTAAGATCTTCATTATCTTTATCTCTTCAGGGGCATTTAAAAGAGAAAGATCTGCTTCATCCTTACTGGGAAGTTCAAAACCCCTATCTTTCGCCATTCTAAAAACGCTCTCAAGCCTCGCATGTGCATACTGGACATAATAAACTGGATTTTCTTGACTTTGGGTCTTTGCAAGGTCAAGGTCAAAATCCAGGTGGCTGTCACACTTTCTTGTAAGAAAGATGAACCTTGTCGCATCAACTCCCACGTCGTCGATCACTTCACGAAGGGTTACAAACTCGCCTGCCCTTGTGGACATGGCCTTGAGCTTTCCCCCTTCTATAAGATTAACAAGCTGAATCAAAAGAACCTTTAAGATATCTTCATCTTTCCCAAAGGCCTTTATGGCTGCCTTAACCCTTGGGACATAACCATGGTGATCTGCCCCCCAGATATCCACTAAAAGATCATATCCCCTTTGAATCTTTTGCCTGTGATAGGCAATATCTGCGGCAAAATAGGTCAAAATACCATTTGAGCGCTTAACAACCCTGTCCTTTTCATCTCCAAACTCGCTTGTTTTAAACCAAAGGGCCCCTTCCTTTTCATAGATAAGCCCCTGTTCCTTTAACTCTTCTATGGTCTTTTCAATGAGTCCTGACTCGTGAAGGGACCTTTCACTAAACCAGTTATCAAAATTTACTCTAAATTCCCTTAGGTCCTCTTTTATGCCAGAAAAAATCTCATCTACTGCCCTTTTTGTAAAAAAATTAAGGCATTCTGAAAGGTCTTTCTTAAGAAACTCGTCTCCAAACTCCCTTTTAACACCCTCAGCAATATCTTTTATGTAGTCTCCTTTATAACAGTCGTCCGGAAAATCGACCCTTTCGCCAAAGGCCTCCTTGTATCTCAAATAAACAGATTTCCCAAGGTTATTCATCTGGTTTCCAACATCATTTATGTAATATTCACTTTCCACCTGAAAACCCGCCTTCTTCAAGACTCTGCAAAGGCTATCTCCCACAGCAGCACCCCGGCCATGACCCACATGAAGAGGGCCTGTGGGATTGGCACTTACAAATTCCACAAGGACCCTTTTGCCAGCTCCAGCATCTGAGCTTCCAAACTGTTCTCCAAGATCTCTTATGTTATTAAGGGAGTTTTGCCAAAAGGTATCTGAAATAAAAAAATTTAAAAAGCCAGGGCCTGCTATTTCTATTTTTTCAAAGTCAAGCGAGGTTCCAAGGGCCGTAACTATCTCCTGGGCGATCTTTCTTGGAGGCATCTTTAGCCTTGATGCCATAACCATTGCAAAATTGCTTGCATAATCCCCGTGCTGTTCTTGTTTTGGAATTGAAATTAGATGGCCATCAGATATGCTACTATCAGGAAGCTTTCCGTCCTTTACCAGTTGAAGAAAGGCAGATTCAACAGCTCTTTTAATTCTCTTTCGCATTACAAAATAACTCCTAGAATTCATCATTTTTTAATTGAACGAAATAAAATAAAAATTTACTATTTTGCAAGGACTCAAGAAGACAATAATCTTCATAAAAGGAATATTTTCTTGGCAAATACTTTTAGTGAAAAAAGAAAGACCGAAAGGCTTTCCCTTGAAATCTCAGCGCAGTGTAATTTCAATGGTAAGATATTAGAAGGCTACTGTCTTGATTTAAGTCCTGGAGGATTAAGACTTCATATAATAG
>WFZZ01000125.1 GCA_015489315.1 Deltaproteobacteria bacterium | reverse complement strand
GATATTACCTGCCCCTGGATATATTGGTCTAAAGGAGGCTGATTCATTCTTTCATATTGGCACCCATCTTTCTAATAAAGGAATTCCTGTTCCAGAGATTTATCACTATGAAAAGGGAACAGGCATTCTGGTTGTGGAAGATTTTGGAGACAAAAATCTTCAAGAGCATATTTTAAGGGCTAGAGACGAAAACTACAGTCTATCAATTTACAAAGATATTTTGACAATACTTTTTATGATGCAAATTAAAGGAAGAGAGGGCTTTAAAGATAGCTGGGCATTTCAGAGTTCTTATTACAATTCAACTCTCGTAAGAGAAAAGGAAATAATGTATTTTTTTAAAGCCTTTATTGAAGGTTTTTTGGGGCAAAAAGGCTTTCAAAATGCAATTGATGAGCTTTTTGAATTATCAAAGAGGGTGGATACATTTAGGGCAATAGGCTTTTTACACAGGGACTTTCAGTCCAGAAATATAATGGTTAAAGATGGAAAGATAGGCATTATTGATTTTCAAGGAGGACGTTTTGGTCCCCTGGGATATGACCTTGCTTCTCTTCTTTATGATCCCTATGTTTCTTTTTCTGAAAGAAAGAGGGAAAAACTGCTTGATTATTATCTCGGGCTTTTAAAAAAGAATGATATGGATGAATTTGCAAAAGAGATCAGGGAAAATTTTTCTCTCTTTTCTATATTTCGTCTATTACAGGCCCTTGGCGCCTATGGATTTCTGACAAAGGTTGAAGCTCGTCCCTTTTTCATGCACTACATCAAGCCTGCTTTTTTTAGACTGAAATATCTTGTAAAAAATTACTCAAGGAAGCTTGGCCTTTTTGAGACCAGGGTTTATCTTGAAAAGATTTCAAAACTTGTAGAATCTATTCCTGGTTAATGATTGATAAAAAAAGGCACTTTGTAGCTATCCTAGCCATTTTAGCCTGTTTAGGCATCTTTCCCCATATACTTTTATCCCTCAATGAAACCCGTGAGTATATAATAAAGACTATTTCTAAAGAACTTAATGGAGAGGTTAATTTTTCAAATATCAAATGGAGATGGATTGCCTTTCCCCATATTGAAATAGATTCTATAAAGATAAGGACTAAGGAATATCAATTTTTTTCTGAAGGGCTTGGCCTTTATCCAGATTGGCTTTCTTTTTTAAAAGGAAGGCCAAAGATAGAGGGCATTTCACTTGTAAGGCCTCGATTGTTCCTACTTTCTATTCCAGAAAAAAAAGAAAAGAAAACCGAGCTTCCCACTTGGATAAAGGTAAAATATGGGGAAATTGAGTCTCAAAAGGGACTTAAACTTCCTTTTATTCCATTTAAGGGAAAAAATCATAAAGTATCTCAAATAAATGGTGATTTCGAAAGGGGTGGAGAACGGCTTTATATAGATCTAGGCGGGAAGACAAAGGTAATTTCACAAATTAAAGCAAAAGGTTTTCTAGATTTAAATAATACCTCCTATAAAGGAACAATAAGTCTTAAGTCATTAGATGTTTCAAGATTAGAATTTGGCCCTATTACCAAAAAAAAGCAATTCCCCCAAAAGGGCCTTTTGGATGTATCACTCCATGTTACTGGTAAGGGTCTTTCTTATTTTAATGGAGAACTTAAGGCATCCTCCAATTGTTTAATTTCTGTGATGAAGAAGAAGGAGACGGTATTTTCCTGTGGAAGCCTTTGTATTTCCTTTTCTTACAAGGATGGCCTTTTAAGAGGAAAAGTAAAGAAGTTTGAGTTTAAAAATCCAAAAGTGAATATTACAGGGGACTTCAAATTAAAGGGGCTAAAAGGTCCAATGGATAGGTGGTGGCTTATCCTCAATGCCAAAGGAAAAGATATTGACCTTGAAAATGTGCGTTCTGTCCTTTTGGCGTTTTTTAGCTTTGATGAAGACATTCGTGACTACTGTAATGTAGTAAGAAGCGGGATTGCAAAAGATATCAGGCTTAAATTTAATGCCCCAGCCAAAAAACTTCACTCTCTTTCCGACATGTATATCGAGGGGTATGGAGAAAACGTAAAGATATACCTACCCGATCAAAGGATGTTCCTCGATTCTGTCACCTCTTCCTTTAAGATAATTGGTGGAATTCTTCACACACAAGATGCGAAGGTAAGACTCCGAAATACCTATGGTAAAAATGGCTTTTTAATTCTTGGAATTTCAGATGACGTGGAACAGGTTTTAAAGGTAAGGATAGATGTGGATGCAGATGCGAGGGACGTTCGTTGGGCACTTCAAAAGTTTGTGGATGATCTAGATGCAAAGGCTCAGTTTCGTTCACTTAGATCAATAAAGGGCAGGCTTTTTGGAAAGCTCATACTTGGTGATCACAAAAAGCATGTAAAGGTCGAAGTAAATGTATCAAAGGCCAAGTTTTCATGTTTTTACCCCTTTTTAGGAAGGAAAATCGCTGTAGTGAACGGAGGTGCCAGATATATTGATGATACCTTAATAGTTAATGATATCAGTGGTTATGTAGGTAAAAGCAAGGTTCTTACTCTGTCAGGACTGGTTTCGTGGAAACATGGCCATAAAAAGGTCAAGATAGATTCTTTAAAGGCAAAGATCGTAGCTAACGATTCTCTCCCGCTATTTGAAAAGATTCCCTTTTTAAAAGAAATCGCACAAAAGGAAAAACTAGACGCCAAGGGAATCCTGAATATTTCATATTTTAGGGGTTCAATTACTGTAGGAAGGCCAGAAACCCTAAAATATAACCTGGGCTTTAGTACCAAGGGCCTAAAAATAAAAACCCTAGCACTTCCCTCTTTACTAAAGGTTACAAATGGTTCTTTTAGGTTAACCAATACCTCTTTTGTTGGCAAAAATGTAAGATGTCAATTGGGTAAAGATGACTTTAAAGGCTGGTTTAACCTTTCCCACAGGGACTTAAAAAAATGGTGCGGCAAGTTTGAATTAAGTGGTAGGGTTGATGAAATTCTTTGGAACTGGCTTGAGGGATTGGGACTGGATTGGGGAGAGCTAACTCCAAAAAGGCCTTTTGTTGTTGAGAATCTTGAGTCAAGTATCTCTAGAAATGGAAAAGACTCATTAAAAGGTGTTTTTAAATGGACTGAGTCAAATACGTCTGTTGACTGTATAATTCAAAAAGATGAGAGAACATTAAATATAAAAAGGCTTGTAATAAGCTCTCCAAAAAGAAAGGGGATTATCAAGTTTCTTAAAAGGGATCAGAGAGAAAAGGCCCTTGAATTTAGTTTTAAAGGAAGAATTTCCAACAGGGAGTTAGATGAGATACTTTTAAAAAATAACCTCCTTAAGGGTGAAATTAAGGGAGATTTTACCTTTTTCTTTCAAAAAAAGGCATTTAAAAGACCGATATATAAAATTTCAGGGAATCTTTTTGCAAAGGATATTGCTTGGATCTGGGCGCCTTTGCCACTGATTTTTCCTGAACTTGAAATTTCGGCCAAAAATGGGCCTGGTAGCTTTAAGGGCTCTCTTATCTTTAATGGGGATTCCTTTTCTTTTGACGGAGATCTAGAATGTAATGGAACTAGCATTTTTACAGCTTCATATATTTCAGGGAGTAAGCTTTCGGCCTCGACTGTACAATTGTTAAGAAAAGAGCTTCAAGAAAACCCCGAAACTTCTTTGAAACAGGATACAAAAAAGGAAGCCTCTTTTTATTCCTATATAAAAGAAGGGCTAAATATTGAACTGGCAATAAATGTAGATCTTGTAAGATTTGGTATAACAGATGACTACGAACACACACTTGATATTCGTAATCTTACCGGATCGATTTCAATAAAAAAGGGGGAATTAAAAAAAGCAGAAATCTATTCTGAAGACGCATGTGGACTTTCCCTTGATGTGTTAAAAGAAAAAAGGGATACAGGTTTTTTTACTCGTCTTGAGGCAAAAACCACTACTAAGAAGACGGTAAACTTTGAGGATTTCCTTTCCTGTCTTGATTTTAAACAAGATACTATCAAAGGTCCTTTTAAGGTCCATCTTAAAATGGTAGGTGAAAATGATATACTGATGGGCAATGGTAAATTAAATATTGTGGCAAAAAATGGAAACATAAACAGGTTTGTTCTCCTGTCAAAAATTTTCAGGGTCATAAATCTAGTTGACCTTTTCTCAGTAGAGGCAGGTCTTCTGGAGGGAAGTTCTTCTTACAAAGATATGACAATTCATGCTACCCTGGATAAGGGCCTGATCCATCTCGAAAAGGCAATTATAAGGGGTAGAGGGTTAAACTTTTATGCAACGGGAGACATAAACGCAATAAATGAGTATCTGGATTTGATATTGTTTATACAACCACTTAAGACAATAGATAAAATTATAACAAGTGTTCCAATCATTGGATGGATAATTGGTGGCAAACACAAAACCTTTTTTGTTGTTCCTGTATCAATAAAAGGCAACTGGAAAGATCCTAAGATCGATACCCTTGAAAGCAAGATTGTGACCAATATATTTGAAAAGCTCTTTTTAAACGTATTTAAGATGCCATTTATATCCAGTGAAAAGGAGTGGGATATGGATGTTGAAGGCTTTAAAGATAGAAAAAGCCATTAAGAGATACTGTTACAAGACGTTTTTTACATAGTTGCCTATAGTTTCTGACCATAATTCTTCTTTAAGGATTGTACAAATTATTGTTGGACATGGAGTCATTTTAAAATAGGGCCAGAAATGGCTTTTGGACGTTTTTTCAAGGCTATTTTTTTATTGAAACGACGTCTTTTAACGGGCAAATAGGCTCTAATCTTTTGTCATGATTTCTATGAGCTAAATGCCAAAGGTCGTCAATGGCTTTTTGTAAATAAGGGTAGGTGTTGCCAAATCTTATAAAAAAGTCAGGTTTTTTTTCCAAGGTTTCTAATACCCTTTCATTAAATGAAGAAAAACTGACATAAAAACCGGCTGCTATTAGTCTTTCACATAATAATTCTAAAGTCTTAATTGCCGAAATATCCAAATAACTTAGACCTGAACATTCGAAGATTATTACTTTTAGTCTTGGAAATTGTCTTAAAATTTTTACTACTTCATTTTCAATGTAGTTAAGATTAGCAAAAAACAGGGGGCCATTAAT
>WFZZ01000124.1 GCA_015489315.1 Deltaproteobacteria bacterium | reverse complement strand
GTTATAAATTCATATGTTATTAAGGTTTAAATTTGAAAAAATTTGTTATATTTTCATGGAACTATATAACTTTTCAAGTTCTCAAGACATCATATTATAATTTTTACTTTTTTAAATAGAAGAGGATAAGAATAATGTTAAAGGCCTTGGTAGAAAAAGAAAAACTTTTGTTCGCCCTTTCAAAGGCTCAACCCATTGTGGATAAAAAGACCATAATGCAGATAATAAATAATATTTATTTATATACAAAAGATCAGAGACTTTTTATAGAAGCTACTGATCTGGAAATTTTTTTTAGAACTAGTATTCCTGCCCAAATTACTGAGGATGGGGAACTTACCATAAGCGGTAGAAAATTATATGAGATCATCAAAGAAATTCCTCAAGAAAATATAAATTTGGAAGAATTAGAAAATCACTGGATTAAAATTCATGTCAGTGAAAAGGCAGAATATACTATAGCAGGAACTTCTGCAGATGAATTTCCAAAATTCGCCAATTTTCCTGATGATAGTGAATTCTTAACAGTACCTTCCATAATATTCAAAGACCTCATTGATAAGACAATCTTTTCTGTATCCTTTGATGAACGAAAATATGCGCTTTCTGGAATACTATTAGAAACCTTTAAAGACGAGGAAACTGATAAACTTATAATAAGAATGGTTAGCTCTGATGGACATAGACTCAACCTAGCCCAAAAAGAGTTAGATATAGAATATCCTCTATCTAAAAAAAAGTCAGTGATAATCTTAAGAAAAGGCGCAAATGAAATAAGAAAAGTTTCGGATTATTCAGAAGAAATAAGTTTTGCTTCAGATAAAAAATTTTTTTACGTAAAAGCCCAAGAAAATCAGTTTATCATAAGATTAATAGATGGAAGTTTTCCAAACTATGAAGCAATAATTCCCAAGGCAAAAATTCGTTCATTTACCTTTGACAGAAAGACATTGATATCTGCTCTAAAAAGGATATCTATTTTAATACCCGATCCTTCTTACAAGGGGATTAAAATAAGTATAGGTCCAAACAGAATGCATATTGAATCCATGGAAAAAAAGATAGGAGAAGCCCAGGAAACAATTGATATTTCATATTCTGGAGAACCCTTTGAACTTGCCCTTAACGCCCGTTATCTAATTGAAGCCCTTCAAGTTATGAAATCTGAAGAAGTTGAATTTACCTTTAATGATGAAGATTCTCCGTGCACAGTAATTGGTGATGAAGACCCAGGGTTTATTGGCCTAATAATGCCAATGAGTCTCGAGGATGAATAGCATTATTTTCTAAAAGAATAACTCAGGAGCTAATTTTGAACATGAGTGATCAAAAATATAGAGCTGAACAAATAAAAGTCCTTTCAGGACTTACGGCAGTCAGAAAAAGGCCTGCCATGTATATTGGAAATACAAGCATTGAAGGACTTCATCATCTTGTCTATGAAGTTGTGGATAATAGTATTGACGAAGCCCTGGCAGGATTTTGCACACGTATATCCGTTACCCTCCATGAAGATGGAAGTATAACAGTTCTTGACAATGGCCGTGGAATCCCGGTTGATATCCATCCCACAGAAAAGATTTCAGCACTTGAACTAGTTATGACAAAGCTTCATGCTGGCGGAAAGTTCGACCACCAGACCTATAAGGTTTCTGGTGGCCTTCACGGAGTTGGAATCTCAGTTGTAAATGCGCTTTCAGAATTTCTGGATGTTGAAGTCTATAGGGATGGAAAAATATATCATCAAAGATATGAAAGAGGAAATCCTGTTACTAAGCTAGAAATAAAAGGAACTACCAAAAAAACAGGGACAAAAGTTACTTTCAGGCCTGATCCAGAAATATTCAAGGAAACATGCACCTTTGATTATGAAATACTCCTTTCAAGAATGAGAGAACTTGCCTTTTTAAACCCAAATATAACCATAAGGATTTCAGATGAAAATTCAGGAAGGGAAGATGTATTTCATTTTAGAGGTGGAATTAAAGAATTTGTTGAATATCTGAATAAGAATAAGGATGTAATCCACAAAGATCCAATTTACATATCTGGTGAAAAGAATGATGTTCAGGTAGAAGTAGCCTTTCAATACAACACTGGTTATTCAGAACGGATATTGAGTTATGTAAATAATATAAGGACAAAGGAAGGGGGAAGCCATGTATCCGGTTTTAGGCAGGCCCTTACAAAATGCATAAACAGATATGCAAGTGAAGACATCATTCCAAAAAAACTAAAGGAAAAACTAAGTGGTGATGATGTAAGAGAAGGGCTTACCTGTGTCATATCCACAAGGGTTCCAAATCCACAATTTGAAGGTCAAACAAAGACCAAGCTAGGAAACAGTGAAGTCAAATTCATTGTAGCTTCCATTGTTACGGAACAGCTTTCCACATATCTTGAGGAAAATCCGACAGTAGCCAAAAAAATACTGCAAAAGGCAGTGGATGCCGCAAGGGCAAGGGAGGCAGCAAAAAGGGCAAAGGAGCTTACACGTAAAAAAGGCCAGAGCCATGACATAATGATGGCAGGAAAGCTTGCAGAATGTCAGGAAAAGGATCCTTCAAGAAGAGAGATATTTATAGTTGAGGGTGATTCGGCAGGAGGAAGTGCAAAACAGGGAAGAGACAGGGCCTTTCAGGCAATTCTACCCTTAAGGGGTAAAATAATGAATGTGGAAAAGGCCCGATATGATAAGATGCTTGCCAGTGAAGAGATTAAAAACCTTATAGCAGCCCTTGGTACCGGGATAGGTCCTGAAGAATTTGACCCTTCCAAATTGAGATATCATAAAATCATAATAATGACGGATGCCGATGTTGACGGAGCCCATATTCGAACCCTTCTTTTGACCTTTTTCTACCGACAGATGTTGCCTCTTATTGAAAATGGCCATCTTTTCATAGCTCAACCACCCCTTTTTAGAGTGGCCTTTGGAAAAAATAAAGAGTTATATTTAAAAGATGAAAAAGAAATGGATAGTTTTCTCTTTGAAAGGGCTACAAAATCCATAAAGATAAGAATAGAGGGTTGGGATCAGGCGTTTACCAGTGAAATATTGAAGACATTTCTCTTTGATATTTCAGAATTTAAAAAATCATTGGACGAGCTTGAAACCATCGGTTGCTGGAACGAACTAGCCATAGATCTTTTGACCTTCAATGAAATAGATAGATCAATTTTTCTGAATGAGGTTTCTGTTAAAGCCCTGGCAGGTTATCTAAAAGAAAAGGATTATGTAATAGGACCAATTAGGTCTTCTGATTCAGAAATTCCAGGATACACCTTTAATTGCGCCAAAAAGGGCCTTGCCTATCTGAATGTGGAAATAGGTCCTGAGCTTTTTAAAAGTCCACAATTTAAAAGGACAAAAAAGGTTTTTGATAAGATAAAGGATTTTTTAAATAAAGAGATAGAAATATACAGGGAAGATAACCTCGTAAAAAAATGCTCATCCTTTGAACAAGTTCTTGAATTTTTCAGACAGGAAGGCCAAAAGGGTATAAATATTCAAAGGTATAAGGGACTTGGCGAGATGAACCCTGAACAACTTTGGGAGACAACCATGAATCCTGAAAAAAGAAACATGTTGAAGGTTTCCATAAAGGATGCAGATGAGGCAGAAAATCTGTTTACTACTCTTATGGGAGAAAAGATAGAACCAAGGAGGCAGTTCATTCAAACCCATGCACTAGAGGTTCAGGAACTGGATATTTAGCTTTTTCTTGGAGGAAAGACTATGAAATGTCAGAAGGATAACAACCTTAAACATTGTAATTGCACCTATGAACCCTGCCCCAGAAAAGGCATATGCTGTGAATGTATCAGATATCACTTAAAGATGCGGCAGCTTCCTGCATGTTGTTTTCCAAAGGATGCAGAAAGGACCTATGACAGAAGTTTTGAACACTTTGCAAGGCTTGTAAACGAAGGGGCTATTTAAAAATCAGTAACAAATAAGCCCGGCATAACCGACAACCCTTGAATAATCCCCGTTAATATCTCCTGAGTTTGCATATTTTACAAGTTCTGCCTCGGTTGCACCAAGTAATTTGCTGGCTTCAAGGGCTGTGGTTGTAGGGATATAACCGCACATTGTGATACCATATTGCTTTACAGTTTCATAAAGTCCTTCTGGATCAAGGTCAAGAATTCTTGAAATAGCCAGATAATCCAGTTTTTTGGCTGCATCAGCCGAAATATAATGACTCATATCAGTGCTTGCTACAATGAGAACAGGTTCATTAATTTCCTTGATTGTCTGAAATATTGCCCTTCCTATTTCAAGGCAGGATGATATATCTATTGGTCCGAGGCAAATAGGACTTATCTTTAGATTAGGCTGAAGATACTGAAGAAATGGAATTTGGACTTCCAGAGAATGTTCATAAATGTGTGCCTGATAACCCTCTTCTAGCACAGAAGAATTTGAAAGAAGGAGTTTAGAAAGGCCTTCATCAATGGGGACTTCGCCAAGGGGCATATCCCAGATGCCCTCAGTCATTATTTCCGCATAGGAACCATAACCAGTATGATTTGGCCCAAGGATAATTACCCTTTCAGGCACAATCACCCTGCTAAAAACCGCCCCTGCCACATGGCCTGAATAAATATATCCCGCATGGGGACTTATTGCACAATGTACCTGTCTTTTGTGGGAGGTCTTGGGAATCAAAAGGGAAAGCTCGCTTCTAAGGGCAATGGGATTACCTGTATAAAACTGATTTGCAACAGCAGGTTTTCTATCAAGCATTTTTTGACCTCCCGTTTTTTTAATTTTACATTAATCACCTTTAAAAACGTGTCCAGTAAGAGTTTGGAATGATTTTATGAATAAAAAAGATTTGCAAATAAGAGAAACCATAAATAACAAACTTAAAAGATTAATAAAAAATGAAAGCCCGGTTTGCCTTTCAAAAGATTTGTTATCCAGACGATCCAAGGATTTTTATGAATATGTAGCATTTTTTGATAAAGCAAAAAGTCTAATGTCCAAGGCTGAAAGTAAGATTTTAGAATTTTCTTTAAATGGAAGGAGTTTTTATCGTTCCAGCCTATTTGCAGCAAATGAGCTTTATTCAGCAAAGGGAAGGATGGATCGAGTCTGGTGGTCTGAAAGGGGAGGAATTTATATTTGCATAACCCTTTTCCCTAAGCTTACTAAAGAAAATCAAGACCTTTACGGTCTGGCCATACCTGTTTCAATTTGCCAGGAGCTTTCAAGGCTTAGAATTTATCCAGAGATAAGATGGCTAAACGATATATTATTAAATGGAAAAAAGATATGTGGTGTTTTGACCAAGGCCTTGAATACAGCAGCTACAAGGGAAGAATATATAATTTTTGGAATAGGAATTAATATAAACCAAAAAAGTTTCCCATTTTATTTAAGAAATATAGCCACTTCTCTAGCAATTGAAGAAAAGAGAGATTTTGATATTGAAAAGTTGTTTATAAATATAGCGTCAAGAATAGCTTTTAATTTTTTAATACTTGAAGAATGGGAGGCAAAACGCCTTGAAAATCTAATGCATAAGGAGATTAAAAATCCAATTCTTGAAATCTATCAAATATATTCAAATCTTAGAAATAGAAAGGTCCTTTATGGACTGGACCTTGAAAAAACAAAAGGTGAAATCTTTATTTCACATGGAATAGATAAAAAGGGGAAACTTAGACTTTTTGATGGTTCGGGGCGGGAATTTCTGGTGAATACAGGAGAGATAAGGTTCCTTGATTGAAAATGTCCTTTCTTTTTTAATTTTTTTCCATGGCGTTTTTTTGCAAATATGCCTCTATAAAACCATCAAGATTTCCATCAAGAACGTCATTTACATTTCCTGTCTCCACACTGGTCCTATGGTCTTTGACCATCTGGTAAGGATGCAATACATAGGACCTTATCTGGCTTCCAAAACCAATCTCCTTTTTCTGATCATGTAGTTTTTGCTTTTCTTCCTCTCTTTTTGCCTTTTCCAGCTGATAAAGTCTTGCCTTTAATATTTTCATGGCAATGGCCTTGTTTTTATGCTGGCTTCTTTCATTTTGGCATTGAACAACTATTCCTGTGGGAATATGGGTTATCCTTACAGCAGAGCTGGTTTTATTGACGTGCTGACCCCCTGCTCCACTTGCTCTGTAGGTGTCAATCCTGATATCCTTTTCATCAATTTCTATTTCTATTGATTCATCAAGTTCTGGAACTACAAAGACGGAAGCAAAGGATGTATGTCTCCTTCCAGATGCATCAAAGGGGGATATGCGAACAAGCCTGTGGACTCCGGCCTCGGATTTTAGATAACCGTATGCAAATTCTCCCTGAACAAGAAAGGTAGCACTTTTTATACCGGCCTCTTCACCAGGCATGAGATCAAGCATCCTGGTTTTAAAACCATGCCTTTCACACCACCTTAGATACATCCTTAAAAGCATATCTGCCCAGTCTTGGGCCTCTGTTCCCCCGGCACCTGAATGGATGGTAACTATGGCATTGTTTACATCATTTTTCCCAGATAGAAGCCTTTGAAGCTCTGCCTTTCTTATTTCTTTTTCAAGCCTTGAAAGCTCTCCCTTTATTTCCTGGAATGTAGATATATCCTCTTCTTCCTGTGCCATTTCAAAAAGGAGAACCAGGTCTTCATATGTTGAGACTATGCCTTCCAGGTTTTCTCTTTGCTTAGTCAGAATGGACCTTTCTTGTAAGAGCTCTTTTGATTCCGGGGATTCCCAGAACCCGGGCTCCAACATCTTCTTTTCAATCTCTTTAAGTCTTGAATCTAATTTTTGGTAATCAAAGATAACCTCTTAGAAGTTCAATCTTTTCACCAGCTTTATTGAGCCTTGCCTTTATTTCTTGATAATCAATAGCGCTATCTTTAATGTTATTTATAGCCATTTTTATTTCTCCTTAAGATTACTTTTGGTTATCCCAAAAATAACAATTAAAAAATTAATGGCAAGAAACCAGTAAGGGCCAAACCTTACATAAAAGGTAATATCTTCTTTAAGGCCAATTTTTGAAAGTATAAACTCAGGGTTAAAAAGCCTTGATTCCGAAATAACCTCACCCCTTGGGGAAATTATTCTGCTAATTCCTGTATTTGCAGCCCTTATGAGCCATCTTCTTGTCTCAACAGCCCTAAATATGGCCATGTCTGCATGTTGCCTTGGAGCGGGAGTCCTTCCAAACCAGGCATCATTTGTGATCACTGAAAGAATATTAGCTCCTTCCTTAACCTCTTTTCTGGAAATTTCAGGAAATATGCTTTCAAAGCATATCATTACACCTATTTTGAAAGGCCCTGCCGAAAGGGGGATCGAGCTTTTCCCAGAAATGAAGTCCCCTGCTGTTGGAAGGAAACTCCTTGCCCAGGAAGTTAATGCTCCGAAGGGCATGTATTCTCCAAAGGGAACAAGGTGCTGTTTATCATATCTTTTTAGCCTTTGAATTTCTGGGCCAATAAGATATGCGCTGTTTAGATATCTTATCTTTCCTTCATCTGTAAATTTATATGACGGACTTCCAAGAAGAATATAAAGATTTTCTTTTTGGGCCAGTTCAAGAACCCTTTTTCTTTTTATAGAATCATCCTGAAAGTAAAAGGGCATGGAGGTTTCGGGCCATACCACTAGCTTTAGTCCTTTTTTCTTTTCTTTAGCCTTTTTTGTAAGCTCAATATAACGATTTACAGTAAAATCCTGGTAAGAAGGGTTCCACTTTTGACTTTGATCAATAGATGCCTGAACTGCGCTTCCCCAAAAAAACCCTGTGTCATTTTTTTCATCCAGTCTAATTTGTCCATAAAAAAATAAAAAAAATGAAATAATGGCTGTTAAGAGGATGCCTTTTATAATGAAATTTTTATCAAGTTTTTTATTGAGAAAAAGTGCAATAAAGGCGTTTAAAGCCAAAAGCAAAAAACCTATTCCATATATTCCCCATATGTCAGCTGTTTGAATGAATAAAGGGTGTGTTGAAAGGCTATAGGAAATAAAACCCCATGGAAAACCTGAAAGGATTTTTTGTCTTAGATATTCAAGGATGATCCAAAGACTAGATGAAAAAAGTATAGTGAAAAAGGGTGAAGGCCGTATGACTAGAAAATTTTTTAAAAAGTGCGCCCAAAGGGCTGGATAGATAGCTAGATAGCAGCAAAGGCACAAGATTACTATACAGGAAATAGAAATGTGTATGGCTCCATAGGTGGAAACAGTTGGTACAAGCCACCATAAAAGGAGAGAGAAAAAGGTTATCCCCCATATAAAACCAATAAGTTTTGCCTTTTCTTTTTTCGACTTAAAAACAGCCAAAAAAAGCGGAACAAGTGCCAAAAAAGAAAGAAGGCCAAGCTCTTTAAAGTTAAAACAACTGGCCATTAAAAGGCCAGATATAGCGCTTAAAAAGAAGATTTCCACTTTTTGGCTTTATTTACTTACATATCAAGACGTCACCCAACGTCTTCAGTCTTGATCTTCACCCATGGGTATCGTAGGAATAAAGAATTTGCCTTTCAAGTGGTATCCTTTCCTTTGGAAGCTTTGGAGGCGGCCAGTTTTTAGAGGTCATTTTAATGAGTTCAGCCCTTGTAGGTATGGAATCCCAGCCGTAACCCACTGCCTTTTTCCTTTTTACGTCTATAAACGAGGCATCATAGAGGTTTGCCTGAACTGCCCAGGGAATTATATAGTCCTTTTCAAGAAGCCTTGCCGCAGCTACTGTTCCTGATTCCCTTGTTATGACCGATCCAGGGGCACATCTTACGATCATAAGAGAACGATCATTTATCCTGACCAGAAGATCAACAAAGGAGACTATCTTTTCATTGTTAGCCTCTAAATGAATTTCTCTGTCCAGTTGAAAGTCTCCGATATTATAACCTTTTTCATTAACAAGATATTTTGCAATCTTTTGCCTTACCCTCTCCCTGTCTGTGTCAAGAACAAGTTTTCCTGTTAAAAAACAGGGGACTTTTATAAAAATATCTGTTTCATTTAGATTGCATTTTTCAGCCATAAAGTACTCCTGCCGTAATTTTTTCACATCTTTCAATTTTACATCGAATATTGCAGTAAGTGTAACTGGACAATGTTTCAATTAAAATATGATTACCCTGTTATAGTTCTGGATATTCTGTGCCAAGGGTTATATAATATGCGTCAATGACCGCAGCAGCTGAAGTTGTTGCCTCTTTTTTTATTTTCATTATATGTTTTCCCTTTTTCAGTTTTATAGTTCCAATAAGATGCCATCCCCAACCATAATCTTTTGGAGATGTATTTTCAGGAACTCTAAACTTTTTTTCACAATCGATATTAACAATAATTGTTCTTGATCCAAAAGGATGTTTCATGTCATTAAAATCTTTTATCCAAAGTTTATAAATCCCATCTTTTGGAACATTAAATACATATAAAAGCCAGTCTCCTTTTCTGGAAAGATACCAGTATCCTTTCCCTGAGTGAGGCAGATTCGCAAGTTTTTGAGATCTCCACTTGTAAGAGGCTTTTGAAGATTCCGGTGTAAAAACTGAATATTCTATTTCGTTTTCGGCCTCGATTATTAAACCACTAATGGCTTCTTTTTTACTTTTTGAAAAAGCTTTTGTTGAGTCTATATCCAAACTTTGAAGAAAGACCTTTTTAATAGAGCCACGAAGTATTTTTGAATTATATTTGCCACAATAATATCGTCCATCTAAAGGAGGACAAAGTGGCGGTATTTTGGGCATAGTTATCAATTTATCTGGTAAAGCAGGAAATCGTAAAATTACACTATTTTGTAATGAAGCCTTTTTTGAAACAATGGCAATATAAAGATATTGTCCAGAACTATCAGGGGAAATCTCTATATTATGTTCTTCAGTGAGCCAGCAGTTTGGAGGTGGTGGACAAGGGCTTGGAGATCTACTTGTGAAATTGATATATTTCCCACCTTTTTTATTATATGGTAAGTTTTTCTCCAATAAAGGATTATAGCCATAAATTTGAATAGATCTGTCTGCTTTGTCAACAGGATAATTTATATCCAAAGTATATTTTTGCCCTGGAATAACAAGAAATCTTAAAATAACTACATAACGATTCTTGAATTTTTCTGTTTTTGAAGGAGATGCGGGAAGATTCGCCCTAATCAATTTATTGATTTCTCCATTAATTATACTTGATGTTGCGCCTACGGGATTGAACCAGAAAAGTGAAACAAAACACAAAACAATAAGGAATAATAATTTGTTGAAAGTCTTCATTGAGTCCCCCTTGGTTAATTTTATCTGATGAGATAAAGAAACTCAACTTTCGGAGTTAGCTTATAGACTATAATGCGTATTATTTCAGTAAATTATATCAGAATATTGTCTCAAAATTAATTTGGTAAAATCACTAAACTCAACATTTTTGAAAACGTAATTTGTTGATTTTTTTGACATAAAAATCAACTCCGAAAGTTGAGTAAAGAAATTTAAACCGTGTTAACTTGAATTGAAAGGTGTTCCCTTATAACAATAAAATCACTTAAATAGTCAAATTCTACTCAAATTTGTATAATCAAGCCTTAAAGTCTTTTCCCCTGCCATATCAAAAAGTACTTTCACTCTTACTTTATCAAGGACATCAATAATAGTCCCCTTTCCGAATATGGAATGTCTCACCCTTTCCCCTTTCTTAAAACCTGTTCCTTTTGTATCAGATGTTCCACGTGAAATCTTTTCTCTAGAGGATTGGAGTCCCTCTTCTCTTTTATTTGCTCTTTTTTCAATCCTTTCTCCCTTAACATCTTTATGTTTCACAATTTTTACATACTTTTCAGGTATCTCTTCAAGAAACCGGCTAGGTTTGGCAGGCATAAGCCCTGCACCCTGGATATTTATGAAGGCAGGACAACAGAAAAAGAGCTTGTCTTTTGCTCGTGTTGCTGCCACATAAAAGAGCCTTCTTTCCTCTTCGATCTCCTCTGGATTGTTTATGGCGAGAGGGGAAGGGAAACGGCCCTCACAAAGGCTGATCATAAATACCACCTTCCATTCAAGACCTTTTGCAGAATGGATTGTTGAAAGGATGAGTTTACCATCTTCTTTTTGGCTTGGATCACCCTCTGGAGGATCAAGGGCGAGGTCTGACAGAAACTCTACAGAATCTCTATAGTTATGGCTGATTGCTTTAAGCTGTTCTAGTTCTTGTAGCCTTTTGGGATAATCGTCGTAATAGTGGCTTTCAAGATAGGGCGTGTACCATTTTATTAGCTCATCAAGTGCTCCCTTTAAATCGATTTCCCTTTGGGTAAGTTCTTGAAGCAATTTTCCCAGGGCCCTTACTTCTTCAACCCAGGCAGCCTTGCCTTCAAATTCAGAAAGGGCAAGAAGTGGGTCCTTTTCTTCAACAAGTCTTGAAAAAATACTTTCTACACTTTTGGGGCCCAGTTTATTAATTAAAAGAAGTATTCTTTGAAGGCTCAATCTGTCCAGGGGATTGATCATTATCCTTAAAAGAGAGATGATGTCCTTAATATGGGCAGCATCAACAAGTCTCATGCCGCCTCTTTTTATAAAACCAATTCCAGCCCTGTTTAAATAGGCCTCAAGTTGAAAGGAGTGAAAGGCGGCTCTAAAAAGGACTGCAATTTCTTCAGGCTCTAGGCCTTTATCAATAAGTCGCCTTATGGTTTCTGTTACAAACCTTGCCTGCTCCTCCTCGTCCATTGCAAGTACAAGTGTTGGCTCTTCCCCTCCCTTTCTGTGTGCTGTAAGGTGTTTTGTGAATTTCTGTCTTGCATTTGCGATTATGGCATTTGTACAGTCAAGATTGGGCTGGGTAGTTCGGTAGTTTTTTTCAAGCTTTATTATCCTTGTTCCAGGAAAAATGCGCGGGAAATCCAATATGTTTTGAAAATTTGCCCCCCTAAAAGAATAGATTGACTGGGAATCATCCCCTACAGCCATGACATTTTGATGGTTAGAGGCCATTAATCGTACTATTTCCGACTGGCTAAGGTTTGTATCCTGGTATTCATCAACCATTATGTATCTGAATTTTTCACTGACACTTAGCCTGATTTCTTCAAAATCCCTTAAGATTTTTAACCAGTTGAGTAAAAGATCGTCATAATCCATTAAGGCGTGAACCTTTTTATAATCCTTATAGGCTTCAAAAAGCCTGCCTATACCTTCAAGGTGTTCCAAAAAGTGGGGGTAGCTAGTCTGGATGATCTCATCCACCATGGCTCCAGAATTAGCAGCCTTACTGAAAATGGAGCAAAGGGCTGCCTTTGTGGGAAATTTTTTGCCCTTTCCACTAAACCCCATCTGTTTGGAAAGAAGGTGGATGAGATCCTGGCTGTCTGACTGATCCATTATGGTGAAGCCGGGAGGATAACCCAAAAGGTGTGCATAGCGTCTGAGCATCCTATGGCTGAATCCGTGAAAGGTGCCACCCTGAACCCTCTGGCATTTGTCGCCTCCTAAAAGTGCTGCCCTATTTAGCATCGTAGCAGCAGCCTTCCTGGTAAATGTAAGTAGAAGTATATTTTCTGGAGGAATTCCATCCAGAATGAGCCTTGCTACCCGATAAACCAAAGTTCTTGTCTTTCCACTCCCAGCTCCTGCAATAACTAAAAGCGGGCCATCCTGATGCATTACTGCCTCAAGCTGGGCAGTGTTTAGTTCCTGTCTGAAGGATATATGTTCAAGGGTTCTTTCTTTTTTTTGAAAAAGTTCCATGTCCTTTTAAAATAAAAGATTTGATTCAAGTGGTTTTAACATCAGGAGGGTTTCAGGGCAACAGGATCATCCACTATATAGGCTTACATAAAGGACTTACGTGATTACTTAATTTACTCATTAATTGGAAATGCTTTTTTTTACAGGTCTTTTCATGTAAAATATCTTTGTCGTCAAAATCCCGGAAAAGGAGGGGTCAAAATGGAAAATACAGGCATAACAGTTATGGAACACCTCTTGATTCACCAGAAGGAAAACCCCCTTGCAACAGGTAATTTTACAAGACTTTTAAGCGAACTCATCTTTTCCGCAAAAATAATTTCAAGAGAAGTTAAAAAGGCTGGTCTTGTTGACATACTAGGGCTTACGGGAAAGATAAATGTCCAGGGCGAAGAGGTGAGAAAGCTTGATGACTATGCAAATAGAATCCTTATTTACCGGATGCAGCACTGTGGAGTCATCTGTGCAATGGCTTCAGAAGAAAATGCAGATATTATAGAGGTTCCAGATCATCTCCCAAAGGGAGAATATATACTTATTTTTGACCCCCTGGATGGCTCTTCAAATATTGATGTAAATGTAAACATTGGTACCATCTTTTCCATAAGGAAAAAGAAGAGCGATAGAAAATATGTGACACTAGAGGATTTTCTCCAAAAAGGGACAGAACAGATAGCGGCCGGTTATTTTCTCTATGGCCCAAGCACCATGCTTGTATATACCACTGGAAATGGAGTTGATGGCTTTACCCTTGATCCTTCGGTTGGTGAGTTTTTGCTGTCTCATCCAAATATTAGGATCCCTGAGACCGGAAAGGTTTATTCTGTTAATGAAAGCAATACATCCTACTGGGACGACAATGTAAAGGAAACAGTCAACTATTTTAAGAGCCCTGAAAACGAAAGGGGAAAACCATATACTTCAAGATATATAGGAAGCCTTGTGGCTGATTTTCACAGGAATTTGATTTATGGCGGGATATTTATGTATCCGGCAGATAAAAAGGACCCGGCAAAACCACGGGGAAAACTCCGTCTTCTTTGTGAGGCAGCACCTCTAGCATTTGTAGTTGAGCAGGCAGGAGGTGCGGCAACAGATGGAAAGGACAGGATACTTGACCTTAAACCAACCCTGTTACACGAAAGGGTGCCTCTGTTTATTGGAAGCAAAAAGGACGTGGAAAAGGCAACAGAGATAATGAGTAAAGGGTGTTAATAAAGGGCCTTGAATTTTATTGTTCAATGCCCATATTTTATCAACAAAAATGAGAGAGGTATATTAAGGAGTTATGATAAATATCTTTAAGACATTCATTCTTTTGGCAGGGCTTACAGCCCTGTTTCTTCTGGTTGGAAGGGCCTTAGGTGGCCAGACAGGTATGACTATAGCCCTTATTATGGCAGGGCTCATGAATTTTTTCGCATACTGGTTTAGTGACAAACTTGCCCTTTCCATGAGTGGAGCACAGCCGGTATCGGAGCAAGAAGCACCTATGCTTCATTCCATTGTGGCAAATCTTGCCCAGAAGGCAGGCCTTCCAAAGCCAAGGGTCTATGTCATCCCGACCCAAACGCCCAATGCCTTTGCAACAGGGAGAAACCCAGCTCATGCAGCAGTTGCTGTTACCCAGGGCCTTATGCAGATTCTGGACAGAGACGAGCTTGAGGGTGTTTTGGCCCATGAAATGGCCCATGTCAAAAACCGGGATATTCTTATAAGTTCGATTGCCGCAGTTATTGCAGGAGCTATAAGCTATATTGCCCAGATTGCCCAGTGGGGGCTTATCTTTGGGGGATTTGGTGGAGATGATGATGAGGATGGTGGCTTTTTGGGTGCCCTTTTAATGATGATTGTTGCCCCAATTGCTGCAATGCTTATCCAGATGGCAATATCCCGTAGTCGAGAATATCTTGCGGATTCCACTGGGGCAAAGATATGTAGCTGTCCGGGGTCTCTGGCAAGTGCCCTTAAAAAACTTGAGGAATGGAATCACAGGATTCCAATGCAAGTAAATCCGGCAACAGCTCAGATGTACATTGTAAATCCTCTTACCTCTTCAAGTATTGCCAATCTCTTTAGCACCCACCCGCCTATTGAAGAAAGGATTAAGAGGCTGCTAAAGATGGCTATGCCATCCAGTTAAAAAGAGTGAAAATTGCGCTTGTTTCACCACCTTGGCCCCTATTTAACCGGCCGTCCATACAAATAGGGGCCCTCAAGGCCTTTTTAAATAATAATGATAAGTCGCTATACGTAAAAAACTTCCACCCTTACTTAAAGATTTCAAAGGCCCTTGGTTATAAAGGCTATCATATAATAAGCCAGTCGAGCTGGGCATCAGAGGCAGTGTTTTCAAAGGCACTGTTTCCGGAAATAAACGGACAGGAAGCAGTCTTTAAGAAGGCACTTGGGAAAAGATTTAAGAAAAAGGGTCTTTTTGGAAATTTTAATGAAATAGTAAAGGTCTCTCAGAGGGCTCTAGACAAATATCTAGAGGAAAAGGCCCTGTGGGGTTTTGATCTTGTTGGCATATCTATTTGCCTGAATCAGTTAACCGCAGGCCTTTACATTGCCAGAAAGATTAAGGAACAATCACCAGAAACAAAGGTCCTTTTGGGTGGTTCTTCCGTTTCTGGCCCTATGGGCAAAGAGATTCTTAAGGCCTTTTACTTTGTAGATTTTGTAATTAGCGGAGAGGGAGAAATCCCGCTTTATGAGCTTTGTCAAAAATTAAAGAAAAAAAAGACCATAAAAAAAAGGTTTTTTCAGGAGAATTGTCAGGTTGGTTCACTGGATAGTCTTCCACCTCCAGACTATGATGATTTTTTTAATGAACTTAATGAGCTAGGAACAGGTGGAATAAACCCTGTCCTTCCCCTGGAGGCATCAAGGGGCTGCTGGTGGGGAAGGTGTGCCTTTTGTAATTTAAACCTACAGTGGAAAGGGTACAGAGCCAAGTCTCCCCAAAGGATTTCAAAGGAAGTTGATTTTCTATCAAAGAGATACGGCCAGATAGATTTTGCCTTTATGGATAACTGCCTTCCAAAAAGGGAGGCTCCTGCCATTTTTGAGGAGTTTTTGGGCCACAGGCGGGATTACAGATTTTTTGCCGAGATAAGGGCAGTTCACGGACGAAAAGAGCTTTCCGTAATGAAAAAGGCAGGACTTAAGGACCTTCAGGTGGGAATAGAAGCCCTTAGCACAAGCCTTTTAAAAAGGCTTAGAAAGGGTGCCTCGGCCATAAAGAATATTGCCATAATAAAAAACTCAATGGAATTTGGCCTTAATCTTGGCGCCAATCTCATTACCTGTTTCCCTGGTTCATCAAAAAAAGAGTTAGAAGAAACCCTTTTCACATTGGAATATATATGGCCCTTTTGTGATTTAAAACCTGTAGATTTCTGGCTCGGAACAGGAAGTCCGGTTTCGAAATCTCCCAAAGATTTTGGCATAAGGGCCCTTAGACCCCACCGGTTCTATAAGGGGCTTTTTCCAAGGGAAATTATCAACAAGGAAATGGCCCTTATTTTGGAATATAGAGGTGACAGGTTGTATCAAAAAAGGCTGTGGAAAAGAGTGGAAAAAAGGCTTTTGGAAGTATCAATGAAAAAGAAAAAAATAGCCCATCTTTCTCCCTTTTTGACCTATAGGGATGGTGGAGATTTTTTGTTAATTCGCCAAGTGACACTAGAAGGAAAGGTGCTTACCCACAGGCTAAAGGGACTTTCAAGGGAAATTTATCTCTTTTTTATGGAACCCAGGTCCCTGGATGAGCTTTTTAAAAAGATAAGAGAAGTTCCGAAAGAAACTATAAAAGGATTTTTAGAAGAACTTTTTAGAAAAAGGCTTGTTTTTATAGAAGATAGTGAGGTGCTTTCCTTGGCCTTTAGAGAGGCAAATTGAACTATGGAAAAAGAATGGCTTGGAGAAAGACGAGACCTTTTTTTAAAAAATATTGTGAAGGATTTTTTTGAATGCCAGGTCTTTTTTAATGATCTTAAGGAGCATACGCAAAAATATGGCGTAATATATGATGGATTTGATTTCTGGGTAGGGACAGAAGAGAAAAAGGGAAGGCTTTGGCAGTTAAAGGATCTTTGCCATGTGATATGGGGAGAAGATACGGATAAAGACGACCCTGATGGTGTTATGTTTGACTGGATGGTAGGTGCAATTTTCCATGAGGCAATGAAACTTAAGGAAAATGCCTATATGTTTGAACGCTATCAAAAGTCTTTTCCAGACAGGGCCTTAAAGATAGCAAATGGAAACGGGACAAAGGCTGTTAAGGAATTTTTTCAAGAGATGATAATTGAAGTGGAAAGGTGCATAAAAAGACTTGACTGGCTTTTTAAACATGCAGAAAAGCATCTTTTCCAAGTTCTTCAAAAGGAAAAGGAAAATCCGCTACTTTTAAGATTTCTTCTGGCGGACACAAACGGGATGCCAGAAGAAGAAAACTGGCAACGGTGGAAAGGACCTAAAAAGCTACTTAAGGCCCTTTTTCCTGAGGGAGTGGACAGGGCCTATTGTATTGCAGGTGAAAGCTTTCTTGAGGGCGGATGGTTTCAAGAGGCAAGGTCGGTCTTTGAAAAGGCCTTAAAAATCAATCCAGAATGTAAAGATGCTAAATTGGGGCTGAGACTTCTTGAAAAAAGGTTAAAAGAACTTGCAGCCTTTGTGAACAGGGAATTTGGTCCTATTAACGGGACATCAGATATAAAATTAAAGGCCTAAGTGGAGTGCCTTTCTAGGTTTTGAAACAGATTTATTATGTAATGATTGCCTGTTTATAAATTTATATTTGTTATGGAATCTCGTTTTGAGATATAGTGTAAGTTATTAATGCTTGCAGGCAATGATAAAGGCCGTAATATAATTAAAATCATCCAAATCAAGAGATTTCGTAAGTAATATAGCGGGCAAAAAGAACTGCTGGCAAATTGCTCTTTTGCCCTCATTGTGATAGGCCCTTCTGGTTTATTTATGTAAAATGTGAACTTTATCATAATGTGTTAAAGTAAAAGACCATGAAAAGATCATATATTGATGGCAATTATGAACTTGATCAAGGTCCTTTGACCATAAGACCTTTTGAAGATATTGGAAGACTTTTAAAAGAAAGAAAGAAAAGCTTAAAAAAGCAAAGAAAAAATGTCCTTATAGGCTCTTTTCCACAGGATATAGAGAAAAAATCAAATGAAAAAGATTCCAAAAGGGAACTCACAGACCAAGAGCTCTTCTTAAAGGCCATGGAAGGTGTTAGGCCCCTTGAACACAAAGTGCATGTGGAGCTTGAAGCAAGGAGAAAACAAAGCCGAAAATTAAAGGCTAAAAAAGAGGACAAGGAGATAGAACACGGTTTAAAGGAGCTTAAAAGGCTTATAGATGGAGAGGTTCCTCTTCCTGTTGAAAAGATACCTGAATACATTGATGGGCCAACGATAAATCTTGATAAGCAGCTTGTAAAAAGGCTAAGAAGGGGAGATTTTGCCATTCAGGCCTATTGTGAGCTCCATGGTCTCCGGGCAGATGAAGCCCTTCAGGTCCTAGATGGCTTTCTTTCGGACTCCCTCATGAACAATTACAGGGCCGTGGCCTTTATCCACGGAAGGGGAAAGTCCTCTCCAGGAAAGCCTGTTCTTAAAGAGCTTGTTAAAAACTATCTCAACAGGGGTCGATTTAGGCGCTATATTCTCGCGTATTCAAGTGCTCCATCTTGGGACGGAGGGCCAGGGGTTACCTATTGTCTTTTGCGCAAAAGGCCAGTAAAGAAAAAACGAAGATGAAAAAGGAAGATTATCCAGGTCTTTTTGTGGTCATAGAGGGAATAGATGGAACAGGGAAAAGCACCCTTGCCGCACGGCTTTATAGTGAACTAAAAAAGCAGGGATTAAACTGTTTGCTGACCTTTGAACCTACAAAGGGTGAGTGGGGAAAGATAATAAGGCAGAGCTTTACGGCAAAAAGTCGAATGGACCCCCAGAAAGAGGTGGAACTATTTCTAAAAGACAGAAAAGAACATCTGGATAAAACTGTCATTCCAGCCCTAAAGGATGGAAGGATAGTCATTTGTGATAGATATTTTTATTCCACCTGTGCTTATCAGGGTGCGAGGGGTCTTGATTTTGAAAAAATACTCAAAATGAACAAGGAATTTGCCATTGAGCCTGATCTTTGCATTTTGCTTTGTCTAGATCCCAATGAGGCCATAAAAAGGATTACCAAGTCAAGGGGAGATAAGGCCAATAATTTTGAAGGACTGGAATATTTAAAAAAGGTTTCAAAGATCTATGATAAGTTTGATGACACATGCATTACAAGGTTAGATGCCTCATTGCCTCCTGATCAAGTCTTAAATGTAGCCAAGGAAAAGGTACTGGATGCCCTTTCCAAAAAATCTTGACTTAATCCATTCCGTGTTTAGGGTGAATCAAAAAGAATAAATATTTTATGAACCAGGAAAAAAGGCCAGGAGATAAGAAGAAAAGGATTCTATTTTCAAGCATTTATTGGCTCATTGGAATCCTCGTTATAATGTTCCTTCCCCAGATACTTGTCTCCATCCAGACAAAACAGATTCCCTACTCAGAATTTAAGGAATATTTGAGGCAAGGGCGGATACTTGAAGTGAAGCTCACTGAGGATGAAATAAGAGGGATTGTTTTTGTGGGGCCCAAAAAGGAGCTTCGTATCCTAAAGGAGACCATTGAGGAAATCGCTAGAAGCCAGAAGGGGGAAGGTGGTGGGATATTTGACTATTTTAAGGGGACCGGCCTTACTTCAGTCATAGATCAGTTGAAACAGCAGGGTGTTAAAAGGCAGTATCTAACCCTTTTTAGAACCGTGAGGGTAAAGGATAGTAAACTTGTAGAAGAGCTTGAGGCCCAGGGAGTAGAATTTTCAGGGGTAAAGGACAGCCTCTTTGGCCAGATCTTTTGGGGAACCATTGTGCCAATAGTCTTTTGGATTGGGCTATGGTTTTTGCTCATGCGAGGCATGGGGACTCCAGGGGGAGGCCTTCTTTCCATCGGAAAATCCAAGGCCAAGGTCTCAATGGAAAAGGACACAGGCGTAAGTTTTAATGATGTTGCAGGGTGTGATGAGGCCAAGGAAGAGCTTAAGGAGGTAGTAGAATTTCTCAAAAGGCCGCAGAAATTTGAGGCCCTTGGGGCAAAGATTCCAAAGGGCGTCCTTTTGGTTGGGCCCCCTGGTACCGGAAAGACCCTTCTTGCAAGGGCCCTTGCAGGCGAGGCAAAGGTTCCGTTTTATTCCATTTCTGGCTCAGAGTTTGTAGAGATGTTTGTAGGTGTCGGGGCTGCAAGGGTAAGGGACCTTTTTAATCAGGCAAAAAAAAATGCCCCCTGCATCATTTTTATTGATGAAATCGATGCCATAGGAAAATTTAGAGGTGGTGCAATAATGGGCGGAGGCAATGAGGAAAGGGAGCAGACTCTAAATCAGCTCCTTGTTGAAATGGATGGATTTGAGCCCAATATTGGAGTCATTATTCTTGCAGCCACCAACAGGCCTGAAATCTTGGATCCAGCCCTTTTAAGGCCTGGTAGATTTGATAGACAGGTGGTCCTTGATGCTCCGGATGCAAGAGGAAGAGAGGCCATTTTAAAGGTTCATTCAAGGAATAAACCTCTTGCAGATGACGTTGACCTTAAATCCATTGCCTTGAGGACCCCAGGCTTTTCAGGAGCTGATCTTGCAAATGTAGTTAATGAGGCAGCACTTCTTGCAGCGAGAGAAGGGGCCAAAAAGATATCCCAGAGGCATTTTGAAGAAGCGGTTGAAAAGGTCATGGCAGGGCCTGAGAGAAAGAGCAGGCGAATTGGGGAAAAGGAAAGAAGGCGAGTTGCCTATCACGAAGCAGGTCATGCCCTTGTTGCCTTTCATTGCCCCAATGCTGCACCAGTTGCAAAAATCTCCATAATTCCGAGGGGGCGGGCAGCTCTTGGATATACTATGCAGCTTCCCGAAGAAGAGCGTTATCTTATGACCAAAAACGAACTCCTTGATAAAATCTGTGTCTCCTTTGGGGGAAGGGCAGCAGAAGAAGAGATATTTAATGAAATAAGCTCCGGTGCTCAGAATGACCTGGAAGTTGCAACAGAGATTGCAAGGAGTATGGTATGTAGGTTTGGCATGAGTGAAAAGATTGGCCCAGTTGCTCTTGTAAAAGAGACAAGCCCTTTTCTTAAGGTTCCCGGCATGACCGAGCAGCAAAACTTGAGCCCTGAGCTTCAGGCAGAGGTTGACAAGGAGGTAAGAAAGGTAATTGAAGAGCAATATGAAAGGGCAAAAAAGATATTAAAGGAAAATCGGGATGCCCTTGAAAGGGTATCTGAAGAGTTATTGGTAAAAGAGGTAATGAGTGCAAATGAATTTAAGGCCATTGCATCAGGCCAGAGTCAAGCAGTTCAAAAGGAGGAATAAAGGATGCGAAATTATGTTGAAAGGTTAAAGGTCCTTTACCTTGTTTTAGGACTTTTCATGGTTTTATTTTTTGAGTTTTCCCCAAAGGGATTTTGCCTTAATGAAAACAACATAGAAGACGAGAATGTGGCCCTTTTAGCAAAAACATCAAGGGCCATTGCTGAGATTGTTAAAAAGGCAAAGCCTGCGGTGGTTTTTGTTCAGGTTGAAAAGACAATTGAGCAAAGTGTATCCCCCTTTGGTCCCGACCCCTTTGGAATGTTCAATGATCCATTTTTTCAGAGATTTTTTGGCCCGCAGTTTAGAAGGCCTAGGAAATTCAAACAGAGAGGCCAGGGTTCAGGCTTTATAATTAGCCCTGATGGGTACATATTAACAAATAACCATGTTGTTGGAGATGCAGACAATATCAGCGTTAAGCTTGCTGACGGAAGAAAGTTTAAGGCAAAGGTTATAGGTAAAGACCCGCAATCCGATGTGGCAGTTATAAAAATAAATGCAAAGAACCTTCCTGTCCTCCCCCTTGGTGATTCGGATAAGCTTCAGGTAGGCGAATGGGTTATTGCAATAGGAAATCCTTTTGGTCTTACCCAGACGGTTACTGTAGGGGTTGTGAGCGCCAAGGGTAGAAGTAGGCTTGGAATCACTGAATATGAAGACTACATCCAGACAGATGCAGCAATTAATCCTGGGAATTCAGGCGGACCTCTTATAAATATCCATGGAGAGGCCATAGGTATTAATTCAGCAATCTTTTCAAGAAGCGGCGGTTACATGGGAATTGGCTTTGCCATTCCTATCAATATGGCAAAGGCAGTCAAGGATCAGCTCATCAAAAATGGAAAGGTTATAAGAGGCTGGCTCGGTGTGGTAATTCAGGAGCTTGACGAGGACCTTGCCAAATCCTTTGGTCTTTCCAAAAAGGAAGGGGTGTTAATAGCAGAGGTTGCAGACAATTCTCCGGCCAAAAAGGCAGGGCTAAAGTCTGGTGATATTATTCTTAAGATGAATGGGCATAAGGTCTATGACATTGGAGAGCTTAGGAACAAGATTGCCCTTACTCCTCCTGGCACAAAGGTGACCTTTGATATCTTGAGGGAAGGCAAACACAAAAAGGTGACCGTGACTATTGAAGAAAAGCCTGGAAGCGCAACCCTTGCCATGAACAAGCATGGGCTTTTGAAAAAATTGGGTCTTACCGTCCAAGATTTAACACCTGACCTTGCGCAACAGTTTGGATACAAGGAAGGCCAAGGTGTCCTTGTGGCCGAGGTTGAGCCTGGAAGTGCCGCTGCAAATGTTGGTATTCAGCCCGGGCAGTTAATTGAAGAGGTGAACCGAGTTAAGGTCCATAGTGTCAAGGAGTTCCTTAAGGCCCTTTCAAAATCAAAACGCACAGGAACCGTGCTACTAAAGGTAAGGGATGGAGATATAAGCCGTTACGTGGCCTTTAGAATTGGTGAATAATAAGAGGATATCAAAAAATTCCATATGGAAAGGGAGACATGTTTTTATTTGTCTCCCTTTCTATTGGTGGACCTTAGATGATTTGCCTTAAAAGGAGACTAACTATGACCAAACTGCTTGAAAAGGCATTCGAAGAAGCATCAAGATTGCCAGAGTTAGAACAAAACGCTCTTGCCCGTTGGTTGATTGATGAAATCATAGCTGAAAAAAAATGGGAAAAAACCTTTGCTGAATCAGAAGACACATTAGATAAACTTGCAGATGAGGCAATCAAGGAATATGCAGAGGGCAAGACAATACCATTAGATGCGAATTATTTATGATTTCGCATACTACAGACCAGTTCCGTAAGCTCTTAGCTCAATTACCAAAGGATATTCAAAAGCAAGCGAAAGAAGCTTATCTTCAATTTGAAAAAAATCCTTATTATCCAGGACTGCGTTTTAAACGAGTTCATTCTAGGCGTCCTATCTATGCTGTTCGTATATCAAGAAATTACAGAGCCTTGGGAGTCCTTCAAGATAACAAGTTAATCTGGTTTTGGATAGGATCGCATGCAGAATATGAAAAAATATTGAAAGAAAATAGGTAGTAACCAAATCTTGATAATATATAGATAAGATATCAAAAAGGAAAATAAAAAATGACCTTACTGGATATGAGAACCCTAGATGCCACTTCTTATGACAAGGGGGAACTAACAAAAAGCCTTTTAAGGAGAAAGCTTGATATTTCGCCTGAAATTGAACTTCAGGTCAAGGAAATACTTGGCAGGGTAAAAGAAAAAGGTGATGAGGCCCTATGTGAATTTACGCGAAGGTTTGATTGTCCTGACTTTGATTTTGAGGATCTCAGGGTTTCCAAAGATGAGATTGAAAGGGCCTTTGGCCAGGTTGATCCGAGGGTTCTTTCATCTCTTGAAAAGGCAAAGACTAATATTGAAGAGTTTCATAAAAGGCAGGTTCCAAGATCATGGTTTGAGACAAAGGAAGATGGTACCATTCTTGGCCAGATGGTAAATCCAGTTGGAGCTGCTGGCCTTTACGTTCCTGGTGGAACAGGAGGAAAGACGCCTCTTGTCTCTTCGGTCCTGATGAATGCAATTCCTGCAAGGATAGCAGGTGTAAAAAGGATAGTTCTTTGCACCCCTCCCGGAGAAGGTGCTAAGATAAGTCCATATCTTTTGGTCGCAGCCAAACTATCAGGGGTTACGGAAATTTTTCGGGTTGGAAGTGCCTGGGCAATAGGCGCCATGGCCTATGGAACAGATACTATAAAGAAGGTGGACGTGATAGCAGGTCCTGGAAATATCTTTGTGACGGTTGCAAAAAAGATCATCTCCGGGACAACAGGAATAGACATGATCGCAGGTCCAAGCGAGATACTAATAATTGCAGATGATTCAGCCGATCCAGAGTTTGTGGCAGCAGATATGCTTTCTCAGGCAGAACATGACACCATGGCCACATCTATCCTTGTTACTTCATCAAGGTTTCTCATGGACAAGGTAAAAATTTCACTGGAAAAACAGCTTTCTATGCTTCCAAGAGCAGATATAGCAAGGGAATCCATAAATAAAAATGGTTTAATGATTTATGTTAAGGATCTAGAGGTAGCAAGTGATGTGGCTAATGAGATTGCGCCCGAACATCTTGAGCTTTTTGTGGAAAATCCCTGGGAGCTTTTAACCAGGATAAAGAATGCAGGGGCCATTTTCCTTGGAAAATTCAGTCCCGAGCCCATAGGGGACTATATTGCAGGTCCGAATCATGTGCTTCCGACCATGGGAACTGCCAGATTTTCATCAGCCCTTGGAGTAGAGACCTTTTTGAAAAGATCAAGCATTATCTATTATTCAAGAAACGCCTTTTTAAAGGATGCAAAGGATGTCATGTCTATTGCAGAAGTGGAAGGGCTTATTGCCCATAAAAATTCCATTAAGGTTCGTCTTTAAAAGGTTATCTTCCATTTAAACACAAAAAGGTGAACAGCCTAATAGCCCTTTCAGTCTCAGGCCTTTTTGTTAAGTATCAGGGGAACACCATCCTGAAAGATATAAATTTTAGTCTAGGACGTGGTGAATTTGTTGGCCTTTTAGGTCCAAATGGAGCTGGAAAGACCACACTTCTTCATACAATTACCGGCTTTATACGCAGTTATAAGGGAAATGTTCAGATTTTGGGAAAAGATGTCAAGGCCCTTTCTTCTAGGGAGCGTGCAAAAAAGATTTCCCTTCTGCCACAATTGGTTGAGAGCCCCTTTTTTTATTCAGTAAAAGATATTGTTTTGATGGGAAGATATGCCAGCTCTGGTAATAAAGATGGCAATCTTGACTGGCACGTAGATAATGCCCTAAGAATCTGTGGAATATTACATTTAAAAAACAGGGCCTTTTCAAGGCTTTCAGGGGGCGAAAAAAGGCTTGTTCTCCTAGCAAGATGTCTCTGTCAGGATAGCCCTATCCTTTTGCTTGATGAAGCCACATCAAGCCTTGATATTCGAAGAAAGATAGAGGTCTTTGAAACCTTAAGGCAAGAGGCTTGTAAAAACGACCGGACAATCCTGATAGTAGTCCATGATATTAATCTCGCATCCTTGTATTTGGATAGACTAATTTTTATAAAAAATGGTAGGATAATAAAAGATGGACCAGTAAAAGAGGTCCTTTCGGAAAGAAATCTTAATGATATTTATGAAACAAGGACAAGAGTGATTGAGCATCCAGAATATGACCGCCCTGCGGTTTTGTTTTTGCCAGAAAAGTCCTATTAATGGAACTAAGTATAAAAGACCTTTTAGGAGGTTTGAAAATGTCTGATGACTGTTTGTTTTGCAAGATGGTGAGGGGAGAAATTAAGCCAGATGTTGTTTATGAAGATGATGAAATTCTTGCTTTTAGAGATATAAATCCCCAAGGGCCTGTTCATGTTCTCATTATACCCAAGGAGCATATACCTACTTTGAATGATCTTGAAGATCGCCATGTCGAGCTTATGGGAAAGATGTTTTTGACTGCAAAAAGGATTGCCCAGGACGAAAACCTTGCCTCTAATGGTTATAGGACCGTGATAAATTGTAACAGGCATGGCGGTCAGGAGGTGTATCATATCCATCTGCATCTTATTGGGGGAAGACAGATGACATGGCCTCCAGGCTAAAAATTGGCCGAAAGATGCCGATAATAAGCAAGTTTCTTGGAATTGTTATTGTTATGTATTGGAATGATCATATGCCTCCACATTTTCATGCAAAGTATGGAAAATATGAAATTCTTGTAAATATACATACCGGGGTTATAGAGGGTAAATTCCCCAAAAGAGCCCTACATCACGTTTTGGAGTGGTATGAAATGCACAAAGATGAACTGATCAGGAATTGGGGATTATGCCAGAAAAATGAAATTCCAGATCCCATAGAGCCACTGGAGTAAAAGCCATGTTTATTCATGTAACTGAGGCAGAATATATTGACGAATATAGAGTTAGGGTAACATTCAATAATGGCCAACAGGGCCTTGTCAATTTGTTGCCTGTACTTGAAGGTCCTGTTTTTGAACCATTAAAGGACAAGGCTATATTTTCTCAGTTAAAAGTTGATAAAGTTCTTGGAACAATTGTTTGGCCAAATGGTGCAGATATTGCTCCTGAATATATATTTTTTTTAGCCTTCAGGGATAATAAGGAGCTCGAACCATTATTTAGGAAGTGGGGATACATTAACACAGAAACCAGTGGTTATGACTCCCATTCTCTTGTACTTGAAAGTACCCAGTGAACTTATTCGTTTTTTCTTTTTATGTAAAGCTCGATAGAACAAAAAGCCACTTATTGACTGCCCTAACCCCTGCGTTTATAGTGGGCTTGCCTTTTTTAGGCACGGTCTAAAATTGCGCCCAAGCCTTTGGGCTTAGATGAGGCAAGAAAATGAAGGCTCTTATTGCCCTTGAAGATGGACGAATATTTGAAGGACGTTCCTTTACCGGCCCCGGTGAGGTCTCAGGTGAGATAGTCTTTAATACCAGTATGACAGGGTATCAGGAGATTCTCACCGATCCATCCTACAAGGGGCAGATGGTCACAATGACCTATCCCCTTATTGGAAACTACGGGGTAAATCCAGAGGACGAAGAATCCCTTGGAATACATCTTGGCGCCTTTATTGTTAGGGAATATGAGGCAGACTATAGCAACTGGAGGGCTACAGGGGATCTAGCAAGCTATCTAAAGAAACACGGGATTCTAGGCATAGAGCAGGTGGATACTCGTGCAATTACAAGGCACATTAGGCTTTCTGGTGCCATGAAGGCGGTTATATCAACAATTGATCTAGATGAAAGATCCCTTGTGAAAAAAGCGAAGGAAAGCCTCGGTCTCGTAGGGCTTGATCTGGCGTCAAAGGTGGGCTGTAAAAGGCCCTATTGTTGGGAAGAAGGGAAAATCTTGGAACTTGATGACATAAGCCCTGAAAGACTATCGAGGCTGAAGTCATGGGAGTCCTCGAGGTTCAGGATAGCTATCATCGACTGTGGTCTAAAGTTCAACCAGCTAAGGCTATTTAGTAAAAGGGCCTGTCAGTGTGTTGTCTTTCCAGCAAGTACTATGCCTGAACAGATTCTTTCCATTGATCCTCACGGAATATTCATTTCAAATGGCCCAGGGGATCCGGCCGCAGTTACAGGGGTTATTGAGATAGTAAAGGCCCTTCTTGGGAAAAGGCCAATTTTTGGTATTTGTCTAGGGCACCAGATACTCTCCCTTGCTCTTGGAGCCAAGACCTATAAATTAAAGTTTGGCCACAGGGGTGGAAACCAGCCAGTTAAGGATCTATCAACAGGAAGGATTGAGATTACCGCCCAGAATCACGGATTTGCAGTAGATGAAGCAACTCTTCCAGCAGGTGTTGAGGTTACCCATATAAATCTAAATGACAATACGGTTGAGGGCATAAGGCACAGAGACATTCCTGCCTTTTCCGTCCAGTATCATCCTGAAAATGCCCCTGGTCCACACGATTCAGAGTATCTTTTTGATAGATTTGTTGATCTTATGGAAGAATTCCACTCCAAATAAATCAAGGTTTGAAAAAAGATGCCCAAAAGAACTGATTTAAAGAAGGTATTGATAATAGGTTCTGGCCCCATAGTAATTGGTCAGGCCTGTGAATTTGACTATTCAGGCACTCAGGCCTGTAAGGCCCTAAAGGAAGAGGGCTATGAGGTGGTCCTAGTAAACTCAAATCCGGCAACCATAATGACCGATCCGGAGGTGGCAGACAGGACCTATGTTGAGCCCATCACCCCAGAGGTTGTCATTAAGATATTAAAAAAGGAAAGGCCTGATGCCATTCTACCAACCCTAGGAGGGCAAACAGGGCTTAACACCGCAGTGGCTGTGGCAGATACAGGTATACTGGATGAGCTCGGTATTGAGATGATCGGCGCAAGCCCTGAGGTTATTCATAAGGCAGAGGACAGGGAAAAGTTCAGGGCTGCCATGGAAAATATTGGTCTAAGGATACCAAAAAGTGCAATAGTCCGTTCCATGTCAGAGGCCCTTGATGCAGCAAAAGAAATAGGCTTTCCAATAATCGTTCGTCCCTCTTTTACCCTTGGAGGCACAGGAGGTGGAATTGCTTACAATATGGATGACCTTAGGATCATCTGCAGCCAGGGCCTTGAGCTTAGCATGATACATGAGGTTATGCTGGAAGAGTCGGTGATTGGCTGGAAGGAATTTGAGCTTGAGGTCATGCGGGATGCCAAGGACAATGTGGTCATTATTTGTAGCATTGAAAACTTTGACCCTATGGGCGTACACACAGGAGATAGCATCACAGTTGCCCCTGCCCAGACCCTTTCGGACAAGGAATATCAATACTTAAGGGATTCCTCCTTGGCGATTATCAGGGAGATAGGGGTTGAAACTGGAGGTTCCAATATCCAGTTTGCAGTAAACCCAGAAAATGGAGATGTGGTGGTAATAGAGATGAATCCTAGGGTTTCCCGCTCTTCTGCCCTGGCATCAAAGGCAACGGGTTTCCCCATTGCAAAGATAGCAGCAAAGCTTGCCATAGGTTACACCCTTGATGAGATACCAAATGATATCACCAGGGAAACAATGGCCTCCTTTGAGCCAACCATAGACTACTGTGTTGTAAAGATACCACGCTGGACATTTGAAAAGTTTCAAGACGCTGAAGACCTTCTAACCACCTCCATGAAAAGCGTTGGTGAGACCATGGCCATTGGAAGGACCTTTAGAGAGGCCCTACAAAAGGGGCTTCGTTCCCTTGAAATTGGACGCTTCGGCCTTGGCTTTGATGGCAAAGACCCATGGGACAAGGGCAATATGCCAGATATGGATGAAATCAAAAATAGGCTCCGAATCCCAAATTCAAAACGCATATTTTACATACCCCTTGCCCTTGAAAGGGGCTTATCTATACGAGAAATTAATAGACTCACCGGAATTGACCCCTGGTTTATTTTTCAAATTGATAAAATAAGAAGGACTGGAAATGGAATAAAGGAAGAGGGCGAAAGGGCCCTTCATAGGCTCTATGAGCTTAAAAGGGAGGGGTTTTCAGATAGACAGATTGCATATCTTACTGGAAAGAGTGAGGAAGAGGTAAGAAGCCTACGCTATAAAAAGGAAATTAAACCTGTTTATAAGCTCGTTGATACCTGTGCAGCAGAGTTTGAGGCCTACACCCCTTATTATTATTCAACCTATGAGTCAGAAAGCGAGTCCCGACCTAGTAGCAATAAAAAGGTCATGATCCTTGGGGGAGGGCCTAACAGGATCGGCCAGGGCATAGAGTTTGACTACTGTTGTGTTCATGCCTCCTTTGCCTTAAAGGAAGAAGGCATTGAAAGCATAATGGTGAATTCCAACCCGGAGACCGTTTCCACCGATTATGACACTTCAGACAAGCTCTATTTTGAGCCTCTTACCTTGGAAGATGTCCTTCACATAGTGGATACAGAAAGGCCGGATGGGGTTATAGTTCAGTTTGGAGGACAGACCCCGTTAAACCTTGCCGTTCCTCTGGAAAAGGCAGGTGTTAAAATCCTAGGCACAAGTCCATCCAGCATAGACAGGGCAGAGGATAGGGAAAGCTTTCAAAAGATGCTTAAAAAGCTTGGCCTTATTCAGCCTGCCAACGGAACCGCCTTTAACCTGGAAGAGGCTCTTAAGATTGCAGAAGATATTGGCTATCCTGTGGTTGTAAGGCCTTCCTATGTCCTTGGAGGCCGTGCCATGAGAATCGTTCATTCTGGCCTGGAGTTAAGGGAGTTCATGGAAGAGGCAGTAGAGGTATCAGAAGGCCATCCTGTCCTTATTGACAAGTATTTGCAGGATGCAATAGAGATAGATGTTGATGCCATAAGCGATGGAGAAATTACCGTCATTGGCGGCATAATGGAGCATGTGGAAGAGGCCGGAATTCATTCTGGAGATTCAGCCTGTGTCCTTCCTCCCCACAGGCTAAGTCAAGAGATGATTGAAGAGATAATGGATGCCACTAAAAAGATGGCAAAAGAACTTAATGTCATCGGGCTTATGAATGTTCAGTATGCCGTAAAGGATGAAAGGCTATATGTCCTTGAGGTAAATCCCAGGGCATCAAGGACTGTTCCCTTTGTAAGTAAGGCCACAGGGGTTCCCCTTGCAAAGCTTGCAACAAAAGTGATGATTGGAAAGAGCCTTAAAGAGCTTGGTTTTACCAAAGAACCCCAGGTTAAACATATCTCTGTCAAAGAATC
>WFZZ01000123.1 GCA_015489315.1 Deltaproteobacteria bacterium | reverse complement strand
TATAATTGGAATCCTCTTCCCCTTCATGAAATCCTCCTTTCACACATTCACTACTTTCCGCATTTTTCAAGTGCCTTAAAACCAGGAAGCTCTTTTCCCTCAAGGAGCCTTAAAAAGGCGCCTCCACCTGTAGAGATGTAAGAGACATTGTCTGCCTCGCCTGCCTTTTTAATGGCAGCCCCTGTATCTCCACCCCCAATTATTGAAAGGGCCGGACTTGATCCTACTGCTTTTGCTAGTCCAAAGGTCCCTTTGGAAAATGGTTCCAATTCAAAGGCACCGACAGGCCCATTCCAAACGATGGTTTTTGCCTTCTTGACTGCCTCTATGTATCTATCAAGGGTTTTAGAACCAACATCCACTATCATTTTATCAGTTGGAATTGAATCAAGATTAACCTCCACATAGGAGGCATCTGAAGAAAGGTCATCGGCAACAACAACATCCACTGGAAGAATCACCTCTGTGCTTGAATCTTCAGCCTTTTTAAGAATATCTCTGGCAGTCTCAATAAGATCATCTTCAACTAGGGACTTTCCAACTGCTACCCCTTTTGCCTTTAAAAAGGTGTTGGCCATTGCCCCGCCAATTATCAAAATATCCACCTTGGGAAGAATATTTTCAATTGCCCCAAGCTTACTTGAGACCTTTGCTCCCCCGAGAATTGCAAGAAAGGGCCTTTCAGGGTCTTTCATGGCCTTTTGAAAATAGGTGATTTCCTTTTTCATTAAAAAACCGGCCCCGCAACTTGATACCCTTTCAGGCACTCCCACAACAGAAGCATGGGCCCTGTGGGAAACGGCAAAGGCATCATTCACATAGACCTCACAAAGAGATGCCAGTTCATCTGCAAAAGCAGGGTCGTTTTCCGTCTCGCCCTTATAGAAACGAAGATTTTCGAGCATTAATATTTGGCCGTCCTTTAATTCCAGGGCCATCTTTTTGACATCATCACCAATGCAATCAGGGGCCATCTGGACCTCTTTCCCAATGAGTTCAGAAAGCCTCTTTGCGGCAGGTGCAAGGCTAAATTCAGGCCTTTTCTCACCCTTAGGCCTTCCAAGGTGAGAGGCCACAAGAAGCCTTGCTCCCCTTTCTATTGCATGTCTAATGGTAGGAATGGCTGCACGAATACGGTTGTCGTCTGTTATTTCACCCTTTTCATCAAGGGGGACATTAAAATCTACCCGAAGGAAAACCCTCTTTCCTTCAATTCCTAGGTCATCAATAAACTTGATCATGGCCGACCTCCCCCTTAAAGCATAGAATCGGCAATGGACGTAGTCCTTTCCCCGAGCATATTTGTATAGCTTCCTAGCTCGTTGTCATACCATCCATATACCACCACTTGGGTGACCGGGACGCTTATGGTATCACAGATAATTTGAGTAGATTCTTCAAGCCCTCTACAGGCCTTTTTGGGGTCTATCTGAATGGCAGCAGTCCTTGTGTGGGTCTCTGTACCTTCAATTATTGCTGCTGCTGAAGGCATTCCAATTATATCACTTGAAACATGCTGGGTCTCCGTATAAATGAGGCGGCCCTTCATTGGACCTTCTGCAGCCCTTTTGTAGATGTCATTAATAACATTTCTGTTAATGGGCTCTTCCAGGCTTTCGTCATGAATTGTTAGAACAAGGACAATCAATGAGCCGGTATTTGTAGGTATCCTCACAGATTCAGCTATAAAACCGATATTTTTCATTTCTGGAATAACCAGGGCAAGGGCCTTTGCAGCACCTGTAGTGGTAAGGATTATGTTATTGAAAATACTTCTATTTTTCCTTAGATCTGTTGCACCTGCCTTTGGAAGTCTGTCTAGGACTTTCTGACTTCCTGTGGAGGCATGGACTGTCACCATTGATGCAGAAAGTATCCTGTTTGCTCCAAAGTGATCTAGAAGTGGCTTTACCATGAATGACAAACAGGTAGTAGTGCATGATGCTGCAGAGATAAGACAATGTTTTTCAGGTATGTAGTCGTCTTCATTGATTCCCATTACAGTTGTTACGGCATCTTCTGGCATGGATGCAGCCTTGTCCTTAATCTTAAAAGGCGCTGAAAGGATCACCTTTTCTGCACCTGCTTCCAGGTGCCCCCTGAGACTGCCCTTTGGGTCATCGGCTGGAGCAGTTGGGTCCCTAAATACGCCCGTTGTATCAACAACAAGCTTTACTCCGTATTTTTCCCAATTAATATCCTTGGGGTTTCTGTTTTCCCTTAGTATTGTTACAGGAACACCATCTATGGTCATTTTCCCAGTCTTTTCATCGAGATTTTCAATGACTCTCGGGCACTTGTGTCCGTAAAGATAAGCACCAAGCCTTCCATAGGTGCTATCCATCTCTATGGCATGGGCAATATCTTCCAGACCCCTTCCCACCTGCCTTCCTATGTTTACAATTATTTCTGAAAAATTCTTTTTGCTTACATGGTGCCAGAGGCTAAGTTTTCCAATCCTTCCAAGTCCATTAATACCTAATTTCATAGGGCGAGTCTCATTGGAACCTGACATTTGGGACACCTCCAAGTAAGATTTGATTAAGATTTGAACTTTGATTCATTAAAATATTTTTAAGAATTCTTTTTTAAAAAGTCTATACCTAAATTT
>WFZZ01000122.1 GCA_015489315.1 Deltaproteobacteria bacterium | reverse complement strand
GGCAGGGGAGGGGCCAACATAATAGATTAGTTGACCCTTTGGATCAAATGGAAGAGATCCTCCCTTTTTTAGAATATCCACAATCCTTTTATGGGTCTGGTCCCTTGCTGTAAAGATTGTTCCAGATATTAATATCCAGTCCCCAGCCATAAGGCCCTTAAAGGTTTCTTTGTTACAGGGGAAAGTAATCCTTTTTGCTACTGAGAAATCGATTTTTTCTTCTTCTAATTTTAACGATTCTGAAAAATCAAGATTTTCATCCTGCCAGGTTCCGTTTTTAAAAACTGACACTGCCCTTCTTGCAGCATGGCACTGGATATTTACTGAAACAGGAAGGCTTGCTATGTGACAGGGAAAGGTTTCAACTGCCACGCTTAGGGTGGTAGTACTGCCTCCCAAGCCCTGGGGGCCAACACCAAGCCTGTTTATCCTTTTAAAAAGCTCATCTTCTATTCTTGCTATATTCTCATCAGGATTTTTTTTACCTAAGGGCCTTAAAAGGGCCTTTTTGGACAAAAGTGTGGCCATTTCCATTGTTCCACCGATCCCCACACCTATCACTCCGGGAGGGCAAGGATTAGGGCCTGCTTCTTTCACCCTCTGAACTACAAAATCAATCACGCCATCAAGGCCAGAAGAAGGCGGAAGCATCTTGAGGCCACTCATATTTTCGCTTCCACAGCCTTTTGGAAGAACGCTTATCTTAAGCTCATCCCCTTTTTTAAGATCAATGTGAACAACAGAAGGGGTATTGTCTCCTGTATTTTTTCTGGTAACTGGGTCGCATACGGATGCCCTTAAAAAACCTTCCCTAGTGGCAAGTGAGACCCCTTTATTTACTGCCTCAATAAGGTCTCCTTTGACAGATATGTCGGTGCCGATTTCGACAAAGACGACATCTATCCCAGTATCCTGACATATTGGAAGCCCTGTCTCTCTGGCATAAATGGCATTATCAAGAAGTATATCAAGAACAAGCTTTGCGTTTTGGGATTCCTTCTCTGCCGCATCCTTTATGGAAAAAAAAACATCTTCTGGAAGGTGTGTATTTGCCCTTATTACAAGCTCTTTTACCTTTTCTTGAATGTCTTTGCATGAAATTATCGTTTCATTACCCATTGTCACTTCCTTTTAGGGATGCCAAAAGATCAATCAGCCTTTCCAGTTGATCCCGTGAGCTGCACCTTATCTCGACCTTTCCACCCTTTTTGCCATGTACAATTTTTACTCTTGCCCCAATTTGTTCGCTAAGCCTCTTCGAAAGGTTCTCTATGTCAGGGTCAGGCTCATTTTTTGTTTTTTGAGGGCTTTTACCTTTTAAAAGTCTTCTTGCAAGCTCTTCTGTTTTCCTGACGGAAAGTTCCTTTTCTATCACCTCCTTGCAAAGCCTTTTTTGCAATGCCTCATTATCCAGCATTAATATGGCCTTTGCATGACCTGTAGTGATATTTTCTTCAAGAAGTTCCTTTTGCACCTGTTCCGGGAGCTTCAGCAGCCTAAGAAGGTTTGCAATGGTGGACCTGTCCTTCCCCACCTTTGATGCAATTTCTGACTGGCTCTGTCCCAGTTCTTCCACCATCCTTTTGTAGGCAAGGGCTTCTTCGATGGGGTTAAGGTCTTCTCTTTGTATGTTTTCGATAAGGGCAATTTCAAGGATCTCATCAGGGCTGTAGTCCTTTATCACTACCGGTACCTTCTTGAGCCCGGCCCTTTGTGCTGCTCTCCATCTCCTTTCTCCGGCAATAAGTATGTATTCATCGTTTTTTTCAGTGACCACCAGGGGTTGTATCAGCCCCTTTGATTTAATGGATTCTGTAAGGGCATTAAGTGCCTTTTCATCCATTTTTATTCTTGGTTGTGCCGGGTTTGGCCTGATTTTTTCAATTGGGCAGAGAAAGAAACCTGGGGCTTCAGCATCAAAGATATCTTCTGTGGAGAGAAGATTGCTAAGGCCCTTACCCAATCCAGTTTTAAGACTCATTTTTTCCTCCGATTTCTTGACAAAAATTCCTTTGAAAGGGCTAGATAGCTTTCAGCACCCTTGGAAGTTGGATCATATAGGAAAATAGGCTTTCCATGGCTTGGGCTTTCGCTAAGCTTTATGTTTCTTGGAATAGTAGTTCTATAGACAAGGTCCCTGAAATGTACGCGTACCTCTCTTGCCACCTGATAGCCGAGCTTTGTCCTGTGATCATACATGGTAAGTACAAGG
>WFZZ01000121.1 GCA_015489315.1 Deltaproteobacteria bacterium | reverse complement strand
GAATACAAGGCAGCCTCCTTTTAGCTTGCGGCCTAACCCGGTATCCACTAAATCGGGGGGAGGTCAGAATTTTCAAAGGCAGCTTTATGGACAGGAAGGCGAACAAAAAATGCCAAAAAAACTGTCTAAATTTTGGGGACCGTTTCAGATAAAAAAAGAAGGGAGACCGCTGGGTCCTTCACCCCTTAAATCCAAAGTATGAGGATATCGTGGTGGACAATCGCGAGCTTTACGTTGTGGGAGTGGTGGTGGAGAAGTTAAAGAGGTATTAAAAATTATTTCTGGGCCAATAATATGAGTAACGACCTGACATTCTTTACGAACGAGCCGGGAGCTTCATTATTAGACCGCTTTAAGTCGCTCCTGAGGCACATCAAGTTGTTTGATGTTTTAGTTGGTTATTTTCGGACAAGTGGTTTTTTCAAACTCTACGATGCATTGGAACCCGTTGACAAAATACGAATTCTTGTAGGTCTTAAAGTGGATAAGCCAGCCTTTGAACTTATTCATGTTGCAACTCGACAAAATGAAAGCGATTTTTGCTCGCCTAGCAAGACCAAAAAGTCTCTTAAGGAGCAAACGATCCTTGAAATAGAAAATTCCGAAGACTCTTACAATGTAGAACTGGGCGTT
Organism: Deltaproteobacteria bacterium; assembly: GCA_015489315.1. Taxonomy (GTDB): domain Bacteria; phylum Desulfobacterota; class Dissulfuribacteria; order Dissulfuribacterales; family QOAL01; genus JAADCZ01. The sequence goes on along the minus strand of WFZZ01000121.1, from coordinate 3,756 downwards.
AGAAAATTCATAGAATTTCTTACAACTGACTGCCCTAACAAAGAAGCAGACATAGCCCGTGGTGGAAACGGTAAAAAGCTGGAATTTAGGGCCTATCCAAGCGAAAAAATCCATGCAAAGGTCTATATTGGCAGATTCTCAGAAGATGCCCTTGATTTTGGCCGTGTCATTACGGGTTCCAGCAATTTCTCAGAAAGTGGGCTAATTGCCCATCGAGAGTTCAATGTTGAGTTAAAAAGTCGGGCAGATGTGGAATTTGCCTTAACCCAATTTGAAAACTTGTGGAAAGACGCAGTTGATATATCAGAAGATTACATTGAAGCCATCAAGAACCACACCTGGCTCAATGATGCAATCAGTCCCTATCATCTCTATCTGAAGATGCTTTATGAATATTTCAAGGAGGATATTAATCTTGATCAAGAGGTCGAGATGTATATGCCTTCCGGTTTCATGGATCTTGCATATCAAAAACAGGCAGTAATTTCAGCAAAAAAGATACTTGAGGCCTACAATGGGGTATTCCTTGCCGACGTAGTGGGCCTTGGAAAGACCTTTATAGCCGCCCTTCTCGCTCAACAATTAAGGGGCAAAAAATTGGTCATTTGCCCGCCCGTTCTCAAAGACTATTGGCAGGAAACATTTTTTAACTTCCATATTCCTGTTAGGGTTGAATCAATTGGCAAACTCGACGAAATCTTGAGAGAAGGAACAGAAAATTATGATTATGTCTTTGTGGATGAAGCCCATCGCTTCAGAAACGAATACACCGGAAGCTTTGAAAAGCTGCACCAGATCTGTTTTGGGAAAAAAGTAATCCTCGTAACTGCCACTCCTCTTAACAATACCTTTAAAGATATCTTCAGCCAGTTAAAACTTTTCCAGGCACCAAAGAAATCGACCATACCGGGTATTCCCAATCTTGAACGCTTTTTTAAAAACCTTGAAAGACGGCTATCTGGGCTTAAGCGATCTGACCCAGAATACATCAAGGCAGTAAAGGAAGGCTCAAAGGAAATTCGTGAGAAAATATTGAAATACGTGATGGTAAGACGTACCAGGACGGAAATAATTAAGTATTTCTCTAAGGACCTGAAGGAACGAGGTCTTAACTTCCCTGAACTGGAGGAACCAAGGCGCATCATCTATGGATTCGACTCCGAAATAGACAAGGTCTTCAACCGCACCATATCTCTTCTCAAGGAGCTGAGATATGCCCGATACACGCCGCTTCTCTATCTGAAAAAGAGACTCTCCGACTTTGAACAGCAAAGTCAAAGGAATGTCGGAGGTTTTATGAAAAGTATGCTGGTAAAGCGATTAGAGAGTAGTTTTTATGCCTTTGGAAGGACTCTAGGACGGTTTATTGATTCTTATTCCGCCTTTATAGATATGTTTGAAGGCGGGGAAGTACTGATAAGCAAAAAGGTAAATGTCTATGAATTGCTGGATGAAGACAGCGAGGACAAGATCCTTGACCTTCTGGAAGAAGGTAAACTCCAAAGATTCAAGGCAAAAGATTTCCGAGAAGATTTCAAGGATGACCTATCAAGAGATCTTGCAACGCTCAAGGAAATACGTGGCCTTTGGAAGCACATTAATAAAGACCCAAAGCTTGAACAGTTCATCCATGAACTAAAGCACAACAAGGAGCTAAAAGAAAAGAAACTTATCATTTTCACAGAGTCAAAGGAGACCGGGGAATACCTTGCAAAAAATTTAAGCCGCCAATTCCCTGGAAAGGTCCTATTCTTTTCAAGTGAAATGGGACTATTCGAGGGCCAGCCCCTTTCCAAGGCAAAGGCAAGGGAACTTATAAAAGAAAATTTTGATCCGAACAGCCCGGTTAAAGCCAATGAGGTAAGGCTTTTGGTCTCAACAGATGTGCTTTCGGAAGGAATTAACCTGCACCGTGCAAATATAATCATTAATTATGATCTTCCATGGAATCCCACGAGGGTTCTTCAGCGTGTAGGCCGCATAAACCGTGTTGGCTCTGAACACAAACACCTGTTCATCTTCAACTTTTTTCCCACCTCCCAGGCAGATGAGCAGATTGGCCTTGAAGACAACATCAAGGCAAAAATCCAGGCCTTTCATGACACCCTGGGAGAGGATGCAAAATATCTAACAGATGAAGAAATTGTTGAATCTCACGAGATCTTCGGCGAAGCACTTTACAAACGGCTTACCAGTAAAAAGACCTATGAAACAGGTGGACAAGACGAAGACGAAAAGACGGAACTCGAATATCTCAAAAAGATCAGGGACATTAGAGATAACCAGCCAGATCTTTTCGAAAGGATAAAGAAGATCCCGAAAAAGGCACGTTCGGCCAAGGAGATGCATAACCAGCGCGACAGGCTTCTTACCTTTTTCAGGAAAGGAAAACTAAAGAAATTTTTTATCACCGATGGACGTTCCTCCCAAGAAATAAGTTTTTTTGATGCTGCAACACTTTTTGAATGCCAAGAAGATAAAAGGCGAGAGAATCTTCCCACCAATTATTTTGATATGCTTTGCAAAAATAAAGAGGCCTTTGATGCTGTAACCTCAGAAGGTATGGACGATGTGGCGCCCTCAAAAGGCCGTGGCGGAAGATCAAATGAGGCCTATGTCATAAGGAGGCTAAAGGCCAGAGAGGTGAGATACTGCCGAGGCTTTACTGATGAAGATGAAGAATTTCTAAGAAGGGTTTTAAACGCCTATGACTCTGGAATAATACCCAAGAACACCACGAAAAAGATAAAAAAGGCAATTGAAAAGGAGATTAATCCCCACAAGGTCCTTGCTGCTTTTAAAAAGTTTATTCCAGCCTCTCTGCTTGGGGGGAAAGATTCTGCCGCTGTAAGGCCATTTGAAAAAAGAGAGATTATTCTTTCTGTCTATCTTAAAAGAAAAAGTAACTGATGAGAAACAAACATTTTTATGACACAGACACCCTGGTTACGCCAGTTTAACAAAAAATGAAGGGCATTAATCCATGCAAAACATCTGCAATCTTTATGTTGAACTTGATAAAAGTTGCATCGTGGCGTCAATGACCATTGAACATGAAAGAATGCAGCAACAGGCCCTGGGACTTTCCTTCCGGTTAATGATTTCAAGAAGCGCATGGAGGCCAAGGCGACAATATGACTAAAAGGGAGTCAGTCCACTTAATCTCGGAAACATTCACGAAGCCGTTCGATGAATCAAGGTTCGTTCGTTTTATTAGAAGCCTTCTTAATGACGAAATAGATGAATCCAAGTATTTTGACTATTATGGCAATTACATACCAGATGCCTTTAAAGGTCATATAAAGCGCTACAAGCGCCTTGGCACCTACACTGACCCAGCAGGCAACAAGATCGACATCTTGACGGTCCATCTTGCCCGCCACCAATCCCTCTGGCGCGCCCGTACCACCCAGCGGAATTTCATTGCCTGGTATCTTAAAAAACGCAACGAAAAAGATGCCGCCCTTGTGGCCTACTACACCGACGAGCCCGAAGACTGGCGTTTTTCCTTCGTCCGCATGGAATACAGCCAGGAACTTGACCCTTCGGGCAGGGTACGCGTAAAGGAGCAGCTTACCCCTGCAAGGCGCTATTCCTTCCTTGTGGGAAATAATGAACCAAGCCACACCGCTCAGGCCCAGCTCCTGCCACTTCTGTCTGACACTCAAAACACTCCCACCATTGACGAGATAGAAAGGGCCTTCAGCGTAGAGGCTGTCACCGAACGATTCTACAGGGAATACAGGGGCCTCTTTG
>WFZZ01000120.1 GCA_015489315.1 Deltaproteobacteria bacterium | reverse complement strand
TTTTGAAATGAGATACTTTAACTCCGTTCTAAGGTGTTTATTGGAAAAAGTTTTCTGCCTCCTTTCTCTAAGATTTGTTCTTCATATCGGACCCAACGGTCCCGGACTTAAAAAATGGTCCTCAATGACTCAAGGTCAAAATTTTGACCATCGAATATTTTCTACATTTCTTTAACTGACTAAATTTACAGGGTTATTTTCAGGCATCATATTTGCTTAAAACGATTCCAATTCAATATGGTTATTAAAAGCATGCTATAAGAGCGAAAAAATGGGAGTGCCAAGGCTTTTTGTACAAGAATCCGTTTTGAATTTTCAATGCCTCTCTTAAACCTTGGAGCTAAAACAACGGATCGCAATCGTACAACATATACTGGCAAGAAAGTCAACATCATGCGCTAGACTTATCTATAGACTTAGAGGTAAGAGTTGTAAGTTGTCTAGTTAGATAAAATAATGAGTTTACTATAATGTAAGGGATATGACATGACAGAGCTAAACCTTAAATATTACACTGGTAAAGATAAATATTCGGATGGAGACGTTGAAAATGTTATATTAAAAATAGTAGAAGACGAGGAAGACATAGATGAAATATTAAAGTCTACAAAAAACTGGCCAATTTTATATCATTTAAGCCATATAAGAGAAAACCTCCTCAGTTGGTACAATTTTGACCCAAAATCCAGCTTGCTTGAAATAGGGGGTGGATGCGGTGCCCTGACAGGGCTCTTTGTAAGGAGTGTAAAGGAGGTCAGTGTAGTTGAGCTATCAAAAAGACGTGCTGAAATCATATACCATCGCTACAAGAACCACTCTAATCTCAAAATCCTAGTTGGTAACCTTAATGATATTAAGTTTGACGCACGGTTTGATTATGTCACCCTTATTGGAGTCCTAGAATATGCAGCGAGCTTTACAGAAGGCCCTTCTCCCTTTAATTCGTTTCTGATAAAAACCCGCTCTCTTCTTAAAGAAAACGGTGTCCTTTTACTGGCAATCGAAAATAAATTCGGTCTCAAATATTGGGCAGGCGCAAGGGAAGACCACACTGGCCGCTTTTTTGATAATATTGAGGATTACCCGTTCAGCAAGTCAATCCAGACATTTGGAAAAGCCGAGTTGGAGGAAATGTTATTAAATTGCGGCTTTAAAGACCTTTTCTTTTATTATCCCATGCCAGACTATAAATTGCCCAAGGTGATCTATAGCGATGAATACATGCCCAGACTAGACGATTTTTTTGACAAATGCGCCCCAAATTATGACAGTGACAGGTTAGCATTGTTCAACGAAAACATGGCCATGAGGAACCTGGTTGCAAACAGGCAGTTTGATTTCTTTGCCAATTCTTTTTTAATAGAGGCCAAAAAGAAATGAGAGTCATTTATTCAAAATTTAACTACGAAAGGCTCCCACGGTTTCAAATAGTAACTAAGATAGTAAAATCGGATAATAAAGACCTATTCGCAGTAAAATCTCCCTTAGATCAAAAAGCAATAGGACACATAGACACCATATATAAAAACTACGTACGGTTAAAGAAACATAAAGGGATCTGCTATGTCATGGCAGAAAAATCAGGGAACAACGTCGTGTTTCCCATGGCAAGGGGACGTTCCATCGAAGAACTCTTAATCCAAGCGATCAGGCAGAACGACATTGATCAAATCAAAGTTAACTTAAAAAGATACTTTGCCATTATCAACAAAATTACCTGTTATCAAAGACCGAATAAATCAACAAATGACTCTTTTAAATCAGTATTTGGAGATATGCTTGGAAGGCAGGAATTTTTTAAAGAATGGATAGAGCCTGCCAACGTTGATCTCACCTTTAACAACATCATTTTGGATGGGAATCATCACAAAATTATAGACTATGAGTGGGTCTTTAATTTTAGGATTCCTAAAAGCTACATAATCTGGAGGGCATTTCATCATTTCTATAAACGCCATTTCATGGACCTTGAAAGCTTCAGCTCAGAAAGATTATTTACACAGGAAGAAAAAGAAATATTTGCCGACTTGGAAAACCACTTCTTATATTATGTTTTTGGTCCTAATTCACAAACATTATTGCTCAATTCGATAAAAAAGAAAACGGTAACACTTGACGAACTGACTAAGAAGCCAGCCACCAAACAAAGTTATAAAGAGTTGCCCCATGGACAAAAGGTTGAAGAAAACGAGACCTCACCGAAAAAAAGATACGACGAAAGGGTCTCAAAGGACAATAGTCTTTCACTGCATGTTGATTCTTCCTCCCATAAATTCAAAGATCAGTACAGGGAGTGGATCTCAAGCAGGAAGACAAATGACGAAATATTTATTCATGAATCAAAATGCTGGGATGTTTCCCCCTTTTTTTCCATTTTCCTCAATTATGACCAGAAGGAACCAGAGAAGCTAGCCGATTTTTTGGAATCACTGTCGAAGCAGGCATATTCTGAATTCAGCTTAACAATTATATCACCTTTTAAATGCATCGACCCTGTTTTCAATGAACTGCCAAACCTCAAATGGACCAATCCGAAGGAAAATTTCTGGGAAACTATCAATCATTTGGCATCTACCTCCATGGAAGACGCTTGGCTGATTTTTTTAAGAGCCGCTGACTTGCTAAGGTCTCACGCCCTAACCTCACTGGCCTCAACTGTAAACCATTATAAACATGCAAAGTTGATCTACTTCGACCACGAAGAAAGGTCAGATTCCATAAAATTTGCTCCTGTTTTCAAGCCTGATTTTAATGCGGACCTGTTAAGATCATATGACTACATAGGCCGGGCGTTTGCCATAAGCGGCAAGGTTTTCAATACAATGAGCGGCTTTGATCCAAGGCTCAAGCTTGCAGAATGTTACGATCTTGCCCTAAGGACAGCCGATACCGTTTCTTCCTCTGAAATCAATCATGTCCAGGACATACTACTTTCGATAGAAAGCATAACACTGAATGATGATGAAAAAAAACTCAAATCGGTTGCATCTAAACTG
>WFZZ01000119.1 GCA_015489315.1 Deltaproteobacteria bacterium | reverse complement strand
GGCTTTTGAAAACAATATAAAAGAAATAATAGTTGCTATGGAAGAAAAGCGTGGGAAAATGCCCTTTGAAGAGCTTCTGGAGTGCAAGATGAATGGAATTAATATTATTGATGGCGAGACATTTATTGAGGAAGTGTCTGGAAAACTAGCAATAGACAGTATCAATCCCAGCTGGTTAATATTTAAAGAGGGCTTTCAAAAAGATCCAATCACAATGTTTTTCAAACAGCTTATTGGAAGTACCCTTGCCTTGATAGGTTTAATTATTTCATTTCCTGTTTCTTTAGTGACAGCCATTTTAATAAAAGTAGAGTCACCTGGGCCAATTTTTTTTAAACAAAAACGTGTGGGAAAAAACGGAAAGATATTTACTTTGGTAAAATTTCGTTCCATGAGGCAAGATGCAGAAAAAGATGGGGCAAAATGGGCCAAACAAAATGATCCACGAGTTACTAAGGTTGGAAAGGTAATTAGAAAACTTCGAATTGATGAAATACCACAAATGTGGAACGTCCTTAAGGGGGACATGAATTTTGTTGGCCCTCGTCCCGAGCGACCAGAGTTTGTAAAAGATCTTAGAAAAAAAATTAAATTTTACGATCAACGTCATACTGTAAAGCCTGGAATAACGGGCTGGGCCCAAATCAACTATCCTTACGGAGCATCAATTGAAGATGCCAAACGAAAACTTGAATATGACCTTTTTTATATAAAACATATGTCTGTCTTTCTTGATTTGTACATAATTCTGAAGACAGTAAAAACCATTCTTTTTAGAGAAGGATCAAGATAGGGGGAAACATGTGTGGCATTGTTGGATATATAGGTTATCGCAGAGTCCTACCAGTGTTGTTGGACGGGCTAAAAAGGCTGGAGTATAGAGGATACGATTCAGCGGGTGTGGCCTGGCCTGAAAAACAAAAAATTATGCGTATAAGGGCAAAGGGTAAGTTAAACATGTTGGAAGAAGCCCTGGAAGATTTTCGAGGAACCAAAACTACCATTGGCCTTGGTCATACCAGATGGGCCACACATGGTGAACCGACTGAGGGAAATGCACATCCTCATGCTGATTGCACTGGAGAACTGGTGGTGGTTCATAATGGGATAATAGAAAACTACTATTCTTTAAGGGAAGAATTAAAAAAAGAAGGTCATGTTTTTTCTTCTGAAACAGATACTGAAGTCATTGCACATCTTATAGAAAAATATTTGGAAGATGATTTAGAAATCGCTGTCTCAAAGGCACTAGAACGGGTAGAAGGTGCCTATGCCTTGGGAGTTTTATGGTTAAAACAGCCAGACATCTTGATAGCTGCCAGGAAGCAAAGTCCACTGGTGATAGGTTTGGCTGAAAGAGAATGTTTTATGGCTTCAGACATCCCGGCCCTTTTGCCATATACCAACAAGGTCATTTTTTTAGAAGATGGCCAAATGGCTGCCCTTAAAGGAGATTCTCTTGAGTTAAAAAGCATTTCAGACAGGAAGCCACTCAATAAATCCATTCAGGAAATTAAATGGGATGCTTCCATGGCTGAAAAGGCAGGCTTCAAGCATTTTATGCTTAAGGAGATTTATGAGCAGCCAGATGCAATTTTAAATACCTATAGAGGAAGGATTATTCCTGAAAAAGGTCAAATAAAATTTGACGAGATTAACCTGGATAAGGATGCAATTGGTCGAATAAAAAGGATCGTTCTTTTGGCTTGTGGAACCTCCTGGCATGCGGGACTTGTTGGGAAATACTGGATAGAAAAATGGGCAAAAATTCCTGTGGAAGTAGAGCTTGCTTCAGAATTTAGATACAAAGAACTTTTAATTGATAACGATTATCTGACAGTACCTATTTCACAATCGGGAGAAACTGCCGATACCTTGGCAGGTTTAAGAATTGCCAAAGAGCTGGGCTCTTATATTATTTCGATATGTAATGTCCTAGGAAGTACAATTACAAGAGAGTCAGATGGCACAGTTTATACCCATGCAGGCCCTGAAATAGGGGTGGCATCCACTAAGGCATTTACAAGTCAGTTGACGGCCTTATATCTTTTGGCCTTATATCTTGCACAAGAATTGGGGAAATTGTCTTCTAGAGAAATCGGAGAAAAACTGGAAGGATTAATGACAGTTCCTTCAATAATAAAAGAAAGATTGCCAGCCTGGCATGAGTCGGCAAAAGTTCTAGCTGACAAATATTATAGTTATAGCGACTTTTTGTACTTAGGGCGGAATCTTCAGTTTCCCATTGCCCTTGAAGGCGCACTTAAACTAAAAGAAATTTCTTATATTCACGCCGAGGGATATGCAGCAGGCGAGATGAAACATGGCCCTATTGCCCTTATCGATCGTAACATGCCAGTTGTTGCCCTTTGTCCCCAAGATCATGTCTATGAAAAAATGGTGAGTAACATCGAAGAAGTCAGGTCTAGGCGCGGAATTGTCATTTCGGTTGGAGTGGAAGGGGATGAAGGGCTTGAAAGGATAAGCAACGAAATAATAACTGTCTCCAAGGTTGCTGATGATATTAATCCATTTATTTTTACTATTCCACTTCAGCTTATTGCCTATGAAATAGCCCTTGCCAGGGGATGTGATGTGGATCAGCCAAGGAACCTGGCAAAGAGTGTTACAGTAGAATAAAAGATATTGGACAATTAAAGACATTTGGAGATTGATATGGAATTAGATTTTAAAAAGGTTCTTGTTACTGGTGCTGCTGGATTTATTGGATTTCATCTTTCAAAAAGACTTCTTGAAGATGGATATGAGGTTGTTGGGCTTGATATAATTAACGACTATTATGACCCAGCCATAAAAGAGGCAAGACTTAAGCTTTTAAAGCCCTATGAAAGATTCAAATTCGTAAAGATCGATCTGGCTGATAAGAAATCAATGGCTGAGCTCTTTAGGAGTGAAGGGTTTGATGTGGTTGTAAATCTTGCTGCCCAGGCCGGAGTGAGATATTCCTTGGTGAATCCTCAGTCTTACGTAGATTCAAATCTTGTTGGATTTGTGAATATACTTGAAGGCTGTCGTCATAATAATGTAAAACATCTTGTCTTTGCATCTTCTAGCTCTGTATATGGTTCAAATACAAAGATGCCCTTTAGTGTCCATGACAATGTTGATCATCCTGTTTCTCTATATGCCGCAAGCAAAAAATCAAATGAGCTCATGGCCCATGCCTACGCACATCTTTTTAATATTCCCTGCACTGGGCTTCGTTTTTTTACCGTCTATGGCCCTTGGGGAAGGCCCGATATGGCCCTTTTCCTTTTTACAAAGGCCATCCTGGAAGACAAGCCAATAGATGTCTTTAATTACGGAAAGATGCAACGAGATTTTACTTACATTGATGATATCATAGAGGGCGTGGTCAGGGTGATGAAGCGGCCTGCAAGTCCAAATCCTTCCTGGAATGGTGATAACCCAGACCCTGGAACAAGCTATGCACCATATCGTATTTATAATATCGGCAATAATCAGCCTGTTGAGCTTATGCACTTTATAGAAGTTATTGAGGATACTTTGGGGAAAAAGGCCAAAAAGAATTTGCTGCCGTTACAGCCAGGAGATGTTCCTGCAACTTATGCCAATATCGATGATTTGATTAGGGATACTGGTTTTAAACCGTCCACCCCTTTAGATGTTGGAATTCCTAAATTTATTGAATGGTACAGGGAATATTTCAAAGTTTGATGACAAATTGGAATGTACTAGCCCCTATATTGCTCTAGTTCATAGGACCATATAATTTCTATTCCTTTATCTCGTGCATATTCTTGCACTGCTGGTCGTGTGGAATAGGTAACCATTAACGGGAGTGTATTTTCTGTTATGATTCTAGAAACTTTGAGCCTGTCTAAGAGCTTTAAGAACTTGTCAACATCCTTTTTAGAAAGTTTGGCCTTTCCCTCGCCCACAACAAACCATTTTTGTTTTCCTTTATGGGCAGTGCCAAACATATTTAGTTCTGTTTCTCTTCCGTCTATAACTAAAAACTTCCTTACAAAACCATTATCTGGCTCCAGACCAAACTTTTTCTTGATTATGGTGGGCAAGACGGCTATGGCTCTATCCTCTAAACCATAGCCAACGGAATCAGACAGGCCGCCAACCATTTTTCTGGTTTCCTTCAAACCCTTGGCCAATTTTTGAAGCTCTATTTCGGTCTTGGCCTGTGCTGCAGTGAGTTCTTCGACTCTTTCAGCAAGCGAATCCAGTCTTTTTTCGGTTTTTTCTTGAGCCTTGGCGAGTTTTTCCAGTCTTTCCTCGGTTCTTTTTTGGGCTTGAGTGAGTTCTTCAACTCTTTTGGCGAGCGAATCCAGTCTTTTTTCGGTTTTTTCTTGAGCCTTGGCGAGTTCTTCCAGTCTTTCCTCGGTTCTTTTTTGAGTCTCAGCAGTTCTTTTCTGGGCCTCAGCTAGTTCAGCAACAATTTCTTTTAATTCTTTAAATTCATCTTTGGTAACTCGCTCTTTTTGTTGGCGTTCCATCTCCTCTAGGATCGCCAACAAAACGCCCCTTAGATTTGGGTCAATTCCTTCTAATAATTTGAATATTTGAACAC
>WFZZ01000118.1 GCA_015489315.1 Deltaproteobacteria bacterium | reverse complement strand
TTTGGAGGCCGCTATGAAAAAGAAGCTTTTTGATTGCAGTAAGTTTATCTTATTATTTTTCTTTTTGATATTGGTTTTAAGCCAAGCCAAGCCATCACTTGCTCATTTTGGGACAATAATTCCATCTTGTTCCACAGTAGAAAGTGGTCAAAGGAATCAACTAGAGCTTCATTTGCAGTTTATGCATCCTTTTGAATTTGAATTTATGAATCTTGAAAGACCCATTGAATTTGGTCTGGTAATTAACGGAAGGAAAAGGATTCTTACCAAGGAACTTATTGAAAATGATGTCTCTGGACATAAGGCCTGGAAGGCCCTTTATAATATAACAGAGCCAGGGGATCATATCTTTTATATGATTCCAAAGCCCTATTGGGAGCCTTCTGAAGACAAATATATTCAGCACATAACAAAGGTCATTGTTGGGGCCTATGGTCTTGAAGATAATTGGTCCAAGCCAGTTGGCCTTAAGGCAGAAATGGTGCCTTTGACCAGACCCTATGGCCTCTGGGAAGGAAATCTTTTTTGTGCAAAGGTCCTATACAATGGAAAGCCCGCTCCCAATATCAATGTTGAGGTGGAATATTACAATGACAGGCCCCAGAGAAAAAAGGTCCCTTCAGAATATCTAATTACACAGGTGGTAAAGACAGATGATGATGGACAGTTTTGCTATGCGATTCCTTGGGCCGGCTGGTGGGGATTTGCCGGTCTTTTGGAAGATCCAAAGGGTATGGAACATAAAGGAAAAAGGGCAGGTCTTGAAATAGGCGCTGTTATCTGGATTGAGACAATAGGTAAAAAATAGATGCATATATCTGAAGGAGTCTTGGCTGTTCCAGTCCTTTTGGCAGGAGCAGGAGTTACTGTTATTGGACTTGGAATTGGTCTAAAAAAGATAGACGCAAAAAAGGTCCCAGAGGTATCGCTCCTTTCTGCAACCTTTTTTGTAGCCTCCCTGATACATGTGCCCATTGGGCCTTCAAACGCCCATCTGGTCCTAAACGGGCTTTTGGGAGTGCTCCTTGGCTGGGGGGCATTTCCTGCCATATTAATTGGGCTTTTTTTACAGGCCATACTCTTTCAATTTGGTGGTCTTACAACTTTGGGTATAAATACAGCCAATATGGCCATACCTGCTGTAGTATTTGGTCTTTTGGCCAAGAGATTTATCTCACTTAAACACCCCATTTTTTCATCTGTAATTTTAGGTATTCTAAGTGCAGTAGCCCTTTTTTCTGCAGGTCTTCTTGTGGCGTTAAGTCTGTGGTTTTCAGGAAAAAGCTTTTTACTTGCGTCAAAACTAATCCTTTTAGCCCATATACCCATTGCCGTTGTTGAAGGGATTATTACAGCAGGCATCATTAGATTTCTTTTAAAAGTAAAACCAGAGATTTTTGGATTAATGGATAAAGACACAAAAGGCTTTATGGAGTAAGGGGATGTTTATTAGGTTTCTTTTAAAGGATTTTTTGTGGATAAGGTCTTTTTTTCTCATGCCTCTTTTTTTGCTATGTTTTAATGTCTCATCTTATGCGCACAGGGTAAACATTTTTGCCTGGTTTGATGGTGAAAAGGTAAATGGCAGGGCCTATTATTCGAATGGTATTCCTGCAAGAGATGCCAGAATTGATGTCTTTTCAAAGAAGTCAGAAAGGCTTTTTTCTTTAAAAACCGACCGCAACGGAAGATTTAGTTTTGATCCAAAGGGAAAAGATACTTTAAGACTAGTTCTATATGCAGGAATGGGACATAGGGCCACTACAGTTATAAGTACTGGACTCAAGGCTAAAAAGGTTCAAAAAGGTTCTAATGGTGATATATATCCATTGAAAAATAGTAATAAAAGTTTAACAAAAGATACCCCATGTAACTTAAGTCTTAAAAATATCGATAGCCTTCTTCAATTGCGCCTTGCTCCCTTAGAAAAGGAAATAGAAAGGCTTTCAATGGATTCTGAGCGGATTACATTCAAAGATATCTTATCAGGTTTTGGATATATAATGGGGATTATGGGACTTTGGCTTTATTTTCTATCTAAATATCAGCCCAAAAAGACTAAATAATGACATGCGAAAGGCTTTCTAAAGGAAATTCTATTCTCCACAGGGCAGACCCAAGAATAAAGATTTTATTTTCAATTCTATTATCCATTGAAATAGTATATCTAAATGGCTTTTTAAGCCTTTTTTTAGCCCTTTTGTCTTCAATTTTCTTGATCTTAATTACAAGGATAGAGACAGGCCTCATCTTAAAAAGGATTTTGATTATAAATTTTTTTGTTTTTTTTCTCTGGCTCACCATACCATTTAGTTACAATGGTTCTCACATTTTCTCCATTGGCCCACTAAAAATAAATTATGAAGGGGTTATCTTTTGTCTCAAAGTGACCTTAAAATGTAATGCCATTGTCCTTTTCAATATGGCCCTTTTATCCACGTCCTCAATCTTTTATCTGGCACATGCCTTAGATCACCTTTATTGTCCGTCTATTCTGGTCCAGCTTTTCTTTTTTTCATGGCGTTATCTTCATGTGATAGAAGAGGAATATACAAGGCTTAAAAGGGCTGCCACCTTACGGGGCTTTAAACCAAAGGCAAATCTTTTTACCTATAAAACATATGCAAACATACTTGGAAGCCTTTTTGTAAGGAGTTATGACAGGGGTCAGAGGGTTTATAATGCAATGGTTTTAAGGGGATTTAACGGTACATTTTGGCTGTTAAAACATTTTAGCCTTTCAAGGCTTGATATTTTCCT
>WFZZ01000117.1 GCA_015489315.1 Deltaproteobacteria bacterium | reverse complement strand
GGGTTGCCCGTAGGATGAGATGGTATGGCCTTACCGATGCCATAGAAAAATGGAAAAAGGCGATAGAGGCCAGAAACTTTGAAAAGGCCCCGGAAGCCCTTGATCTTATAGAAAATGTGGAAAGGGAAGAGGAGACTAGAAAGGGCACAGTGGATGAATGCCTTAATGTTCTAGAAGGGTTAATAGATGGGATTCAAAACAGAAAAGAGGGTTATCTGAGCCTAAAGAACGTCTCAGAAAGGCTTTACGCCATCTGGATGGATCTCCGAAAGAATACCTCGGGCACATTTTTGAAAGAGGAAGATGTGGATAAACTCTGTAGCAAGATTCTAAGACTGGTTGAAGCCATCCTCTACCTTACAAGGTATGACGATAAAGAAGTTATACCCACACATTTAAAGGGCATAGGAGATCCAGAGATAGAGAGATATCTCGTTACAGCAGAGTCTATAACCAGTGGAGACAGTCACGCCGAAAGGGTCATTGCCGCCATCTTTTTCTATTGCATTGGGGTTGAGAAGGCTTTCAGGAAGTATGTGATTCCTGAGGATGTCTGGGGAAAAAGCATCGTAGGATTTGGGACCTACATAATGGCAATAAAGCTGGCCATAGGCAAGGAAAAGATAAAGATGCACGAAGAGATATGGAACCGCATACTTCCAAGGCTTAAACAGGCCCGAGAGCCTTCACTTGTATTGAACGAAAATTTCCTTAAAGCGCTTGATCAGTTGAGGGAGATCAGGAACGAGGCCGTGCACTCTGGCGAGTTCGACAATCCTGCTAGCGAGCTTGAAAGGTGCAGAACACTTGTAATCGAGAGAATTGAAATGGGCATGGAGCAAGGGGTGCTCCCCCGATTGATAAGGTCCATGACTGGCTGATTGCAAAAGACCGTGAAAGACGCCAAGCTCATCAAAATCCAACAAGTGTTTTCACAAAGAATCTCCTGCCTGTTTTTGAATTTTTTTTCAAAAATAAAATCAAAATTCCACCCAACTTCACCGTAACCCATAAGCAAAGACAGGCTACCTAAAAATTTATTAGGAGGTTTGCCATGGGTTTTCGTATTCTGATTATCTGTTTTTCAGTGGTGTTTTTTGCAGTGTTCCCTCCAGACGCTGGTAAAGCACCCTGTCTTGCCGCCTCTAACGAAACGAATCTAGAGGTAGATATGGAAGCGATTTTTTCAGGGCATGAGCCAGAAAGCCAAGAGACGACTGTTTCAAGTGATCTTTCCGGCACTGGGACAGCGGTTTCTGCTGCGGTGTTGTTCGTTTGCCTCGTGACCACTGCCACATGCGGAAGACAGTTACATAGGATCATTGAAAGAAAAAGGGCGGCAATATCTGCCACAACGCGGGAATTGAATGATTTGATAGACCAGGCCGTGGAGGTGAACACCAAGGAGTATGAAAAGATGATGGATGAATTTGCCGCACTTGATGCCCAAGAAGGGCAATTGGCAAGACACCTGGAAAGCTTTGATACGCAGGAGGTGGTGTCATGAACAGGTTCGACAGTTACATGGAAGAAATAGAACAAATAGAGGAGAGGCGCCGTATTGAGGAGGAAGAGCGCATTGCCCGTCTAAAAAGGGAGGAAGATGAGAGGAGAAAGGCCCTAGAGGAGCAGCGAAAAGCCGAGATTTCAAGAATGACAGCTGAAACCAAGGGCAAGCTAGAGGCTGTTAAGCAAAAAAAACACCTACTTAAGGCAAAGATGGCCTCTATGCCTGTTGCAAGCATACACTTTAAGGCTGCGCCCTCAACCATCAAGAGGTGTATCACTCTCCAGAGGCGTCTTTCGGCTATGGAACAGGAACTTGGGGCTGTGTCTGAGGATACAGGCTTTTTCAAGCAGCCCTGGTTCTTTTGGCTCTCTTTTGCCTTGAGCCTTGTGGTCTCTTTCCTGTGGATAAGTTCGTCCTTTGGCACAGATGCAATTGGCGGAAGTGAACTCGAGACTAGCTTCTTCATAATCATTGCCTCGCTCTGTCTTGACCTTGTGTTCTTTGTCTTTATCGCAAGTGTACTGATATTACTGGAAAAACTACTATCCCCAAAGTCGTATGTAAGACTGATAAATATGGTGGCAATTTCGGCCGGAGTTATTGGGCTCCTGACCTTTTTAGCCAATCTGATCTTTAGGATTATGGAGGTTTAAGCCATGACTGAACAGGCAAAAGAACTCATAGCACACTGCCAGGTGGTGGAACGAGTCGTTTCAAGGATGTTTAAGCCAATCATGGAGCTAGCCCAGAACCCTTATTGTCAGCGTGCCTCCATTGAAAGGCTCATGCCTGTACTCGATAGAAATTTTGCCTCCATTGTTGGTTTCATAAAGGTTCAATGGAGGGAAAAGAACCTTCCCAGAGAAGATTTGGTGGAGGTGGCCGGGTATCTGGGCTACCTGGAGGAGTATTTCCAGGCCCAAAAGGAATCCTTATTGGCCATGAAAGGAGGTAAAGCAGATGAAAACAAAGGTTAAACTGGCCCTTGCCATTTCGGTTTTGCTTCTTGCTTTCCAGCCCGTTTGCGCCAGGTCGGAGGTCTACTTTTGCCTGATAGACATCTCTGGCTCCATCTCTAAATGTCAAGATGGGTTCACCAAGAATCTCAGGGTGATAAACGGGCTTATTGATCGACTCCAAAAGGGAGACAGATTCATTGCCTATGCCTATAGGAGCAGTGGAAGTCTCGTTGAGGTAGCAGATGAGAAAATGCCAAGTAGATCCGGGCCGAGGAACAGGTTCCTGGCTGTGGGGCGCGCGCGGATACGGCGTGCTGTTGTGCAGGGCCTAAAAAGGGCACTAGAAAGCGCCACGGGAGAGGGTACCGACTGTGTCGGGGCCTTGAACCAGGCCCTCCTTCTCATATCTGATTTTGAGCAAGAAAAGGATGAGATCGTGCTACTGCATTTTTCTGACGGATTTCAAACCACCGGAGTGGGTTCCTTCAAGCCAGAGGGTTATAAGACGTATCTAAAGAGGCTTGAAAAGAGACTGGCGCGCTCCGGCCTTTTAAAGCAGGACAGGGTCTCGAGGCTCGTGTGGTTTGGCGCCACCTGCAATCTGAACCAAAAGCTGACCCTTAACCAGGCAGCATACCTGAAATCTACAATAAGGCGTACCTGGCTGAAATTTTTAGTAAAAAATATGCCTACTACCCAGGTCAGATATCTTCTCGACTATGAAAGCGGAGAAAGCTTTTAAAAAAATGGGCAAGTTCACCGTAACAATATGGACAAAGAATAAAAAAACAGGAGGAAAATTGAGATGAGTATTCGTCCGAAAATTTTGTTCGTTTTGGTCCTTTTGGCGCTTTCAGGATGCGCCAATGACTATGAATTTCAGACCTCTCCTTCGTCAAACTGGAGCCCCCAGGCGTTTACACTAAAGGAACTGGATGATGCCCTTTCTTACACCTCCCCTGTAAAAAAACTTTGGGCACTTAAGGCCCTTGAGAACAAGGCATCATCCGTCCAACGTCTCGATCTCTTGGCCCTGGAGTGCTTCTACAGCCTCGAGATGGTGCCATCGTCTCCAAGAGATAGACAGGCCTTCTCGGAGGCAGTGGCAAAGCTACATTCAGAGGCAATGCGGACAAGCCCCTACAAGGTCCCTGATGACGCAGTGATATTTATGTTGCTTGGAGGATACGATGACGTAAGCCACTTCATTGACGCAAAAACCCGTAATACTTTTTTGGAGCTTGCCGATCCCAGCTACTTTACGGCCTACAGGGGTAGTGTCAAGAAGCAGGCAGAGACGTCTTTGAAGAAAAATCTTGCCAAGGCCAGCTACTACTATGTGAAGGGGGAAATGAGTAAATCAAACGAGGCACTTGAAACCGCTATATTGAGGCAGTTTTCACTGAGCCTTGATGAAAAAGAGCAATTGATACTCCCAGAACACCTCAAAAGCGGGGCAAAGGCCCCCTGGCAGATATTTAAGTGGAGACTTGAAAAGGAGACAGGCATAAGGCTCGATGAATCCCTTTCAAGGCTCAAGGCAGTTATACAGAACATGGCACAAACCTCATTTTAACCAATACGTTAACAGCTATTTGAAGGAGGAAAAGAAAAATGAGAAAGCAAAGAATTTTTTTCTTACTGGTTGTTGTCCTGATGGTAAAAGGGGTGGCCCATGCAGGGGTTCCCATAGAGATACCTCCTCAGCAGCTTAAGGTGATACAAAAGTCTGCAATCGAGCAAAAGAGGGCGATGAAACAGTTTGAGAATCTTTCAAAAAAATATAACGCTGAACTTCAGGACATTGCTAAGGAATTTTCTAAGGCTGAGCCAGGTTCCCAGGAACGACATAAGCTTGCCCTAAAACTCACAGACAAGTATGTGGACGTACTTTCAAAAATGGTTGACCCGCTTGTTGAAATTGATGGCAAATTTGCAGCCATGCAAAAGGCAATAGAGGAAGCAAAGAAAAAGGCAAAGCCAGTCAAGAATAGCACCTCCTTTGAGGAGCAGAAACAGGCCTTTAATGAGTGGCTGGATGTGACACAAAAGTGGGTGGACAAAGGTGCCTTCAAGCATTCTAGAAGAATTCAAAAGGCCCTAAGGGGAATACGAGCCAGAATCCTTATGGCCAAGGTTCATGGGGCCCATTTCACAGACGAGGACCTTGATGCCATTGGCGAAAATATACTGACCTTGCGCCTAGAACTTAGGAATTACGCCAAGGCCATGCAGGAACTCCTTAAAAGTATCATGCTGGCGCGGGAGACCAAAACCAGGCGTCAGATCCAATATGATCTCGATGCTGTAACCGAACTGTTCGACCAGGGGATAGTTAATCAGTGGGTGGACATAGGGCCTGAGGTTCTGGATGCTATAGTGGAGGTACCAAAGGATAGTG
>WFZZ01000116.1 GCA_015489315.1 Deltaproteobacteria bacterium | reverse complement strand
CTTTGTTGCCGACAGATGCCCTGATGTAAATGTGGTGCCTGCCCTAAATACCACCTTTTACGGAGCCAACCTTTCAAGTGGTGAGTGGAAGGAGATGTGTGCAGGCTGTGGAGCATGTGTCCTGCACCTTACAGGTGGCCTTTGTCCTGTGGCAAGATGTGCCAAGAGCCTTTCAAACGGACCATGTGGTGGCTCCCAGGGTGGAAGATGCGAGATAAACCCCGATGTTCCATGTATATGGCAACTGATATATGACAGGCTTTCCAAACAGGATAGGAAGGAAGAGCTTAAAAATATCATGCCAATAAGAGACTGGACTACTGCTGGGCACGGTGGGCCACGTCGGAGAGTAAGGGAGGACTTGCTACCGTGATAGCTGGAAGCAATCTTGAAAATATACTGAGTTCAGGGACCTTTGCAGTTACAGGCGAGCTCGGGCCACCAAAAAATGGAGACATGGAGGTGGTCAGGAAAAAGGCCAGGATACTCAAGGGCCATGTTGATGCAGTAAACATCACTGACTGCCAGACTGCAATAGTTCGTATGTCAAGCCTTACAGCAGGTCTCATCGCCCTTTCAGAGGGTGTTGAGCCAGTTATGCAGATGACCTGTAGGGACAGAAACCGCATTGGTATGCAGGCAGATATTTTAGGGGCAGCAGCCCTTGGGATTAAGAATCTTTTGTGCCTTACAGGGGACCATCAAAAATTCGGAAATCATCCCCAGGCCAAAGGGGTCTTTGATATGGACTCCATCCAGCTTCTCCAGATGGTCAAGGGAATGAGGGATGAAAAAAGGTTTCAGTGTGGAGAAGAGATAAAAAAGGCTGAACCCAGGCTTTTCCTGGGGTGCGCAGCAAACCCCTTTGCAGATCCCTTTGAATTTAGACCTGTAAGGCTTGCAAAAAAAGTTGAAGCAGGGGCAAACTTTTGCCAGACTCAGATAATCTATAATGTGGAAAAGTTTCAAAGGTTCATGGAGATGGCAAGGGACCTTGGAATCCATGAACGCTGTTATATCCTGGCAGGTGTAACTCCTCCAAAATCCTTGGGTATGGCAAGGTATATGAAAAGATTTGTCCCTGGTCTTGATGTGACAGATGAGGTAATTCAGCGCCTTCAAGATGCCAAGGATCAAAGGGAAGAAGGTATTGATATCTGCGTGGACATAATAAAGCAGGTTCAAGAAATTCCTGGTGTGGCTGGCGTTCACATAATGGCAATTGAGTGGGAAGAGGCAGTTCCTGAGATAGTAAAAAGGGCGGGGCTTTCGGATAGACCCGAGCCCAAGGGCGTTGAGCCTAAATTGATAAGCAACCAGGCCATTACCGAGGCAGTTGAAAAGGCCAGGGAAGAGGCACAGCTTGAGCTTAAGGGAGAGCTTGACAAGGTAAAGGCAGAGGCTCAGGCATCAAGAGAGCTTGTCGTCAAGGAAAAAGAAAAGGCGGCCTCTGAGATATCTAGCCTTAAGAAAGAGATAGAGGCAGCAAAAGAAATGGTTAGTCGCAAGGAGGCCGAGGTTGAAAAATTGACAAAGGAGCTTAAACAGGCGAAAGAGGCCCTGGAGAAGGCAAAAAGCGAAGGACCAAAAGAGGTAGTCATGACCAAGGAAGTAAAGGAAGTTCAAGGGCAAACATCACTTACAGCAAGAGAGCAACAAGTGCTTCAGTCCCTTAATCTGGGCTTAAAGGCACTAAAGGATGTGTTGGGGCTTAATGATGTCCAGTTTGAGGCCCTGAGGAGATTTTTAGAGGCAGAGTTCATGCTTCAGTTTGGGACTTCGGTTTCTCCGGAAGTGCTACCATCTGAGGCAAAAAGGGAAATACAACCAGCGGCTATCGAGGCCCCAAAAGAAGAAGTGGTCGTGGAAGAGGTTGCCAAGGAAGAAATTGCAGCAGAGGAGGAAAAGCCATCAGAGAGGGCCAAGGAGGTAGTAAATCTGGTTGCTAAGGGTAATGTTGCCCTTCACAATAAGGATTATGTGGCAGCCATCGAGGCCTTTAAAAAGGCCCTTGAAATAGATCCCGATGATGAAAAGGCAAAGGAAGGCCTTGAAAAGGCAAGAGAGCTTCAGGTGGAACAGATGCAGGCCGAGGCCGAGATGGGCGAAATAGAAGGCATTCCACCTTGCCCTGAAGAGATAAGTGAAGAGGAATGGAAGGAAAAGTGGGTAATTCGCTTTACTGCCAGGGGCAACGTGGCCCTTATGAAAGGGAATTATGACGAGGCCATCAAGGAGTTCAAAAAGGCCCTTGAGATAAATCCTGACTATGAAAAGGCAAAGGATGGATTAAAGAGGGCTGAAAATAGAGAAGATATCTATATTCCAAGTGTTGAGGCAAAGGCTGAAGAAGTAAAGGTAGAAGAAAAACCTATCAAGGAAGAGGAAAAACCGGAAGTTGAAGTAAAGGCTGAGCCTGAGGAAAAGGAAGAAAAAAAGGAAGAAGTCGAGGCAAAAGAAGAGAAAGAAGCTCCAAAGGTTGAAGAGAAGCCAAGGCCCAAGGTTGAGCTTAAGGCTCCGGAAGGAGAAGGTGTAACAGAGCTTGAAGTTGAACCCCTTCCAAAGGATGAGCCACCTCTTTCTGAAAGGGCGGAAGGTATTCCAGAGGACGTTTACAAAGAAGTATGTAGTGGCGTCATTCAGAGTGTAACCATTGGTGAGGGAGATAAGGCCATAGTTGTCGGAGGCGAAACCACTTTACCTTTCCACACCTTTGAAGGAGACATGCCAAATCCGCCAAGGATTGCTTACGAGGTTCTCGATTCACCTCCAGAAGAATGGCCAGATGCCCTTTTAAAATATTACTCAGATGTAATTAATGATTCTGCTGCATGGGCAAGAAAGTGTGTGAATGAATTTGGTGCAAAGGCCATCTGCCTTTCTCTAGCCAGCACTGACCCCAATGGTGCAAATGTATCGTCTCAAGATGCGGCAAAGGTGGCCCAAAAGGTAATTGAGGCAGTGGATGTGCCCATTATTCTCTGGGGTTGTGGTAATGCAGAAAAGGATACAGAGACTCTAAGGGAGGTTACAAGCCTAATTGGTGATAAAAAGGTATGTCTTGGTCCATTGACAGATGCCAATTACAAGACCTTAGGGGCCACTGCCATGGCATTCCAATATCCAGTTGTGGCTTCAACCCCAATTGATGTGAACCTCGCAAAGCAGTTAAATATTCTTCTTGAAAACCTAGGGGTTGGTCTTGATCATATACTTATGGACCCATCCATCGGTGCGGTTGGTTACGGTCTTGAATATACCTATTCAGTTATGGAAAGGATAAGGCTTGCTGCCCTTACGCAGCAGGATGACAAGCTTTCTCCTCCAATAATTTGTAACCTTGGAAGAGAGGTCTGGAAGGCCAAAGAAACCAAGCTTCCAACTGATGCAGAGCTGGGAGACCAGGAAAGAAGGGGAGTTTTGATTGAAGGTATTACCGCCTCCACGTTGCTACTTGCAGGAGGAGAACTCATGATTATGAGGCATCCAAAGGCTGTAAATCTTACCGAGGCATTAATTGAAGGATTGATTTAAAGTTTAGATATATAGAGAGGGAAGAGTATGTCCAAGATTATTTGTTCAGCAGCAATTAGAGGGGCCCATAAGATTGTTGACATGGCCGAAGAAAAGTATGAAGAGGCTTTGAAAAAGTATGGGCCAGAAAAGGAAGTAGCCTTTCCTAATACCGCTTACTACTTGCCAATAATTTACAGTATGCTTGGTGCACCTGTAAAACAGTTGGGGGATATGAAGGACATCTTTCAGGAATGTCGCAAGCTTCTCCCTCCACCTGTAAGCGACAAGTTGTGGCTTCCATATCTTGCCCCTGCCCTTGACGCAGGAATGGCCACATTTTTTGCAGAAGAGATGTATGAAGCTATAAGATATATCGACGATCCAAATTTTTATACAAAGACCGAAGATCCTCCTTCAAACGACAACTACTGGCTGGGTGCAGCAGACGACTTGATTTTCAGGAAAAGGGGTGTTGAGTTTGTGGATGGAACTGCCCCTGGCTTTGCTGCAATACTTGGTTCCCCCAAGGACCCCGAAGAGGCTCAAAAAATAGCCACCGAGCTTCAGGAAAAGAATCTCTATGTATTTCTTCATGACCAGACAGATGGAATCTATTTTCCTGACCAGTTGATAAAGCAAAATGTTCAGATTGGATGGTCAACAAGATTGGTGCCCTTTGGTCCAACTTACACATCTGCGGTTTTTGCCATTGGCTTTGCCTGTCGTGTGGCCCTGGCCTTTGGTGGAATTCAGCCCGGTGATTACAAGGGAAATCTCATCTACAACAAGGACAGAACCTTTGCCTTTGTCATAGCCTTTGGTCCGGTTTCTGACGAATGGTATGCCAATGCCGCAGGTGCCATTAATTGGGGCTTTCCGACAATATCTGACTGGGATATACCGGAAGTTTTGCCTACAGGTATCTGTACTTACGAGCATGTTGTCAGCAAGGTTCCACATGATGAGATAGTTCAGAAGGCAATCGAGGTTAGAGGTCTTAAGGTTACTGTTTCAAAGATCGATATTCCAGTTTCCTATGGTCCAGCCTTTGAAGGTGAACGTGTTAGAAAAGATGATCTCTATCTTGAGTGCGGTGGCGGCAGAACCCTTGGTGTCGAGGTCCTTATCTCAAAGGATATGGATGAAGTTGAGGATGGAAAGGTAATTGTTGAAGGTCCTGAGATGGATGAAGTTGAAGAAGGTGCCAAACTGCCTTTGGCAATTCTAGTAGAGGTTGCAGGGCGCCAGATGCAATCAGATTTTGAGCCAATCCTTGAGCGTCAGTTCCATCATCTCATTAATTATGCTCAGGGCATAATGCATATTGGCCAGAGAAATATAATGTGGCTTAGAGTGAGCAAAAGTGCCATTGAAAAGGGCTTTAAGTTTGAACATATCGGAAGAATCCTTCATGGTAAGCTTCATCAGGACTTTGGAGCAATTTTAGACAAGGTCCAGGTAAAGATTTATACCGAAGAAGAAAAGGTTAAAGAGGTCCTTGAACTTGCTAAAAACGTCTATGCCGCAAGGGATGAACGCCTTGGTTCCATGACCGACGAAGGCGAAGACGTTTTTTACTCCTGTACCCTTTGTCAATCTTTTGCGCCAAGTCACGTATGCGTAATTACACCTGAGCGCATTGGAATGTGCGGGGCTTACAACTGGCTTGATGGCAAGGCATCCTATGAAATCAATCCCACCGGGCCCAACCAGCCCATTGAAAAGGGCAAGTGCATTGATGAAAAGCTCGGTCAGTGGGAAGGGGTCAATGAGTTTGTAAAAAAGGCATCTAGGGGTAAGGTCGAAAGGGTCAGCGCCTATTCCCTCATGGTTGACCCGATGACTGCCTGTGGATGCTTTGAGTGTATAGCCACCATGCTTCCCATGTGTAACGGAATTATGATAGTAAACCGCGACTACATGGGTATGACACCAAGCGGTATGAAATTTACTACTTTGGCCGGTATGGTAGGTGGTGGACAGGTCACACCCGGATTTCTTGGTGTTTCAAAACACTATATCTGCTCAAGGAAATTTATGCAGGCAGAAGGGGGCCTAAAGAGGGTAGTCTGGATGCCTAAGATGCTAAAGGAAGAGTTGAGGGATCGACTTGAAGAACGAGCTAAAGAGATAGGTGTCCCAAATCTTTTGGAACTAATTGCTGATGAAGAGGTAGGGATAACAGAAGACGAGGTGCTTAAGTTCTTGCAGGAAAAGGGTCATCCTGCACTTTCTATGGAAAGCGTTGTTTAAGAGGAGAATAAACCATGGGTCTTACAGGAATAGATATCCTGAAGATGCTCCCCAAGAAAAATTGCGGGGAGTGTGGAGTGCCAACATGTCTGGCCTTTGCCATGAAGGTGGCAGCAGGTCAAGAGGATATAGGGGCATGTCCCTATGTATCTGACGAGGTAAAGGAAAAGGTAGGTGAGGCAAGTGCCCCGCCAATAAGGACCATAACCCTTGGAAGTGGTGATAATAAATTTGAGTTTGGCGGTGAAACCTGCCTCTATAGGCATGAAAAGCGGTTTGAGCATCCAACTGGCTTAGCAGTACTTGTGACCAATAATATGGCAGAAGACGAAGTCCAGAGTCGCCTTGATAGATTTAATGCCCTTAGGTACGACAGGGTAGGAGTGAATCTCAGGGCTGAACTTGTTGCAATAAAGGATGAAAAGGGTGATGAGGGCACCTTTACTGGTCTTGTCCAAAAAGTTAGGGAAAATTGTCCGGATGCAGCTATCATCCTTATGAGTGATAATCCCTCAACCTTAAAGGCCGGAGCTGATGTTTGCGGAGACCATAAGCCCCTTTTGTACGCTGCAACCGAATCCAATGTGGATGATATGGTAGCAGTTGCTAAGGAGACCGAATGTCCTTTGGCAGTCAAAGGTGATACCATTGGTAAAACGGCAAAGCTTTCTGAAAAGATTCAGGAAGAAGGGCTAAAGGACCTTGTATTGGATACGGGGGCTCGCACCCTTAAGTCTGTTTTTGAAGATCAGATCGTTTGCAGGCGCGCATCCATCAAGCACAAGTATAAGCCTCTTGGATTCCCAACAATAACTTTTCCCAGTGAAATGGCCAATGATACTCTCACTGAGGCAATGATTACATCTATCCTGATTGCCAAGTATGCAGGAATTTGTGTCTTGTCAGACATTCATGGTGATACACTCTTTCCGCTTCTTCTGGAGCGTCTTAACATATTTACAGATCCACAAAGGCCAATGGTTGTCCAGGAGGACATCTATCCCATCAATGGTCCAGATGAAAACTCTCCTGTTCTCATTACATGTAACTTTTCTCTTACTTACTTTATTGTTTCTGGCGAAGTGGAAGGTAGCAAGGTTCCGTCATGGCTCCTTATAAAGGATACTGAGGGACTTTCGGTTTTGACTGCTTGGGCCGCTGGTAAGTTCAGTGCAGATCTAATTGCCCAGTTTGTCAAAAAGTCAGGGATTGAAGATAAGGTGAAACACAGAAGTCTTATCATACCAGGATATCTTGCCTCCATTAAAGGTGAACTCGAAGAGGAACTTCCAGATTGGAAAATACAGATCGGCCCAAGGGAGGCAAGTCACCTGCCATCCTATCTAAAGAGCTGGCAGCCTGAAGGCTAATAAAAATAATGCAAGATGAGGAACAGTTTATGTACGTTCAATGTATAGCAGAAAGTATCAATATAATGGGTAAACGCACAGGTGGTGCCATGAGGGCCAGAGACCCAAGGCCAATTGTGGAAATGGCCCATGAAGAGGTGGCCTTTGGAGGAGACTACCTAGACCTTAATATTGGCCCTGCAAGAAAGGATGGGACAGAGCTAATGCCATGGATTGTTCGTGTTGTGGAAGATGTTACGGACTGTCCCCTTTCTCTTGACACGACAAATGCAGAGGCGCTTATTACGGGTATAAAGGCTGCAAAGCATCCTGAGCGCCACATAATGAATTCCATTTCCCTTCAGCCCGAGCGCATGAAAAGGCTTATACCGGTTGCAGCCGAAATGGGTTGTTATGTGGTCGCTCTCCTTTGGGGTGTAGATGGAATGCCAAGGGATGCTAATGAAAGGGCTGCAATGACAGTGGACCTTGTAATGGCCATGAATGAGGCAGGTATCCCCAATGAAAAAATTCTAGTTGACCCCATTGCCACTCCCATTACCCTTGGTTCAGACCAGGTAATGAGTGGCCTGGAGTTCATGTCCATGTTGCAGGATATTGCTCCTGGGGCCAAGAGCACAATAGGGCTTTCCAATGTTTCCAATGGCGTTGAGGCACATCTCCGTCCCTATCTTAACAGGGCCTATATGGCTATGTTAATGAAATATGGAATATGGTCTGCAATTGTCGATGCCTATGACCAAGAGCTTATAGAGCTTGCTCATGGACAAAAACCCGAATTGGTCAAGCTTGTTCATGACATAATGGATGGAAATGAACCCGACCCATCTAGTCTTTCTGAAAAGGAGCTTGAATATTATAAGACCACCAGGGTTTTAATGGGTAAGACCATCTTTTCGGAATCTTGGTTAGAACTTTAAATTTTTTGCAGCAAAAGGTATTATGAAATGGTGGGTTTATCCCACCATTTTTGTATAAAAAGGTGGTAAGTGGCAGTCATGGTTAAGATTACAGTTGATGGGAAAGAGATAGAGGCAAAAAAGGGGCATACTATACTTTCTGCCTGTAAAAAGGCTGGCATAAAGATTCCCACCCTATGCCATCTCGAAGGTGAAAGGGAGCCAGAATCCCCATGTCTTTTGTGCATGGTGGATGTGGAAGGAAAAGGAAGGGTAAGGGCTTGTAATACTGAAGTTCAAGATGGAATGGTGATCTCGGCCTTTTCAAAGGAACTTCAGGACCTTAGAAAGGAGCGTCTTGAGGCTCTTGCAAAAAGTCACTATGGAGATTGTAGGGCACCATGCAATCTTACCTGCCCAGGTGGTATCAATGTTCAGGGTTATGTAAATCTCATTGCCAAGGGTGAGTACCTTGCAGCCCTTATGCTTATAAAGGAAAAGAATCCCCTACCAATTTCTGTTGGCAGGGTATGCCCACGATTTTGTGAAACAAGATGTAGAAGGATACTTCTTGATGAACCTATTGCCATTAATCACCTTAAACGATTTGTCGCCGATTATGCCTCTGAGGTAGGTTTCAGGGATGACAAGGTAGGAAGTCCTACAGGAAAGCGCGTGGCAATAATTGGAGGAGGGCCGGCAGGTCTTTCATGTGCGTATT
>WFZZ01000115.1 GCA_015489315.1 Deltaproteobacteria bacterium | reverse complement strand
GTATTGTAATTATTGGATATTTTAAATTAAGGCCAAGGCAGAATCGGCTTTAATTTTTCCTCTTTTTTTTTAATATTTCTCTTTTGAAGTTCCCCTATCTTCCTCTTTAATGCAACCAAAAAGTTGCATCATGTGCTAAGCAATTAATGACTTTGGTTTGTTTATTTTTTAACTATTGTAATTTTTTTAGTTTTAAAGATAATAAGTTGAATTTTCTAAATTTTTTTGATTTTGTTCAATCCAGTTTCCCTTTTCCATGTTCATTAACTTTAAAATAAATTTTCACATGTATCTAAATTTAGTGCAACTTTTTTGTTGCATTTTGGCGCCAAAATTCATCGTGGCCAATTCATTATATTTTATAATTACCTGAAATTTTTAACTTAATTTTGAAAATTTTTGAAGGCATACCCCTTGCTAAAAGCAAAAAGAAAAAGGCAAGGAGGAGAAATTGTGAGTAAGGCTAAAATACCAGCTGCAACAATCATCAGGCTTTCTGTTTATCAGCGATACCTTAAAAAACTATTGGCTCGTGGTGTAAAGGTAGTTTCATCAAACGATCTAGCCAAACAGGCTAATGTCAATCCTGCACAACTTAGAAAAGACCTTTCTTATTTTGGGAGATTTGGAGTTCGGGGAGTAGGCTATAGTGTTTCAACCCTCTTAAACAGTATCTCCAATATCCTAGGGGTCATGGAAGAGAGGACCGTGGTCTTGGTAGGGACTGGCCCCATTGCTCAAGCATTGATTAGACAACCTGGTTTCTCTCAGCAGGGTTATCATTTCGCCGCAGTCTTTGACATCGACAAAAAGAATGTTGGACAGGAATTTGAAGAAGACCTAGTTGTTCAGCATCTGGATGAGCTTTCTGATTTTGTAAAAGAAAGTCCAGTAGAACTTGCAGTAGTTGCAGTTCCTTCTGACAGGACCCAAGAAGTGGCTGACAGGTTGGTAGAATGTGGAATTCGTGGAATTCTTAACTTTTCTCCAAATCGTATAAAGGTTCCACGGGGAGTAAGTGTTCAGTACGTAGATTTTACCATCCTTTTAGACAGTCTCACCTATAACATCTCTAGACACAAAAAGGAGGAGGAAGAACAAAAAGAGGAAAAAGCTGCCTTCCCAAAGCTAAAGTGGGGAAGGGAACACAGTTGGCCAGTAGTTCAGTCAAATAATACCATGGCCTAGGGCCAAAAAACTATAAAATGGGGGGAATTATGAAGAGAAAAAGTGTAATAGGATTGGTGCTAGCCTATTTGGCCGTAGTCTTTTTTTGTGTTGATGCCTTTGCCCTTGAGGCTAAACTCACATCCAATGAGGTGAAGGCAGGAAATCCCATAACTATTAAGGGTAAAATTGACCCAGGGCAGGATTTATACGTGGTGGTTTGTACAGAAAGGATGTTTAAGCCTGCCGATGCCCCAGGGTCTAAGGAGAGGGCAAAGCTTACTAAAAAATTTGGTGATACAGCCATACCACCTACCTATTACATTGTAACCAATAAACCAGAACAGTTTGCCACACCCAAAAGTGTTGCAAAGGGTCAGACAAGCGGCCCATTTGCATTTCCGCCCTTTAAGTTCATGGTCAGGGTCAACAAGATAAAGCCGTGGTCACAGTTACCAGACGTTGCAAAGGGAATGCTTGGCCCTGTAAGCACAGAAAAACAGTGGAAGTTCCTGATTTTTACCCACGAAAAGAAGTTTGGTATCAACACCATTTCAAAGGAACGCCCAATTGGTGGTGGAAATGCAAGGATGGTATTGACTGACTATAACACCCAGAAAGAGGACTGGAATAAGGGTGTATCTCTTTCTCTAAATAAGGAGACCGGTGAATTTGAAGTTACCATGACTCCTTATAAGAACCTCGCACCCCATACCAAGATGGCCGTTTATGTAAACGGACAAAAGGCAGATACCTTCACCATCATTCCTTCCACCTTCTATTTCAAAATCGGTGGCTGTTATATGAATCCATTGGTGGTCATTTTTGGAGCCTTTGTAATCGGTGTTCTTTTCGTTATCATGGGTGCTGCAGGTGGACTTTTTACAGCAGCCTATCAAATTACCGTAATTGGGACCAAGGGGCCTATTGGTATCAATGCAGCAAATACCATTAAACCTACCAACCTGTTTTTGACCCTCTGTTCTCCTATAACTGGTCTTATCAGTTACTTTAAAAGCAAACGTTTTGCATGGCCTGTGGCCATTTTCTTTGCAATCGGTATCCTTATCGGCGCCTTCTTCATTGGGCCAACATTTTCAGCAAAATACCTGCCACTTAAGGCCTATAAGTTTTATCTGGGTATTATCTGTTTACTCATAGGCTTTAAGCTATTCCATGAGTCCTTACCAAGTACAATTGAAAAGAAAAAGGCACTTAAGGCAATTGTTCAAAAGTTCAATAAGGCAGTTGAGGAGGCGAAAAGGACTGGCAAGGCGGCAGAGCTTGGTAAGGTTGAATTCGATAAATTCAATTTCATCAAGTTTGATATGAGGTTCTGGGGAGAGACCTTTGTTGCAAGACCTCTTACAATGCTCCTTGGTGGTATTATCATGGGAATGATTGCTGCATCCTTTGGAGTTGGTGGTGGATTCATGTTTATGCCCTTTATGACCACATTCATGGGCTATCCAATGTATCTTGCAGTTCCAATTGCCCTTGCAGGAACCTTTGCCACTTCATGCGGTGGTATTGCAAAATACATCCTTATGGGATATCAGCCTGACTGGATAATGGCAGCCTGTATTGCCGGAGGCGCCATCGGCGGTGGAATGGTAGGACCAAGGATCCAGAAAAAGCTTCCCGAAATATTCCTTAAGAGAATGCTTGCCTTGGCTCTTATCATAGTCTTCATGAAGTACACGAAACTCTTGCCATTCATGCGTTAATTGACATCAGCCTTTTTTAAAGGCTAGGCCGCCTGAGCCTTTATGGGCCGGCGGCCTTTATATTTTTTATTGACCTATTCCCATGGCATGGCTGATTTCATCAACAAGCTCCATGGATTCATTTACTATTGAAAGGGTTTCCTTTGGGGCTAGTAACCCTTTACAGGTTTCTAAAAGAAGTTTTAAGGAATTTTTATGATCTTTCATATTGGTAAGATGGGATGATATTACAACAGGCATAACCGAGGTATTTTCAAGTCCAAGCTTTTTTATTTCTGAAATTTCCGCATGATGTAAGCCAATTGCACATACAAATATGTCCGGAAGCTCCCAGTCCTTGGCCACCCATGCACCGGCCTGGGCATGATTCCACGAAAGTATTTTGTTCTCAAGTTCATGCAAGAGTCCTCGGCCCTCAAGCCATCTCTTATAAACTCCTTTATAAAGTTCATACCATCTATCCATCAAAAGAGGGATAGCTATATCTTGTAAAAGACTTGCAGAAAAGGCTTCTTCTGCCTCTATTTTCAATCTTTCTGCTACAAGCTTGGCAAAAATCGCCCTTAATATGGTTTCATTCCAAAAATTCGGAAAGTTGAATTCGGGACGGTGAGGATCCTTTAGGCTCTTTGTCATGGCATAGCCTATGGCAATATTTTGTATTTCTTTAAGTCCTATCAAGGAGACAGCCTTTGATATACTTGTAACCTTTTGAGAAAGGCCATAGAGGGCGGAGTTTGATATCTTGAGGATTTGAAGGGCCAGAGCTGAATCCGATTCAAGGATAGGGACTATCTGGTCGATTTCAATATCAGGGTCAGAAAGCTTTTGAAGAAGTTTAGCCACAACCTGGGGACAGGGTGGAACCTCAAGGCCCTTAAATATCTTTTCAAAGTCACCAGTGGAGAACCTGGAATATTCTAAGAATTTTTTAAAGATTTTCATATTTGATATAGGATTATACAAAGGAAATCATGTCAAGAAAAAGCGAACCCTATGATCATTTTCTATGGAATCTAAGTAAAATTTTCAAATTAAGATTTTGGTTCCTTGCATCAAAGCTAAACGCAAGACTCCTTAGCCAAATCTATCTTCTTTGTGCAAGCTTTTTTAGCATTATGACCCTTGGAATAGCAATACAATTTTGCTCAATAAATCTCATATTTCCGTCTCTGGGGCCAACTATCTTTATGCAGTTTTACGCCCCTTCTTCTCCAATGTCCAGCCCCCAAAATACAGTTTGTGGGCATCTTATTGGTTGTATCATCGGGGTCTTAACCTTTTTTCTTATAAAAATATTGGGTCTTTTGCCAGGTAGCACCTCCTTTGAAAATATTCTTATGCTTGGTCTGGCCGTTGGACTCTGTGGACTCGTAATGGCAGCAACCGATCTTTTACATCCTC
Organism: Deltaproteobacteria bacterium; assembly: GCA_015489315.1. Lineage (GTDB taxonomy): Bacteria > Desulfobacterota > Dissulfuribacteria > Dissulfuribacterales > QOAL01 > JAADCZ01. The sequence continues at coordinate 633 of WFZZ01000115.1, read as the reverse complement.
CTGCCGCTTCTACTACCCTTCTTATAGGCTTTGGATATCTAGGCAGTATTGAAAATGTCTTGGTATTTATGGCAACGGTGCTTTTTATCACCTATCAGAGCTGGTTTTTTCATAGACTATCTGGAATTAAATATCCATTGTGGAGTCCCTTTGAAAAGGTTGCGGGTCCAATTATTCATACCAAATTGGGGAAACTTGATCTAAACAAAAAGAAAGAACAACTCTCCATTGAGGAAATGGCCCAGAGACTAGCTGCAAGACAAAGGCTCGACCATTAGGAAAAGAATTGAAAATGTGCTTAATTTTCATTCCTAACTGGTCTATAGTGCCCAGTTATGAAAGATTCCTTGCCCAAAGAACCTGTTCCCATAACACCTGATGGTTCAAAACGTTCTTTTTTTAGGATCAATTTTTACGGAACGAGTGCCATTAAGATATTACCTGCCCCTGGAGATATTGGTCTAAAGGAGGCTGATTCATTCTTTCATATTGGCACCCATCTTTTTAATAAAGGGATTCCTGTTCCAGAGATTTATCACTATGAAAAGGAAACAGGCATTCTGGTTGTGGAAGATTTTGGAGACAAAAATCTTCAAGAGCATATTTTAAGGGCTAGAGACGAAAACTACAGTC
>WFZZ01000114.1 GCA_015489315.1 Deltaproteobacteria bacterium | reverse complement strand
GGCAGTATCATGGCCGGATGCCCCCAGTAGGCATTTGCAAAGGGCCCCAACTGCCCACTTTCTACTATAGCCTTTAGTTTATCCTTTACTGCCTTGAATCTTTCCTTGCTGTTTCCGGGCCAATCCGAAAGGCTCTGGGCAAGTCTTGTGGTTTCATTTATGTCTGCCTTTAGGGCCGAGACCACATCCACCCAGTCCAAGGCAGAAAGAACGTAGAAATGGACTATATGATCGTGAAGGGCATGAATGGCAAGAACAAGATTCCTGATATATTGGGCATTTAAAGGTATCTCCATCTGAAGGGCATTTTCCACTGCCCTTACAGATGCAATGGCGTGAACCGTGGTGCAAACACCGCAAATCCTCTGGGTAAAAAGCCATGCATCCCTTGGGTCCCTGCCCTTTAGAATTATCTCAATGCCACGCCACATTTGGCCCGATGACCACGCCCTTTTGATGGTATTTCCCTCTATTTCTGCATCTATTCTTAAATGACCTTCAATCCTTGTGATTGGATCTACTGTTATTTTCTGTACCATTTTTCTGCCCCCCTTTACTTGCTACCCTTGGTAAGCCTTTTACCGATGCCAACTGCCGCATGGATTCCAGCGGCAACTGCTGTTATTCCCAGTATCTTTTTACCCACGCTATCGGCATCGGTTATAACACCACCTCCTCCTGGAACCCTTATTCCAGGAAGTCTTTCATAAAATGGGGAACAGGTGTCCCAAAAGTTTGGCTCAGTACAACCTATACATCCGTGACCTGCTCCAACCGGCCAGACTCCCACGTCATTAAACCTTACAGCAGGACAGTTGGCATAGGTGACAGGTCCCTTGCAGCCAACCTTGTAAAGACAATAGCCTTTTTTGTGGTTTTCGTCCCCGAATTGCTCCACAAATCTCCCCTCATCAAAATGTGCCCTTCTTTCACACTGATCATGATTTTTTCTGCCATAGGCAAAAAGGGGCCTTCCAAGCCTGTCGAGCTCGGGAAGCCGCTTAAAGGTCAAGAAATGAAGGACCGTGCCCAGAAAGGCTATGGGATTTGGCGGACATCCCGGAATGTTTACAACGGGTTTTCCAAGGACCTCCCCTACTCCCTTTGCACCAGTAGGGTTCGGGTAAGCCGCCTGAACTCCTCCAAAAGAGGCACAGGTCCCTATTGCAACAACGGCTGCCGCCTTTGGCGCAACATCCTTTACGATCTCAAGGGCTGTCCTTCCTCCAATCTTGCAGTAAATGCCACCATCCTTTGTGGGAATGGCACCCTCAACCACACAAATGAATCTCCCCTTTTCCTTGGTTATTGTCTCCTTTAATATCTCTTCGGCCTGGTTCCCTGCTGCCGCCTGGACTGTTTCATGGTAATCAAGGGAGATTATATCAAGAATGAGCCTTCCGATGTCCGGATGCGAAGCCCTTAAAAGACCTTCTGTGCAGCCGGTGCATTCCTGAAAATGAAGCCAGACCACAGATGGCCTTTTGGACGACGCCGCTGCCTCAACAAGCCTAGGAATCAGCTCGTCTGAAAGGCCAAGGGCTGCCGCTGCCAAGGCACAACCCTTTAAAAAACCCCTTCTGGTCAATCCAGGCCCCAGCTCTTTTTCATAAATGTTTCTGGACATCGTAAGCCTCCTTATCGAAATAGTTTTTCTAGACAAAACGGGATGGTTATCACCGCATCAATATAATGGCGGTCTGAAATAAGGGCGTTTTCCTTTGAAGTAAGATGAAATTCATATGCATATCCAATACTCAACCATTTTGTGATGGGAAAGCGTGCGCCAACTGCCATCGTGGCTAGATTTCTATGCTCGCTGCTGTATTTTCCACCCAGGTTTATAAGATCGCAGCCATTAAAGGTTGCTATACTTGCAACAAGGTCATCTTCCTTTGAAGTCCCAAGGGTTTTGGCAATTGCATCTCCAAGTCCTTCGTCACGAACGAGTTTTCTAATATATTTGGATCGATTGCCCGCCTTTATGGTATAAAAGTGGTTGATCTCAATTAAGGGATGGAACCACGGAAAGACCTCATAGCTTGCATGCCAAGAGTCAAAAAATAGATAATTTTCCTCTGATGAATCAAAGGGAATGACAAAACCAAGGGCGCCGGCAAGCTCTATTTTGTCAATGCCCTTAAGGAAATGGATGGAAGGAGCCATATTCCCCTTACCATTTCCCTGAAAGACCTGATCACTTCCTGTTGGAAGCTCAAATATGAGCCTTCCTGCCACGGAAGTATCGGTCTCAGGTGAATAATAAAAGGAATATTGTAGCCCTGCCGCAAGGTCCACCCACCCATCGTGGTCACCAAGAATGTTATCAGGACGACAGTTTACGTAACCATCCTTTACGGCAACTATTGAAAAACGCTCATTTATGGCTACACCTGCTTGCAATGCAAAGCCGCGGACATGTCCATCGAGTGGGAGATCCTTAAGGCCCAAGGCCTTATCCACAACTGTATCTATTTTGGATGGAAGGTGTTGATAGATGAAAACCGGCCTTACAAAGGTCTTGTTCAACGCACCTCCAGTGGTATAAACCGGATTACTCATGGGCATGATATATCTATCAAAGCCTGCCCACGAAAGATCAGAAGATAAAAGCCAAAGACAACCAACAACAATTGTCATGATAACATTACACTTTTTCATTTAAAAGCCCTCCCGACAATTTTCTTTTAAAAAATAAAAAGTTACCTCCTTTTTATGACAGAAGTGCTGGAAATAGGTTTTAACAATTCCAAAAACAAAACTTATTGACTTTTTCATAAATTTTGTTTCATAGTTAATTAATAATAATTTGAAATTTTTTACTGCATAAATTGCAATTTATGTTCCAATTTCATGACAAAAAACTTTTTTCACTAGTTGCAT
>WFZZ01000113.1 GCA_015489315.1 Deltaproteobacteria bacterium | reverse complement strand
TGAATTTTCCTTGGCGCAACCCGGGCTGATTGTTTATTCTGTTTCTTGTTCATGGAAATGGTGAGTCGTTGCGGTTGAATGGTTACGGGTTAATACTGTGATAATACTGCCATTTCCATGAACTTTTTTCAACTAATTGCAGGATTTAGGTGTAAATAGGGATCTAAGATCCTGGCCTGAGGAACTGACAGAGATTTTAATAGTTTTACCGCTCTCAATCGCTCTTATCGCTACAAGTCTCAATGTCTTCAGGGGCCTTGTGGGAAATAGTATGTCAAAAATTGAGTCGAATATTTTGTGGGTAGAATAATCATCTTTGTTGTGCTAAGCAAAATAGCTGCCCCTTATTCTCATTTCAAAACTCAATAGTGAAATTTTAGCCAATTTGATGAAATTCTATTGCCCAATATGTCACTAGGTGATATATTTATAACATGTTCAAATTAATGACTAGGACTTTTTCAAAATGGGCATCAAAACAGAATATTCGCAGTGATGAATTAGTCCGAGCATTGGAAGAAATACAAAGAGGAATATATGAGGCAAATCTAGGGGGGATATTTTTATAAGAAACGTATCCGATTTGTAGGAAGAGGGAAGAGAGGGAGTGCAGAACAATTGTTTGTTATAAAAAGGGAGATAGGATAATTTTTATACATGGCTTTGCTAAAAATGAAAAAGCTACTTTGTCTAAAAAAGAACTTTTAGCCCTTAAAGAATTTGTCAAACTTCTTTTGAGCTTAACACCAGGACAATTAGTAAAAGCCATAAGAAGGTGATTTTATTGAGGTAGAAAAATGAGAAAGTCAATAGCCAATTCCATAATGAATACTGTAAGAGATTTAAATAAGAGTGGGATTGTAGATGATATTACTATGAGAAATATTGAGAAGCTATGTGTTCCTGAAGTTCAGGATTATCCTCCAGAGAAGATTATTTCATTAAGGAAGCGTCTTAGATTAAGTCAAGCAGCATTAGCGAGTTTGTTTAATATAAGTCCTTCTACAGTTCAAAAGTGGGAGCAAGGTTTAAAGCGGCCTAGTGGACCAGCCCGAAAATTATTAGATATAGTGGAACGAAAGGGAGTAGAGGTATTAATATAAATAAAAAGCATAAAAAGTCGCTGAAGCTGCTGCCAATTAGCTGCAATCCTTGGCTGCAGTGGAGCTACGTTGTCCTTGGACTTTTTCATCCCAGTAAATCCCAATACTCTTAAGCCATCAATGAAAATTAAATCTAGTATTATAGAAGTTGAATTAAAAAAGGGCCCTGATATTGTCGATATTACAGACAATATTAACGGGCTTTTGTTGGAATCCAGAATAAAAGAAGGAATTTGTTCTTTAAACTGTATAGGCTCAACCGGTTCTTTGACCACCATCGAATTTGAGCCTGGTGTCATTGAGGATCTTAAGTCAGCCATAAACAGGATTGCTCCACCTGACATTGAATACAAGCATGAGCTAGCCTGGCATGATGGAAACGGTCACAGTCATGTTCAGGCCGCACTTTTGGGACCTAGCCTTACCATTTCCATCAAGGCCGGGAGACTCCTTTTGGGCACCTGGCAGCAAGTGGTGGTAATCAATCATGACAATAGATCGAGAAGAAGAAAAATCGCCTGTACAATAATTGGTATTTGATATGGAAAATAAAGAAGAAATATCTCGCCTTTCCGTAAATGGAAAAGAGATAATTATTGTTGGAACCGCCCACATATCACGTGAATCAGTAGAACTTGTTAAAAAGGTTATTAGGGAAGAAAAACCTGACTGTGTATGTGTGGAGCTAGATGAAAAAAGATATAAGTCCATAAGCCAAAGGGACAGGTTTGAATCCCTTGATATTAAAAAGGTCATTAAGAAAAAGCAGCTTACCACCTTAATGGCCAATCTTATCCTTTCTTCCTACCAGAAAAAGCTTGGTGAAAAGCTAGGAGTCCTTCCAGGATCGGAATTGATAGAGGCAGTAAATTGCGCAAAAGAGCTCAATATCCCTGTTGAGCTTTGCGATAGAGATGTTCGAACTACCCTTTTAAGGGCCTGGCGCCTAACACCTTTCTGGAAAAAGGGAAAGCTTATTTCATCCCTTGTTTTAAGCATCTTTGACGATACAGAAGTTACGGAGGAAAAGCTCAGGGAGCTTAAAAAGTCGGACGTCATCTCTGAGCTTATGGCAGAGCTCGGCTCTGCAATGCCTGAGCTAAAAAGGGTGCTGATTGACGAAAGGGATGCCTTTTTGGCCGAAAAGATAAAGGCATCCAGTGGGAAAAAGATAGTAGCAGTGGTAGGAGCAGGCCATGTTGAGGGCATCAAAAAGGCCCTCTTACAAGATAGAAGTAAAGAAATACCTGAAATTTCCAAAATCCCACCAGTTTCCCCCTATTGGAAGTTTGTGGGCTGGTCCATACCAGCAGTAATTATCAGCTCTATCATTATAATTGCCTTTCAAAGAGGTGGGCAGGTTGCAGGCGAAAACTGCATTTACTGGATACTTGCAAACGGGATTGCCTGTGCTCTTGGGGCAGTGGCTGCCCTGGCCCATCCTTATACTATTGCTACAGGCTTTATTGCCGCTCCAATTACAAGCCTTACTCCAGTCATTGGTGCGGGTTATGTAACTGCCTTCGTCCAGGCAGTAGTCCGGCCCCCACTTGTTAAAGAGATCAAAAACGCCTCCAAAGACATAACAACCTTTAAGGGTTGGTGGACAAATAACCTTTTAAAGGTCTTTTTGGCCTTTCTCCTTCCAGGCATAGGCAGCATGATCGGCACCTGGCTTGGGGGGTATAAAATAGTCAGCAATCTTTTTTAAATTTTTTTTCAAACCATCTTTAAAAATTCCTTCTTTCCTCAATCATATTTCTTGATAACTACTTGATATAATTTGTCTTTTTGGCCTTTTCTTCCGGGGCATGGCTGTTGCTCAATTAAGACTAAACAGCAAATTGCCGACCGGAGGATATAGATATGAAGGGCCTAAGGACAAAAGAAAATACAAAGGATAACAAGAAGTTATTTGTTGGCTTA
>WFZZ01000112.1 GCA_015489315.1 Deltaproteobacteria bacterium | reverse complement strand
AGGTAAAAGAGGACAGTTAAAGGCAGTCATTAAGGACGATGGCGCAGGACTTAGACTAGTAGAGGCCAAAATCCGCCAGGGGGAAAAGATCGGAATCATTAAAAGCCAGCAATTTCCTCTGGAAAATAGACTTCTTGGGTCCACAGAAAAAACATATACCCTTGATACTTCCATTTTCCCAATCGATCTAGGCCTAAGACCTGGAAAGGCAATAATCGAAATAACTGCCTTTGACGCCTCATTGAGAAATGGCGGAAAGGGTAATGAGATCACCTTGAAAATACCTGTTGACATCGACTTTGTCCCGCCCATGATTACGGTTTTATCCACCTTTCACAATGTACGGCCTGGAGGAGTAGGTGCCATATCCTTTCAGGTAAATGAACCTGTAAACAAAGCTGGTGTAAGGGTCGATGATCATTTCTTTAAGGCCTATATAGGAAAAGATGGCATATACAGGGCACTTTTTGCAATTCCCTTTGACAATAAGAACCCTAAAAAGCTCTATGTAGAGGCAATAGATCTGGCTAAGAATACTGGAATCGGCGGGTTTTCATATAGAATTCTTCCTAGGAAAAGAAAGGTTGATAGAATCAATATCCCTGACTCCTTTCTACAACAAAAGATGCCTGGCTTTGAAAATATGTACCCAGAAGTGGCAGCCTCTACCCTCCTTGAAGCCTTTTTAAAGGTAAATAGTGAACTTAGGAAGAAAAACAATGACTTTCTTCTTTCTCTTAGCCGCAATTCTGCTAATACACTTCTTTGGTCTGGGGCCTTTTTGAGATTTAAAGGTGTAAGGAGGTCGGACTTTGGTGATGAGCGTCATTACTTTTATCACGGAAAAGAGATTGATCAGGCCTTTCACATGGGTGTTGACATTGCCTCTATAGCCCATGCGCCAGTTAAGGCAGCAAATAATGGAAAGGTGGTATATTCAGGTTTTAATGGCATTTATGGAAATACCATCGTCATAGACCACGGTTTAGGCCTTATGAGTCTTTATTCTCACCTTGGTCAAATGTCCGTAAAAAAAGGACAGGATGTCAAAAAGGGAGATATAATTGGAAAAACCGATACAACCGGCCTTGCAGGTGGAGACCATCTTCATTTTGGAATGATGCTTGGAGGGGTCTTTATTGATCCAAAAGAATGGTGGGATCAAAGGTGGATACGTGAACATATTATTTATAACCTCTCATTAAAATGAAGCCTTTTAAACAAAAAAATTTTGTCATAGCCCTTTGGGTCTTTTTAGCCCTTCTAATCTCCGGATTTTCATTTTCTGACCCTCAAAAGCTTAAGGAAGAAATAAGAAAAGAAATAAAGGCTGAACTAGAAAAAATAATTGAAAAAACCCCCAGTGCAAGGCTCAGGGCCCAGTGGAGAGCAAAAAGGGATGAAGCCAAAAAGAGTCTAGACCAAGGCCTTCTTTTTGGTGCGCCTAAATTCTGTCCAAAGGATTGGGACCAGGCAGTTGAACTTTTTAACCGTTCCAAAAGATATGCAGCCAAAAGATCCTATCGAAAGGCAATTTATCTTTCCAAAAAGGCAATAGAATACTCCACCAAGGCCAAAAATTGTGCAAAGACACATCTTGATAAAAGAACCAAAAAACTTTTAAAAGAGTATTCATCCCTTAGAGAAAATATGGATGATATAAGGGCCCTTGTTCCTCCTGGCGCAGAAGAGCTTTTTATAAAGGCAAGCAATATTTCCCTTGCCATCGAAGACCTTAAGACAGCCATTAATATGAGGGATTTCGACCAGGCAGATGATATGGTAAAAAAACTTGAAAAGAGGCTTAAAAAGTTAAAAAATGAGATCATCCAATATAGAAAGGAACACCAAGGTGAGAATGGTGAAGAAGGCCTTTAGCCCGAAAGCCTCTTTTTTATACCCGCTCCTAAAAACTCCACAACAGAAAGATACAGTGAGGAACAAAGCCCGATAAAGAGGAGGCTTGAAAGGATAGCGGCAAGGTTATTCTGATAAAGGGCCTTTCTTATCACATATCCTATCCCATTTGTTGCAGCCAGAAACTCTGCAACAATGGTCCCCACCATTGCCAAGGTGCCGCTCCCTGAAATAACAGTAATTATCTTATCTAGGTTTTCATAACATCTTATCAGCACCTGGGTTAAGCTATCCAGTCTGTTAGTCTGTTTGAAAAAGTGCTCCACGTCCCTTACAGGTTCAGAAAAAATCCCCAGAAAACTTAAAAGGAGAGGAAAATAGCAGATTAGGGTAGCGATCAAAAGCCTTGAAAAAAGGCCGTCTCCCAAAAAGATAAAGACTATGGGGGCAACAGCTACAACAGGGTAGGACTGAAGATTGTAGGCTGCAGTCTTAATAAGATTTGCAAAAATGCTCCCTGTCCTTGCAAAAAAAGCAACCGTAACCGCCAAAAAAATGGCCAAAAGGTGACCCAGAAAGGCGACATAGAGGGTATTCAAGGATGGATAAAGAAAAAGATAGTATTTTTTAAATATGAGAACCCAAATTTCAGAAAATGGCGGAATAAGGTAGTCAGAAAGGCCAAGACCATATTTAAGGCCCATCAAGGCAAAAATAGCAATAAAAAAAATAGCTAAAAACTGAAATATTCTCATTTGATTTATTGAGGCATAATTGAGGCAAGCCCGATTGCCTCAATTACCTTTTTCTTTAAAAGCTCCCTTTCTGGAAATCTTTCTCCATTGAAATCAAGCCCTTTCATTTTTTTAAGTGTTTTTAACCTTATCCCACGGGGGAAGACGACTATTTCCTTTGAAAAGATGCAGACCTCTTCAACATTATGAGAGATATAGATAAAAAGCTTTTCTGGATATCTTTTTTTGATTAGTGAAAGGATATGATTTCTCGAAGGCTCATCCACATTGGCTAAAACTTCGTCAAGGATGAGACAGTCAAAATCTTGAAGTAGATATCTTAAAAGATTTACTCTGTTTTTTTGCCCCATTGAGAGCTTCGAAAATCTCTTTTTAATGACATCCTCAAGGCCAAATTCCTTTAAAAGCCATTTTAGCTCCCCTTCCCTTTCTTTTTCTATCACTGATCTTATATGTGTTTCAACGGAATACCATCCAGGAAGACGCTCTGTATTATAGGATAAAAGTATCTTTTTGATAGATTCAAAGTAAACCTCACCGACCCTTGGAAATAATTCCCTGGACAAGATTTTTGCAAGGGTTGATTTACCGCAGCCAGAAAAGCCAAAGATGGAAATAAAGCCAGGGCCATTTATGGAAAGGGTAAAATTTTCAAAAATTGATTGATCGGAATCTTTATATTTAAAGGTTATATCTTTGGCTAAAAGCCTCACCTTATTCTCAAAAAGCTATTTTCTTCCCTTTGCTAGTCGCTGAAGCCTTCTTAGCCTCTTTTTTCGACGCTTAATTATCTTTTTTACAGTTTTATGAAGTATATCTTCTTTTAATTTTAGAACGTCTGATTCAGCACCAAAAACCGCTACCTTTAGGTATTCAAAACCAAACTGCATGAGTGCAACATCATCTTCCAGTATCTTTCTGAGAAGCTTCCCATCTACTATATATGTATCTAAAAAGCGGCTCTCAAAGACAAAGGATCTAAAACGCTCCATATTTGTGGAAACCATAAAGAAAAGCTCTCTGGCCCTTGGTGGCATCTCTGTCTCTTCGCCAAAGGAGCGTTTTCTTAGTAAAAGCTCCATCCATTCCCTGTTCATATGGTCATAGTAATCAGAGCCCTGATCGGCACGCCATGAGTCAACAGTCCACTCTGTATCTTCCAAAAAGCCCTTGCAGTGGGATTCTTTCACTACAAAGAAGAACTCATCTTCTTCCCCTGCATGTTTCTCTTGTTGCCTAAGGCTTGCAAGGCCGATGGGATAGTAGCGACAGCAAACTGGTCTATCTGAATAGACCTGGCAACCGTCCTTGGTGACAAAGGGGCAGCGACCTCCCTCGTCTTCAAGCATCTTTAACCTGGCAACAGGGATACCTGTGATTCCCAGAAGTTCTGGTTCTGTATAAAGTCTTAAAAAGAGATCAGATGAAAGACCAAGACGGTGTTTTAGTCTAATTATGTCATAAGGAGTAAGTATGATATTCATATTGCGGCAGCACTTTGTAAAACAACTTACTCCTGGATAGCATCTAAACTTAAAGGTGCTGTTTCTGTCCAGGCGAACTGGTTCAATTGCACTGCCCTTTTGACCCTTCTTAAGGGCCTTATCTATCCTTTTTTCCAAGTCCTTTAAAGACATATTATCCTTTTCCTTTTTAAAATTTCGCTCTAAGACCTCGATAGTCTAGCCTACTAAGTAGGCATGAGCAATGCCTATTTTTACACAAACATGGACCTTTAAAGGTCACTTGACCCAGTGGCCATCTTGACATTTTATTAAGGATGGATATATTGGTCATTCCAGTTCAGGGCCCATAGCTCAGTTGGTCAGAGCCACCGGCTCATAACCGGTTGGTCCCAGGTTCGAATCCTGGTGGGCCCAAAAGGTTTCTTTTTCATTAATAAGGAACTAATTCATGTATATATCTTATAAAATTTTAAAACATAAAGATATTGACACTAAAAGGTGCATCCAAAAAGGTTGCACCTTTTTTAATGTTATTCCATGATACCCACAATAAAGGAAATTGAAGAAAAGCTCTTTGAAT
>WFZZ01000111.1 GCA_015489315.1 Deltaproteobacteria bacterium | reverse complement strand
GCAAAATTTGACATCGTCATAACAGATCTCAAGATGGAAGGCCTTAGTGGAATGGAATTTCTCGAAGAAGTCAAGAAAAGATGGCCCCAAACTGAGGTTATTGTGATTACAGGATTTGCCACTATGGAAACCGCAAAAGAATCCTTTAAAAAAGGTGTCTTTGATTTCCTAGCAAAACCATTCAAGCTGGGAGAAATTATAGATATTGTGGCCAAGGCCGTTGAACATATGAAAGGTAAAAGAAGCTTCTAATTAATTTGATCTTTTTGATAGGAGATGACTAATGGCAAGAGTGTTACTCTATTTGGACGAAAATTTGGCCTCTAGTATAGCCCTTAGATACATCGATTATTTGAGCACCATGATACAACTGACACCATTTATTATTCATGTAGTAGTACCTGATGAGAATGAACAAGCGGGTACAGGATGGGTTCGTCGTACCTGGGAAAGTGGCATGATAGAATCGGGAAAGGCCACTATTTCAAGGCTCCTCAAGACGGAAAAGGTTAAATGTGCATTTGGTGGTGTCCCAAAGATAAAGATAGGTAACAAGGATGATGAAATATTAGAAGAACTGAGAATTACTTCCTATGATTTCTTTGCTGAAGGACACTTACCAACTTCTCGAAGTCAGGACTTTCACGAATTATTAGATTCAGATCTCTACACAAAAGCACCATGTTCAATAATGTGCATTAAAAATCTGTCAGTGTCAAAGACAGTGGGTGTACTCTTAGGAAATGGCGTAAATCCAGAGACAGCGGTGTCTGAATTAAATAAGATATGGGACAATTCCGTAATGGACATCGACTTAATATATTATACTTTTAATGATTCAGACAATTTGGAATTTCTCGAAAGATCACGCGCAAGCAGTTTACTTAATGAAACCGAAGAGTTACTTAAAGAGGCAGGGCTTCCATGTTCAAACGTACATGTAATCACTGGAACGCCAGAAGCGGCTGGCGATTTTCTTATTAATTATGCATTCATAGCCTCTAGTTTTCCCCCTAGGAAGTCACTGGTGGCTGAAGTTCTTGCCTGCACACCAAATTCGGTGTTCTTATGTAGAAGTAAAAAAAGTAAAAAGTAGGGATGGAGGCTTAATATGCGTATATTGGGGGTATTGGACCACAACACATATAGTTGTAGGGCGCTTGAAGATCTGGCAAATCTTTGTGCAAACACTTGGGCAGATGTGACATTATTGTTGCTGACTCCAGGGGAGCCGAATTGGGAAAAAAGTGAAGATGTAATTATATCATTGGCAAAAAAATTTGTAGAGAAGACTGGCGCTGATCAGGGGCCATATTATTTGCCAGATGATATAAATTTTAAATTACAAAGTGATGGTTCAAAGATCTTTGTTTCAAAGGGAAAAAAAGGGCTAATTTTAAGGGTTCGAACAGGGGATTATTCTAAAGAGATACTAAGGGAGGCCCAGGAAATCGATAGCGATCTTATTGTACTTGGTTGTTCAAAAGGAATGGAATGCGAGTGGAAAGGCGTTTTGGGACTCCCAAAACAGATTGCTAGAGACGCAACATGTTCTGTTTTAGTGGTTAAAGATACTACAAAGCCCAATCAGATAATCTCTTTTTTGGACCAGAGCAATGTCAGTCAGGAATCGTTGGAACTCATAAATCAAATGGTGACAATTCACCAAGCAGGGCTAAAAATTGTCGGACTAATGGGAGAAAAAGGTATAGTCGAAAAAGAAGATGTTCAGCGTAAAATGTTGGATATTATAAGTTACTATAATGAAAGAGGTCTACATGCATGGATTACATTCATTGAAAAGTCCTCAATAGAAGATTACGTTGCCAATGCTACACACGAAGGGATGGTGGCGCTTTGGATTGGCAAGAAATCATTTTTCTCAAGGATCTTTTCAAGGGATCTTCTGGGAAAACTCATTGAATATGCAAGGTCATCAATTCTAATTCTTAGATAGTAATATGACCAGATACTCTACTAAGATAGATGACCCTTCCCGAATCTTCAGACATTTTAGGAAGATATTAGAATTAAACAATCGTATCCTTGAAGAGATCTCAGAAGCAGAACGAGTTCTTGGGGGCAGCTACCTTTTTGACAGATCCTATCTAAATTCGTTTATTACCAGGATCACAGAAGATGCACGAGAGGTGATTTATAATCTAAATGTACTTTCCAGAGGTCAGTTTCTGGTTCTTTATGATCGGCTCGATGAGGTCAAACAAACACTTGATGAGATAATAGCTGGAGGTGTCGGGCCCTATGGCGAGGCCATAACCATTGATTACAATCAAATAAAAAGAGATTTTGATGAGATTGTAGGGGCAAAGAATGCAAATCTTGGGGAACTTTTAAATGGTTTCCAGGTCAAGATTCCTGATGGTTTTGCCGTGACCGTTAAGGCCTACAGGTTGTTCCTCGATTCAAATGAAATCATAGACAAGGTTAAAACAGTCTATAGAAAATACCATGACAAAAAAGAGGACCTTAAAAGAGAGTTAAAGACCATATTTAATGAAGCAGAGGTCCCTGAAGAGGTCAAGGATTCCATAAAAGGGGCCATAAAAAGGCTATATAAACGGATAGGTAAAAAGGTGCCACTTGTGGTTAGAAGTAGTGCTGTGGGTGAAGATGCCGAACGGAGCTTTGCAGGCCAGTTCACATCTATTTTGAATGTATCCCCAGAAGAGGTCTTTTCAGCATACAAACAGGTAATCATGGGACGTTTTTTGCCAGAAGGCATGGATTACATAGGAGATGATGTGGACTTTGACCAAGTACCCATGTCAGTGGGGATACAGGAGATGATTCATGCGACTGTTTCAGGCGTTGCATATTCAGTGGACCCGGTGGGTCGCTTTAAGGAAGGTTTGGTAATTTCTGCTGTTGAAGGTCTAGGAGAAGTTCTGGTGTCTGGTGAATCGACAGGAGAACAATATGTCCTTGACAGAAATTATCCATTTGACCCCATTTCATCCAAAATTGTACCAAAGGATATCTCAGCCACTCTTCCGCATGGGGATAGCCCTTTAGATATTACTGAAAGCGGATTAAAAAGAGGCTCTTCTTTGTTGAATATGTCAGATCTTAAGGCCATAGCAGAGATTTCCATGTTATGCGAAAAGGCCTTTGGAACACCGAGGGATATAGAATGGGCCTTAGATGAAAATGGCACTTTAATTATACTTCAAAATAGACGATTATTCATAAGCCCAGGCCAATCCCAGGAGTCATTGGAAAATATAGATGAACTTTTGAGTCGCTTTCCTGTCCTTATGGAGGGTATAGGGCAAACAGCACAATCAGGCGTTGCCTCTGGCCGGGTGGTACATGTGAATCCAGATGATGAACCAGATCGCATTCCAATAGGTGCAATAGCTGTTGCGCATTACGCTCATCCTGGTTTGAGCCGAATACTTAGACGGGCTGGAGCCATTATTACAGATGTTGGAAGCGCTACAGGGCATCTGGCTACAATTGCAAGAGAATACAGAGTGCCTGCTATTTTTGGCACTGAGATGGCCACTAGTATCCTCAAGGAAGGAATGGAAGTCACTGTAGATGCCGATGATCGAAAGATTTACAAAGGAATAATAAAAGAGCTGGTGGAAATAGAGTCAAGGCGTCAGTGGGAGTATCTGGAAGAACCTGAAATCAAGACACTGAGGCGGATCTTGAGCCATATTGCTCCCCTTTATCTCACAGATCCATCATCTGCACAATTTAGCCCTGAAAACTGTAAAACCATCCATGATATCATACACTTCAGCCACGAAAAGGCAGTGGAGGCCTTGATCCATCAATTTTCGTCTCAAAAAGGCATCTCAAAAGAAAAGATCTATGAACTGGATGTCTCAATTCCAATAAGGATAAAGGTTGTGGATATTGGAGGAGGAGTTAACCCATCGGATAGTAATGTGGACAAGATCACCACAGATAGTATCTTGAGCCGGCCTTTTTCAGCCCTTCTCCATGGGCTTTTGAGAAAAGATGCCTGGGATAGGGAACCAGTTCCTTTTGGACTGGGCGATCTTTTTTCAAGTATGATGCGCCCTATGAGTACCCTTACAAATCCTCCAGAATATGCTGGCGACAATCTAGCTATTATAGCTGAAGATTATTTGAATCTTAGTCTTCTTCTTGGTTACCACTTTAATGTAATTGACTCATATGTTTCTGGTGACCCGGATAACAATCACATCTATTTCCGATTTGCAGGGGGATTTGCCCAAGAATCCAAGAGAAAGAAAAGAGCAGAATTGATTAGGTGGATACTTGAGGCATTGGGATTTAAGGCTGATATTAATGGAGACTTAGTCATTGGGAAATTAAAGGGGGTTGATGACGCTCATCTCCTGTCGCTTTTAGAGCAGGTGGGAGCACTTATTGCGTTTACCAGGCAGTTGGATGTAAGAATGGCCGATGAAGAGTCTGTTGAAAGATTCTTTAAACGCTTTTTTGCCATGTACAGTGAAGCCCAGTAAATATACATAATGATAAACTGGCTTAAATCACAGATTGACCGAATTAAGGCCTATCGCTTGAAGAAGGCCGAAGAGGCACTTAAGGAACTCAAATGGCGCTATCAGGTCTTTAGATCTCTTCTTTATGAAAATACCAGGGCCGTGGAATTGATTACTGACCTTGATCTTAAGCTTAGGGAATCTGATTCCTTTTGGCCAGGTATACATAACGAAGTAAAGACCTTAGGAGAGGTTACCTGGGACCTCATAGAAAAACTGAATAATTTAGACTATGATCGCCACACCTCACTTTTTAACATCCACAAAAAAATCGAGCAGAAGGTCCGCAATTTATTAGGAAATGTTCCAAGACAGGAAGAGATTCCCTTTTGCATAAAATTGGATGATCTGCTTCCCAAACATTATCACATGGCAGGAGGTAAGGCAGTTTCACTGGCCAGGCTTAGGTCAACTGGAAAATTTAATGTGCCAGATGGCTTTTCCATCCTGGTTCATGGATGCAGACACTTTTTGGAAAGTTCGGGTCTTTCATTCAGACTTTTAAAAATACTTCAGCCCCTTATTTATTTAGGAAAAGAAGTGGATAATGAAACCGAAAAGGCAATTTTTAAAGAGATTAATAAGACTCCATTTCCTGATGACTTAGAAAAGGCCATATACAAAGTTTCTGAGCCTTTTTTTGCTGCAGAAAAAGGCATTGCAGTGAGAAGCAGTGCCCTTGGTGAAGACAGTTTGCACCATTCCTTTGCTGGTCAGTTTCACACAGTGCTAAATGTTAGAGACTTCGATGGGCTCAAAAGTGCCATAAAGGAGGTTATAGCCAGTAATTTTAGCGCAAGAAGCCTGGCATATAGGATTGGAAGGGGGCTGAGACCTCTTGATTTCAACATGTCTGTATTGTGTGTTGAGATGATCAATGCACAAAAAGCAGGGGTCTTATTTTCCGTAGATCCTAATGATATTGAACAAAAACAGATGTTGATAACAGCAGCCTATGGGCTTGGAGACCTAGTGGTATCAGGTCAATCAATGGTAGATGTCTATAGGCCTCTTAGGAACCCTGATGAAAAATTGTACCTGGAGGCCCCTACAATCTCAAAAAAAGTGAAATATTTGAATCTTGATCCATCTGGCGGAGTGGTTGAAAAAGAGGTGGAAGAGTCCATGCAGAATGTGGCTGCTCTCTCGGAAAAACAGGTTAGGGACCTAGTGATTCTGGGGAAAGAGATTGAAAAATACTACGGTGTTCCTCAAGACGTCGAGTGGGCTATAGATGGAGAAGGCACTATCTGGATAATTCAGTCAAGGCCTCTCGTGATGGATTTAAAGTCACAGCCAAAAGATATTGATAAGGGGGAAAATCGCTCTGCAATTGCCAGTGGACTTGTGACCTCCAGGGGTAGAGCAATAGGCATGGTGAAAAAGATCAAGACCAGCGCTGATCTTGAAGCGTTACCAGAAAAACCCACAGTTATCGTGCTTCATCGAAGCCTTGTGGATGCTGCCAGGGTATTAAACAGAGTTCAAGGGGTGTTGGTGGATTTTGGTAACCCTGCTGATCACCTTTCATGTGTTGCCAGAGAGTATAATAAACCCATGTTGGTAGGGCTTGTGGATGTTATGGATAAGCTCGACGATGGCCAATGGGTGGTGGTAGATGGAAATAGCGGAAAGGTTTATGAAGCTGAAAAAGAAGAAATTGAAAGCGCCCTCAAAGAGATTCCAGAGAAAAAACAAGAAAAGATTCTAGAACCAAAAGATAAAAAAGAAAAAAATCATGCAATGGAAGAGCTCAGAGAGCTTACTGTAAAACTTCATTTGACCGATGCATATGGGCCTTCCTTTTCCATAATGGAATGTAGATCCTTCCATGATATTGTGCGCTACGTCCATGAAAAGGCCGTTTTAGCCGTCTTTGAAGCTGGAGATGAGTTGCTTGAGGGGACTAGTGGAGTCGTCTATAAACTCAAAAGTGATATTCCATTTTTCCTTCATATAATCGATCTTGGTGGAGGAATCATAAAGCCAACGGACAGGCGGCGATCCATCACACCAGAGGAGATTTCGAGCAGACCATTTAAGGCCCTCTGGAAAGGTATTTCCACACCAGGTCTTAGATGGGCGGGCCCCCCGCCTCTAGTTGGTGATGTTAGCTCTACAGTTGGTAGATGGATGTCCGATGCCCGATCAGGACGTGAGTTAGGCAAACCCAATTATGTCATTGTGGCACGGGATTATTTAAATCTCAATGCAAGGATGGATTTCCATTTCACTATGGTGGACACCGTGTGCGGGGTTGACCAAAGGGGTAACTATGTAAAATTCCGTTTTAAGGGCGGTGGCACCACAATGACTCAGCGTCATCGCAGGGCAATAGCTATAGGAGAGATACTTGAACGGGCAGATTTCTTTATAGATGTAAAAGGCGACCTCGTAAATGCAGCGTTCGAATATGCTCCACAGGAACTCATCGAAGAAAAACTTGTGGTCATCGGACGCCTTCTGGGGTTTACCCGGCTTATTGATGCTGCCATGATAAATGATGAAACTCCACATCTTGTAGCCGATGCCTTTTGGAATGGAGACTATCAGCTAAAAGGGGTTGTTGAGGCCTTGGAGAAAAAGGGACTCATCGGTTGAGATTACCTTCCCTATGCGTGTATGAATTCCATGTCAGGGAGAATTAGCGCAGTCAGAAGATGGCCATAGACAGCACCTGTATCTATACCTATTTTGTTTTTTGTAACTAACGGGAACTCAAAAGAGGTATGGCCAAATACTACTACATGGCCAAAATCATCTTGAGCCTTTAAAAAAACATCTCTAATCTCACAAAAATCACTGGGTGTTTGCTCTTGAATCGGCCTGTCAGGTCTAATACCCGCATGTACGAATAGATATTTTTCTTCCAAATGATAAGTTTTGAGGTTTCTCAAAAACTTTCTATGTTCCACTGGCATAAAAGAAAGATCAGGTATTTGGCTAAGATCTTTCTCCCCATAACTTTCAAGGGTTTGTTCAATGCCATGTTGCCTTAAATAGGGGACCAGCCCCTCATCTGGGTTCTCAGCATAGTCTAACAAGAGCTTTTCATGGTTTCCCAAAAGGGCTATAACATCGTAGCCCCACCTTTTAAGCTCGATTATCTGCTCAATGACACCTTTAGAATTAGCCCCACGGTCAATATAGTCGCCGATAAAAATAAGCCTGTCCTCTTTTCCAGGGGAAAGCCTTTCCAAAAGGGTGGAGAGTTTGTCGCTTGCTCCGTGAATGTCTCCTATGGCGATTGTCCGTTTCATCTTGAACCTACCATGATTCAAACAGAAGGAGCCTTGAACTTAAATTGCATACCCATGAAGGGACAATCATCTTTTTTGAAAAAAACATGGTCTTAAGGCGCTTTTTCGAAATTATTGTAAGATCAATATCATACTGGTCTGAAAGAGCCTTTAAAGCATCTTTTTCTTTTGAAAGAGGCATATCAAAAAAATCATAATCCAGTGGATGTCTTTTGTGTAGTTTTTCCTTTATGTCTTCAAAGACCTTTGATGTGAAAGCCAGGTTATTTGATTTTACGTGGTAAATAAATGCATCTTTGTCCTTGTCTGTGGCTAATGGATCAAAATGTCCATAATGTGCAAGTTGATCATCAGATATATAAGCTATTATCAGGTATCTCTTGAGGGCCCTTGCAAGGATGGCTGAATAGTCAACTTGCGCCAATAACTCTTTGTCATATCCTGGCCCAATTATAGTCAAAACTATACTGGGTTTCACTATTTCAAAAGTTTTGCAAGAAAGACTAGGAGCATTCCCATTATGATAACTGCAAGGTCTTGTTTCCTTGATTTTGAAAGATTTTTAAACCAGTTTAACATTTCCAGCTACTCCTTTATTTAATCCAAAAAAGAAAGCACAACTATCAGGGCAATAGCGGCCTTGGCTCCAGCCACTAAAAATCCCATAAAAAAGCCAGAGAGTCCAGCTGCTTTCAGATCTGCCAGCCTAGTGGTAAGCCCAATGCTTGCAAAACCTAAAAGAAAGCACCAGTTCATAAAGGTCTTGGCAAGCTTTATCTCAGGCTTTGAAAGAAATCCCATAGTATTTAATGCAACCACTGCCAAAAATCCTAGGACGAATATGGGAAACTTGTCCTTTATTATCTTCCATTTGTTTATTTCCACGTTGCCTTCACGACCTTCCTTTGCCTCTCTGTTGGCTGCCATAATTGCAAGCATAAGGACTACAAAAGGTAGGAATATCACTCTGCCTATGTTGTAAATGCCTGCAACCAGGCCTGCCCTTTCACTGTAACCAAATCCAGCAGCCAATACCTGAGCTGAGTTCACGATGCCGACTCCACAAAATGCTCCATATTGGGTGTCGCTAAGGTGAAGTATTCGCCCTATCGGCGGAAAGACCAAAAGGGCCAATAGGCCAAACATCAATACAACAGCTATAGAATATGCCATGTCACGATTTCTAGCCCTCACAGCTGGTGCTATGGCAATGGTAGCTGATACGCCACAAACAGAAAGTCCCGATGCTAAACATGCTGCAAGGGGGGTTGGTACTTTGAAGCGCTCTCCTACCCACATCATGATTATAGCTGTTCCAAACAAGAACGCTGCGATGTAAAAAAGTGCAGGTCCTCCAACTTTTACAAGGCCCATCATGGAATATTTGGCACCCATGACCACTATACCCGTTTTTGTAAGGATTGTGGAAAAACGAAGACCTGGTTCAAATATCTTTGATATTCCAACTGTATTCTTGATCAGGATACCCATCAAAATCGCTAATATGAAATCCTTCAATTCTAGATAAGTCTTGAAAAGAGGATATTTCTGCAAGAATGGAGCGATGAAAAAGGCTGCAACAGCCACTAGGATGACCAAAATTGCGCCTGGAATACTATCGATAATTTCCTGCAACAGCGTTTTTTTCTCCAAGTCCCCCATTACTCCTCCTGAATACTATTTTTTTATTTTGAATGGATTTACTGACATAACAGGACATGTTGCATTTGCTGCTACTTTATGGGCAGTTCCTCCAAATATTCTTCCTACAAGGCCTGGCTTAGTTATTGAGCCCATTATTATGAGATCTATGGAGTTGTCTTTGGAATAATGTATTATGGCCTCTGCAGGGTCCCCTCTCACAATAGAGGTAGTTTTTTTGTCTAGATCCGTGAAAAACTCCTCCACAAAACTTCTTAATTTCTCCTCCAGTGTAGCATTCAATTCTTTTTGATACTCATGGAAATTGGGGATGTCGATAAGATCATGTGAAATTATGTCCTGTGAAATTGGATTTGCTATAACTGAAATGACGTGTAATTCAGCATGAAATAGTTCAGTAATTTGCTTTACTAAGGGAGCGAGGCTCGATGTTGCATCTGACAGATCGGTGGGGAAAAGAATTTTTTCAATCTGAAACATAATTCCTCCATGTAAGTTTCAGTTTAGGAGATTTTAAATTTTTTGTATTAAATTCCCAATGATATGTCAATGCATGAAGGGAACTTGACACAAAGTCTTGTTGGGTCTAAAACATGGCTTGCTTGTGAATGGTGATTCATTTTGAAAAGGAGGAAGGTTTCATTATGAAAAAACAAAAAGCAAAAGGGCCTTTGGCCATCAAGACTTTAATCTTTGGAGCTCTTTCAGGGTTGCTTTACTATTTGGTTTTTTCCAATGAGGATTGGATTACTACCACTTATACCATGGGTGGATGGCACACAATTTATCCTGTTGGAACTGCTCTAGTATTTTCATTCGTTCATGGAGCCTTTGCCAGTAATCTTTTGTCCCTGTTAGGCATTGAAGCAAAAAGTAGCCACTAAGAGATTTGAGACGGAGAAGGGAGGAAAAAAATGAAAAAGTTGTTTATGTGTTTTGTTCTTGCACTTGGTTTTATCTTCGTTGTGAGTACTGCATGGGCAGGAGGGGGTGGAGGACCACCCAAAAATATGCTCAAGGGAGTATTTGTAAAGGTCAACAAAGATCGTACGGCGGACTTCAAGGTTGATGGTACAGGTGAGATCAAACATTTAATCTTGTCAGAACATGTGGACTTAGAGGAGATTCCACTTGAAAGAAAAGTCCTAGTGAGTCTTATAACGGATGAAAAGACCCATGAAATTACCAATGAAGTCAAGAGCGTTTCTATAATGTTCATGGATCTTACACCAGCCAAAATAATAGCTCTTCTCGTGGTGGGCCTTATTGGAGGACTTTTAAGTGGATTTATTGGTTCAGGTGGTGCTTTCGTCCTAACTCCATCCATGATGTCCCTGGGCGCCCCTGGAGCAGTGGCAGTGGCTTCCAATATGTGCCATAAATTTCCAAAGGCCATGGTTGGAGCATATAAGAGATGGAAATACGGCCAGGCAGACATAAAATTAGGCCTATTCATGGCGGCAACTGCAATTATTGGTGTCCAGATAGGGATTCAAATTCAAAAATACATATTGAATCACTGGGGAAATGCTGGTTCCAACCTATATGTAAGTCTGATGTTTGTTATCGTGCTTGTGGTGGTTGGAATATATGTGTTTCTGGACGCCTACAAACTTGCAAAGGGTGGTAAAGAGGCTGAGACCACCAAGATAGCCAAAAAACTTCAGAGTATTAATCTACCTCCAATGATCCATTTTAAAACTGCTGGCATAAAGATTTCAGCATGGTTCACCATACCAGTAGGGATAGCCACTGGTATGCTGGCCGCAACTATTGCAGTGGGTGGTTTTATAGGAGTTCCAGGACTAATCTATGTAATAGGCGCATCGGCTATGGTGGCAAGTGCTACTGAGTTGGTGATTGCTTTTTGCATGGGTATGTGGGGCTCTATTCAATGGGGCCTGAGTGGTTTGATCGATATCAGGCTTACCCTTTTGATCCTCGCTGCATCGCTAATTGGGGTACAGCTTGGTGCCTTGGGCACAACGTATGTCAAGGATTATATGATAAAAATTGTAATGGGTTCTGTGATGCTTATTGTTGCTGTAAGTAGGGGGGCGAAAATACCCGGATACCTGGCAGACCTTGGTCTGAGGGCCCCCCTCGATCCTAGTACGGCATCACTTCTCAACTCCATTAGCTTTTGGGCCCTTGTTGCAGCTCTTGGAACCGCTGGAATAATAATTTCGGCTGCTATGATAAGGGGTATGCTCCAGGCGAGGCAAGGGACCAATTGATAAAGGGGATAAAGATGATGGTGATAAAAGGTTATAAAAGTGTACTGGTTCCCTACGATGGATCTGAGTCGTCAAGACTTGCTTTGTCTGTTGCCTGTAAAATACAGGGTGTTGACGCCTTGCATATTGTTACTGTCATCCCCGAATATGAAGGGGATATGGATATATTTGGAAACATCAAAGGTGATATTCAGGCTAAGGGAGAAGAGATATTAAAAAAGGCCAAAGAGGAGGCAGAATCATGTAATGTCCCTATAAAAGCCACCTTGTTGAAAGGTATTCCCGACCAACAAATCACGGCCTATGCAGAGACCAACCACTGTAACCTCATAGTAATGGGAAGGAAAGGGCTTTCAGATGTAGAAAGGGTCTTTATAGGGAGCGTTACTCAGCGGGTATTGAATAGTACTTCAAGAGATGTTTTGGTAATTCCCCCATCCTCATTAAATACTGATGGCCCGATCTTGGTAGCTTACGATGGTTCTCCTTTTAGTCAATCTGCTCTTCAAAAGGCTATAGAATTTGTCCGCGATACTGAGACCGAGTTAATGGTGCTAAATGTCATTTTTACATATGGAAAATTCTTTTCTTTGCCAGAAGAAGCGGTTTCCGAACTCAGGGCAAAGGCAGAAGGCCTACTTGAAAGTGCAGAAAAAAAATGTTTGGCAAGGAATGTTAGGTGTTCCTTGAAAATAACAGAAGGAGAACCGCATATTGGTATTAAAAGGTGCGTAGACGAAGTTCAGGCATCCATGGTAGTCATTGGATCAAGAGGTAAGAGGGGGCTGAATAGGTTGATTTTGGGCAGTGTTACAGAAAAAGTGATTGCCATGGTGGATGTGCCAGTTTTAGTTGTAAAAGATTAAAAATTATATTATAAATTAATCTTATTATATGGCAGTACCTTGTGGGATACTGCCATTTTTTTTGGGAGGTAGAATATGAAATTAATTTTGCTGTCCTTGTCATGCCTTCTGGGTTGTTCCGGCTTGGTTTGGGGGGCTGAAGGGGGACAAATACAGTCCATGCAACTCACTGGCCAGATGATACTCGTAATGGGGGTCTTGGTTTTTGCAATCTTATTATTTGTTTTTGAATGGGTTCGAGTAGATGTGGTTGGTATAATCATGATGGTCTTATTGCCTCTTTTAGGACTGGTTAGTCCAAAAGAAGCCATCAGCGGACTTAGTTCCAATGCGGTTGTTTCCATTATAGCGGTCATAATAATCGGTGCAGGCCTTGATAAGACAGGTTGTATGAATGTTCTCGCAAGATATATACTGCGTTTTGCAGGAAAGGCAGAGACTAGGATAATGGCCCTCATTGCTGGTACCGTGGCCTTGATATCTAGTTTTATGCAGAATATTGGTGCTGCGGCACTATTTATGCCGGCAGCCATCAGGATCAGCAGACAAGTGAATATCCCCGTATCAAGAATTTTGATGCCCATGGGATTTTGCGCCATCATTGGTGGGACGGTAACATTGGTTGGTGCTAGCCCAACTATATTGTTGAACGATCTAATCGAGCAGGCGAATCAACTTGGGATTACACAAGAACCCATAGAGACGCTTGGACTTTTTACTCAAACCCCTATAGGCCTCGCATTGGTAGCAAGTGCCATTCTGTATTTCATGCTCTTTGGACGCTTTATCTTGCCCAAGACATCAGGAGAAGCAGAAGGTCAATTCATCCCAGATGCTATAGCAGATACTTACAAGGAAATAAGTGGCATATATGAGATTGAGATCCCCGATACCTATAAGGATAGAGGTACTCTTGAAGATATGGGTTTAAGGCCCAAATATCAAGTTGCTGTTGTAGCTATATACGACTCCAAGCATAAAAGCAAGAATTTTGCTCCAGTTAGGTCCGAAAGGTTTGGCCCAGGTGACGTGATAGCTGTTATAGGGAATGAAAAGGCAATAAGACAATTTGTTGAAGACTTTGGGCTTAGGCTTAAAGATGACTTGGAAGTATTTGCTGAGGACCTTTCACCGAACAATGCTGGTGTGCTTGAGGGTATTATTACCCCTAGGTCTGAATTAGTTAACAAGACGCTTGCAGAGGTAAATTTCAGAAAAACGTATCAGGTGAATCCCATAGCAGTCTGCCGGGGAGGTAGCTGTACCTTAGAAAACATTGCAGACATTGAGCTTAAGCCTGGGGATGCAATCTTGTTGTTTGGAAGATGGGAACATTTTCATAGACTAAAGGGCAAACAGACTTTTACCTTTACTACAGAGGTAAAAGGCGAGATAATGCGAACAGAAAAGGCAAGAACAGCGGTTATGTGGTTGCTTGTGGCCATTGGGCTTGTAATGTTTTGGAATCCAGTGGTAACGAAATTGGGACATCCTGAACTAAAAATTTCTCTTTCAATATGTCTTTTAACTGGTGCCCTTGGCATGGTACTTACAAAAGTCATGACTATAGATGAGGCTTATGAGTCAGTGGATTGGATGACAGTATTTTTATTAGGCGGTCTTATCCCACTTGGATTGGCGTTTCAAAAGACAGGGACTGCTGAATATATAGCAACCACTATAATGAATGCCCTAGGCTCTGTACCCCCGATAGTATTCTTAGCTGTTGTTGGAATTATGACTTCTTTTTTTACCCTGGTTGTTTCAAATGTAGGGGCCACAGTATTGCTAGTGCCCCTTGCCATAAGCATGGCAGTCAAGGCTGGGGCTGATCCAAGGATGGCAGCCCTTACAGTTGCACTTTCTGCCTCCAATACATTTGTTCTCCCTACACACCAAGTAAATGCATTAATTATGCGGCCAGGAGGATATAGGACTGTAGATTATGCAAAGGCCGGGGCTGGCATGACAGTACTCTTTTTGGTAGTTATGTTGACAATGATGTATTTGTTTTACTAAGGGAGGCATGAAATGATGACTGGAGGCAAGGCTTTCTTTATGCTATCAACCCCTCTTTTATTTGCGCTGTTTTTAGTTTTTTGTTCTCCGAGACAGGCAATTTCAGCACATCCTGAAAAACAGGGTTCGGAGAGTTTGACCAAGACAGGGTACGTGCTCGAAATTTTCGGAAAGATAACAAATCCCCACAAAGTTGGAGTTGGGGACGTTGAGCTGGAAATTCTGGTTGATGGCAAGCTAGCCCATTTACTTAGTGAACACGGTCACGCCCATGGTGGCAGTGATGTCAAGGTAATAACTGAGGCCGACGGCACTTTTCAGGCCAGAGTTCAATTACCTGGTGACATAGATTTTAGCCAACAAAAGATAACCATCAAGGCATTTAAACCCAGCTATGAACACGCCACTTTTGTCATTAATCCAGAAGATATGGCCCAGAAGGGAAATGAACTCATGGTAAGGGCAGACCTTGAGATCAAGAGGACTACTGGTCCTGCCTTTTGGATTGCCACAATTGTCTTTGTTTTGGCATATGCCCTTATTTCTTTTGAGATTCTTCATAGAACTTTGGCAGCCATGTTAGGGGCTGGGATAATGCTGGTAATCAGCTACACCATAGGTACTTTCAATCCAGAGTATCACATCATGAGCTATGAAGCTGCTATTAGGGCCATAGATATGAATGTAATTTTTTTGTTGATGGGAATGATGATCATAGTCGGGATACTCAAAAATACCGGGATATTTCAATGGACTGCCTATAAGTGCTACGAGCTTGCCAGGGGAAATGTAATGGTGCTTGCCATAATTTTGATGACCTTTACGGCCGTATCTTCTGCTTTCCTTGATAATGTTACCACCATGCTACTTCTAACACCGGTGAGTATTGAGATTGCATTGTCCCTGGGTATATCTCCTTTGGCCTTGTTGATCCCTGAAGTGATCGCCTCGAATGTAGGAGGAACTGCTACTCTCATCGGTGATCCTCCTAATATCATGATTGGTTCTTATGCAGGACTCACTTTTGGTCAATTTGTCATAAATCTCACTCCCGTATGTGTAATTTCCATGATTGTGCTCTTTGTTTATAATAAATTTTTCTATGGACGGGAGTATATGAAGGCTAAAGTGACGGACATACGGGCTCATATTGCCAAATTGAGGGAAGAATATCAAATAACTGATCATAATCTTCTTACTGTGGGTCTGCTCGTAATGGGCATTGTTATCCTCATGTTCCTGTCTCATGGGGTTCTTCATATGGAGGTGAGCATTGCTGCCCTATTCGGGGCATCGGTGCTTTTCACCTATGGAATACTCACAAAAAAGGTCGATCTATTGCATCTAATTGAAAAAGATATAGAGTGGCCCACCCTTCTGTTTTTTATGTTTCTCTTTATTCTAGTTGGAGCAGTGGAAGAGGCAGGGCTTTTGGATCTTATTGCTGATTGGGTTTTTGAGCTTGCTAAAGGCGATCTTGTCATATCCATATGTCTCATACTATGGGTTGCTGCCATAGCAAGCGCCTTTGTAGACAACATCCCATTTACAGCCACCATGCTCCCCATAGTGGCATATCTTACAAAGGTGATACCTGGGGCAGAGAGTGGGGTCTTGTGGTGGGCCCTTGCGTTTGGGGCCTGTTTTGGCGGCAACGGTACCATGATTGGTGCCAGTGCTAACGTGGTCACCATGGGCATCGCAGAGTCAGCAGGCTATCCGATCCGCTTCTTTGGTTTTATGAAGGTTGCGTTCATTTATATGGTGATCTCCGTGGCCATTGCGAATGTGTGGCTGCTTCTCGTCTATTGATGAATGGAGGTGATCGATGAAATTTCTCTTGCCTATTGATATTCAAAATCCCAGCAGGAGGGCACCAGGTCTTGTGGGTTGCATGGGGGCAGGCCTTGGAGAGATGCTTGAGAGGGTCACTGTTATGACAGTGCTCGCAGGTCAGTATCTGAAGGCGCAGGTAAAAAACGTAGATCTAAGGGCCGAAAGGCTCATGGAGTCGGAAAAGATAAAAGAACTAAGACACATTTACATAG
>WFZZ01000110.1 GCA_015489315.1 Deltaproteobacteria bacterium | reverse complement strand
GTTTAATACCCCTGAGTGATACCGTCCATCTGGAAAGATATAGGTTGGTGTTCCAGAAATCCCCTTACTCATAAGGAATTTTACAGTCTCATCAACCTGTTTCTTTCCTTTTTCACACTGGTTTTCAGAACGATACCTGTTCTTAAAACCTTCAAGGCCCTTTTTATCACAAATTATGGAAATACATTCCTCTTTGGCACCTTTATGAAATTTTAAAGGAAAAAGAAGGTATCTGACCTGAAGTTTTCCATCTTTGGCCAAGGGCTCAAGTATTTCTTCTGCCTTTTTGCAATAAGGGCATTGGGGATCAGTAACTAAATAAACGACCGGTCCTTTGTTCCCGAGAGAAAAGGCAGAAAGACCCTTAAGCTTCTCAAGCTCTTTTGGACCAAGGCGATTTATCTCTGCAAGGGTTCCCCGTGTTAGATTCTTCCCTGTCTTCGTATCAAAAAGCTGCCCTGCCAGCAAAAAATCTCCCTTTGTATCTGAATAGATGAGTCTTGTCATGCCCCTAAATTTTACCTGGACCTGACATACACCTGGCATTTTGCTGGGATCTACCTTAATTACCTTTATCTTCTGTCTAAAGGTCTTTTGAATACCCTGTTCCAAGACATTTTCTGTAGGACATTTTGCATAAACAGACTGTGAAAAAAAGACCAAAGATACTGCTATTAAACCAGGAACAAAAAATCTAAAAAAACCTTTTTGCATACTTGCACTCCTAAATTTTTTTTTGAAACCTAACACAAAGTACTTATTGTTGCCACCAGGAGACACCAAGTCTCCTTATAACATTAAGTCCTCCAGGAAGCACATAGGTATTATTGATTCCAACAGTCTTCAAAAATAGCTGTATTTCATAAGACCTTGTTCCAGCATTACAAATAATTATAAAGGTTTTATCCTTTGGAAGGCTTTCATAATTGGCCCTTACCTTGTCATAGACTAGAGCATGCCACTTGTCTGGAAAGGCCTTGACCCAGGGTTCTGCCTCTTTCGGATGTCTGAGATCGAGGGCCATCCAATCGGGATGCTCAACCTTTCCATCCATCCAATCAACAAACTCTTCTACGGTTATGACCTTTAATCTGTCATTTATGAGATTGTCTGCAATATTTGCTGCTGCATTTAGAATATCAACTGCATTTGAAAATGGAGGAGCATAGGCGAGCTCAAGGGTGCTAAAGTCTGAAACAACGGCCCTTTTTGCAATCATTCCTGCTGCTGCATTTATCCTTGCAAGAAGTCCATCCCCCATCTTGGCAAAGCCCTGTAATCCAAGGACTCTGCCATCTTTCTTGTTTACCACAAGGTTATTGAACATAAGGGCCTGGGTGGGAAAAAAGTGAGCCCTATCTGCCTGGACCGCCATGGCATAAACCGGATCAAATCCCTCATCGCGAGCAACTTCCATACTTATTCCAGTGGATCCAACACATATATCAAAGACTTTCATTATAAAACTACCTACCACGCCATCAAACCGAGATGGAATGCCGGCAAGGTTGTCAGCCACAACCCTTCCCTGTCTGTTTGCAACCGAACCTAGCGGTGCATAGGCCTTTTTGCCAGTGACCAAATTGAATGTCTCCACACAGTCCCCTGCCGCATAAATATTGGGGTCAGATGTCTGCATCCTTTGATTTACTACTATTGCACCATAAGGGGATACCTCAAGGCCTGCATCTTTTGCTAGCTCTCCCCTTGGCCTCACTCCTGCCGCCATTATTACAAGGTCTGCCTCAAGTTCCCTTTTGTTGGTTATGACCTTTTTCACCCAGCCCTTGTCATCCCCTTCAAATTTCTGGGCACCTTCGCTGGTAAAAACCTCTACTCCATTTTCCCTCAAATGCTGTTCCACCATCTTTGCTATTGGTTTATCTACTATTCGTGGCAGCACTTGGGGCATGAATTCCACTATCTTGGTCTCAACACCCCAAAGATCCGTAAGGGCCTCGGCCATCTCAATTCCTATTGCACCACCCCCTATTACAACAGCCTTTGACACCTTCCCCTTTGCCAAAAGTTCTTTTATTTGAATTGCCTTATGAAGACTGCTTATCGTAAAAACACCTTCTAAATCATGCCCTGGAACAGGGATTACATTTGGTCTGCTCCCTGTTGCAATTACAAGTTTGTCATAGGGTATTTTATCTTTTTCTCCTGTTTTTACGTCTTCTACGTGGACAATCTTTTCCTTTCTATCAATGGAAAGGGCCCTGGTCAGTATCCGCACATTTAGGCCTTTGGCCTGCTCAAAAAAATACTTGTCCCTTACCATATGAAAGCTTGTGGATCGAAGCTCCTTTTCATCTGAGACATCTCCTGATACAAAATAGGGAATACCACATCCTCCGTAAGAAATAAGGTCATCCTGGTCTATGAGCGTAACTTCTGCATCTGGCATAAGCCTTTTTACCCTGCATGCTGACTTTGGCCCGGCAGCCACAGCGCCAATAACTACAATCCTTTGACCCATTTGACTAATCCTCCTTTATGATGAAAGATAAGAGAGGAAACTTGCTGAATAACCATTCATTGTATCAAGGTATCACAAAGTCACCAATATGCAACTGCCTATGACTAACAATTTACGAAGGAGGAGTATGGCGAAACCCCTGGATCAAGACGAACTCGTAATAATTGTTGATGAAAATAACAGGGAGATAGGAGTTGCCACTAGAAAAGAAATGCGCAAAAAAAGGCTAATTCACAGGGCAACCTATATTTTGATAGTTGACGGTAAGAAACGGATTTTGTGCCAAAAAAGAAGCCTTAAAAAGGACATTTATCCAGGAATGTGGGAGATAGCTGCCGGTGGTGTTATTGCCAAGGGGGAATCCTATAGTGAAAGCGCAAAAAGGGAACTAAAGGAAGAGACCGGTATAAATTGCCCGGAACTTAAAATGCATGCTGAATTTTTCTTTGAAGATGAAAAGAACAGGGTCTTTGGAGGGCTTTTTTCATGCAGGTTTTCAGGTTCAATTAGACCTCAGGAGGAAGAAGTGGAGAATTTTAGGTTTCTTTCCCAAAAAGAGCTTGAAACATTCATGAAAAAAGAGCCCTTTACCCCTGATAGCACCTTTATTTATGAAAAGTTCATAAAGGACCTTTTAAGGCAAAATGCCCTTTAGCGGGATAAAAGCTCCTCCTTTTTCCTCTCATATGTCTTTCTGCTAATAGCTCCACTGTTATACAGGTCTCTTAGGATCTGGAGTTTTTTCCTTACTTCCGGGTCGTCAATTGGGGTATAGGTCTTTGTCTTTATGGGGCCTTCACTAGGTTTAACAGTTTCAAATTTTACCTCAGGAGGGGATGAATTCGGAGTAAGTACCTGGGGTACATTAACCTTTTTACGGGTCTTTAAAGGTGCAGGACCAAACTCATAATCAAGGTCAATTATGAGCCAGTTTGGATATACTGACTGCTGAAATATCCCAAGGCCTGATTTTTTAGAAGGTTTAAGACTTTGACCGGGCCCAACAACAAATTCCCAGGGATTTCTTAAAGCACGCCCTGTAGGATCACCGGCAAACTGCCTCAAGGCATCGGCAAAATTTTCCACCTGAAAATCCACAACTCTCATTACCACGTTCAGTTTGCCATCCTTTACGAACATGATTCCACTGGTAAAAAGGTCATGATTAAAAAAGACCAATTTCCTCTCCGAGAGCATGAAGGAAAAATCAACCACCTCATCGGGTCTTGCCATGGAAAAGGCCTGCTTTAACGGTCTTAGAAGGGTTGCTCTGACTCTTTTATTAAAAAGCCTTGTCTTTTTACCACTTCCAAAAAGCTCTGAATTCCTATAATAGATAGCACCAAGGATTCTATTAAGTTTAAGTAGGGAAAAATCGTAAGGATGCTGAAATCCCCCATTTTTAATAAAATCCGAACCATTTTCATATTTGATGAGCCTTACTCTCCAGCGTTCCCCCTTGGCCACTGGCCTGATTTGGTTTCTTGGGATAAGTGAACAGCCCTGAAAAAAGGCAACTGTTATTAAAAGGGCAAGAATTTTCTGGATCATGGAATACCCCCACTCAAATCATCAAATAAATGCCAAAGAACCTCGTAAAAAGATATATCTTCTTTAACACCAAAAAATCCTCTCTTCAAAAATTAAAAACCGTTTTTTTATGAAAAGTTCACAAATTTTTTCGCCTTCAATACTAAAAATTTCTTTTTCTAACACCTAAATGTAACATGTTGTATTCTCAACAAAAAGGACTATTATAAAATCCCAGTTTGCATTTAAGACTAAAATGTTTCTTAAAGGAGGCACGAATGAGCCAAGATAAAAAAGAGATTATCCCAGGCCTCGTTCCACAAAAAGACGGCTCCTATGCAATATATATCGAAGTTCCCAATGGGGCCTGCCCTAGCGCCAGTGACCTTAAGGCCCTTTCAGAAATTTCGGAAGAGTTTGACTGTAAAGTTCACATAACTACAGCACAAAAATTCATGCTTCTTAACCTAACAAAAGAGACAGGCCAAAGGGCCCTTGAAAAATTATCCAAAACTAACCTTTATACAAAGACAGCAAGGGACATCTCTCAACCAAGGGTATGTGTAGGAAGGCCCTATTGTAAGTTTGCCCTTCAGGAAACCTTTCCCTTTTCAGACGCCATAATCCAGACGATAGGACGTCAACCAATTGCTAGAAAATTAAAGGTTGGAATAGCAGGCTGCCCTGCCTGTTGTTCATGGGCAAATGTACTGGATGTGGGATTTGTGGGGATTAAAAGGGGGTTTCAAGTCTATGTGGGAGGTCATGGGGGAGTAAGACCTACCCCTGGCCAAAATATTGCGCTTATTAAAACTTATGAGGAAGGGGTAGAGCTTCTTTCAAAGATAGCAGCCCTTTTTACTGAAAATGTTAAGATAAAATCAAGGCTTGACAGGGTAATTAAAAAGATTGGAATGGAAAGATTCTTAAAGGAAATCGGACTCTAAAATTTGCTCTTCCTTATTTAAAAAGTGTAAAAGGGAGGAAGAGATGAAAAATTTTGAATTTCACAACCCTACTAAGATTGTATTTGGAAAAGACGCCCTGAACAAGATAGCAATAGAGCTTAAGGAATATGGCACCAGTTGCCTTCTGGTTATTGGCCAAAAAAGCGCAAAGGCCTCTGGGACCTATGACAGGGTAGTAAAGATTCTTAAGGACGGAAGGATAAATTTCTGGACCCTTGAAGGAGTCCAGTCAAACCCACTTCTTAGCAAGGTTCATGAAGGAATAGAGATTGTCAAAAAAAATGAGATTGAAATGCTTCTTGCCTTTGGAGGTGGAAGTTGCATGGATACTGCGAAGGCAATCTCCGCTGGAGTCAAGCTTCATGGTGAAATTTGGGATGTCTTTGAAGGCAAAAAAGAGATAAAAGAGGCGCTACCGGTCTTTTGCATTCCAACCCTTGCTGCATCTGGCTCTGAAATGAATGGCTTTATGGTCATCACCAATAAAGAAAAGGGGCTTAAGCTTGCAGCAGGCTCACCACACCTTTTCCCAAAGGTATCTTTCTTAAATCCGGAATTTACCTTTACAGTTCCCAAAAATTATACGGCCTTTGGAGGAGTGGATGCAATTTGTCACTTGCTTGAACCATATTTTAACGGTCCCTATCCCAATACTCCTGTTCAAGATGAGTTAGCCGAAGGTCTTATAAGGGTCATCATGAAAACTACCGAATCATCCATGAAAAATCCGGAAGATTATGACAGCAGGGCAAGCATGATGTGGGCTGCAACCCTAGCACTTAACGGTCTAACCCGGGCAGGGGTTGGGGATCACCCCTTTCCTGTCCATCTTATTGAGCACTCTTTAAGTGTGCTTTATAACATTCCTCATGGACAGGGCCTTGCTGCACTTCTTCCAGGATGGATGAAATGGAAGGCAGAAGAAAAAAAGGAGCCAGCAAAGGTGGCCCAGCTAGGGAAAAGGTGTTTTGGCGTGGAAAAAGGGCTTGATGACATCAAGGCATCAACGGAAACCATTAAGGCCTTTGGCCACTGGCTTAATAAGATTGACTGCCCCAAATGTCTTTCAGAAATACCGGTTCCATCGGCTGACCATGAAAAGATAGCAGAAAATGCCTTATTCCAGGCAGGAGTTTGGGGTATTGAAGATACTTATAATAAAGAAACTATTTTAAAAATACTTTCTTTTTGCCAATAAGGGCAACAAACCAGATACTTATCTCATAAAGAAAAAGAAGTGGGATTGCCAAAAGGCACTGGTTTATTACATCAGGGGTAGGGGTGAGAATGGCTGCAAGGATAAATACAATAAGGAGGGCGTATT
Organism: Deltaproteobacteria bacterium; assembly: GCA_015489315.1. Classification (GTDB taxonomy): domain Bacteria; phylum Desulfobacterota; class Dissulfuribacteria; order Dissulfuribacterales; family QOAL01; genus JAADCZ01. The sequence continues at coordinate 1,735 of WFZZ01000110.1, read as the reverse complement.
TTCTGTTTTTTCGAAGCATCCTTGCATCAATAAGACCTATCATTGACATAAAGACCATAAAGATTGGGAGCTCAAAGGCTACTCCAAAACCTAGAAGAAGTTTGATTGTCAGACTAAAATATTCGCTTACACTAGGAAGAAGCTTAAGGTCCTTTCCGGCGTAACTTGCAAGAAAGTTGAAGGCTGCCGGAAATACCACCATATATCCGAAAAGACCGCCTCCAATAAAAAAAATGCTTGAAAAAAGCACAAAGGGAAGCGCAAGCCTCTTTTCATGTGGATAAAGACCAGGGGCAACAAAGGCCCAAATTTCATAAAGCACATAAGGACTTGCCAGAAATATCCCACAGGTTAAGGCAAGTTTTAGATATGTAAAAAAGGCCTCTGGATAGGACGTAAATATGAGAGTTGAGCCAGGGGGAAGCACCTCTTCAAGGGGCCTTGAAAGAATCAAAAATATTGGTTCTATGAATGCATAAGAGAGACAAAAACCAATGGAAATGGCTATAATTGACCTAATAAGCCTTGTTCTAAGCTCAGCAAGGTGCTCGGTAAGACTTAACTCCTTTTGTTCACTAGGATCAAAACTCATAAAACCATTTATTGCTCGTAATCACATCAACTCCATCTTCTTTCACAACTGCCATATCCTCAAGCCTTACTCCACCCTTTCCAGGAAGATAAATGCCAGGCTCAATGGTTATGACCATACCGATCTTGAGATTTTTCCTGCTTCTTTTAGAAAGTGCCGGGGCCTCATGGATGGCTATTCCAACTCCATGCCCCAAAGAATGCAAAAAGTATTTTCCAAGACCTTTTTCAGTAATAAAATCCCTTGAAAAACTGTCTGCTTCCCTTGCTGTAATCCCTGCCCTTATCCTTTCCTTTGCCCTTTTTTGAGCATCCTTAACTACATTGTATATCTTTTTAAATTCTTCGCCTGGCTCTCCCAAAAAGACTGTCCTTGTCATATCAGAACAATAACCATTTAGACGCGCCCCCATATCAATGATTATTGGCTCATGCTCCTTTATCCTTCTTTCCGTAGGGACTGCATGTGGTAAGGAGCTATTGGGACCTGATGCCACTATTGGAGGAAATGATGGGCCATCTGCCTTTTCCATAAGTCCTTTAAATATCATAAAAGAAAGCTCTTTTTCACTCATTCCAATCTTTATATTAGAAAGGACCTCCTCGAAGACCTCTTCATTCACCCTCTGAGATGCCCGTATTTTTTCTATCTCCTCCTGCTCCTTAACAGACCTCATCTTTTCAACAATTGGTCCAAGTTCAACCCATTTTATCTCAGGAAAGGCCTTTTTTATTGATTTTGCCCGAAAATAAGAGATGTAATTTTCTTCAAGACCGCATCTTTTTATTTCTAGTTCCTTAAAAATCCGTCGTAATAGCCCCTTTAAACCGGTTTTATAAATTAGAACCCTGAAACCCTTTGCTTCTCTACTTGCCTGTTCCTCATATCTTCCATCTGTAAGAAGTAAATTTTCATCCCTTGTTATCAAAAGGCATCCCGATGATTCTGTGCACCCCAGATCCTCTGCCCAAAATCCAGAAAGATAAAACCTGTTCTCAGGGCCAAAGATTAATGCTGTATCTAAATCCCTTGCCAACAGTGAACGCCTTAGCCGTTTAATTCTTTTTTCACTCATCATTTCAAAACACCTTTTCCAAAAAAATTACACCATACAATTTTGTCGAAGGGGTGACAATTTTTTCC
>WFZZ01000109.1 GCA_015489315.1 Deltaproteobacteria bacterium | reverse complement strand
TCCTTGTTGGAAGGCATATTCAAAAGGAATACGGTCAGGAGCCACAAGTAGTGGTGACCATGCCACTTTTAGAGGGGTTAGACGGGATCAACAAGATGAGCAAGTCCCTTGGTAATTATGTTGGAATTACCGAGGACCCAAAAAGCATGTTCGGAAAGCTCATGTCCATCTCCGATGATTTGATGTTTAGATATTATGAGCTATTGAGCTCTCTTAGCCTGTCTGAAATAGATGCCCTTAAAAAGGGCATTTCTGAAAAGAGACTTCACCCAAAGGAAGTAAAGGCACAATTGGCTACTGAACTTGTAGCCCGATACCATGGAGTTGAAGCTGCAAAAAGGGCAAGAGAGCAATTTGAGGCCCAATTTTCAAAAGGGCAAATTCCTGATGACATTCCAGAGTATCCAATTTCGAAAATCCAGGAAGAGAATATCTTTATACCAAAGTTACTGAAAGAAGCTGGAGTTGTAGGAAGCACTTCTGAGGCAAGACGCCTTATAAAACAGGGCGCAGTTTCACTTGATGGCAAAAGGATCTCTGATGTTGAGATAGAAAGACCCTCTTCTGGGGCTGTATTTAAGATTGGCAAAAGAAGATATCTCAGGCTTGTTTAAATGAAACCATGGCTTCTGAATGCTCTTGCCTCTTTGATATGCTGGGGACTTTGGGCCTTCTTTCCAAAGCTTTCTCTTAAAAAAATAGGGCCTTCAAGCTCTGTCTTTTTTGAGGCCTGTGGGGTCATGGCAACAAGCGTCATTGTTGTGTTACTTTTAGGCCCTGGCATTGAATTTAATTTTGAAGGCGCCCTTTTTGCAATACTTACAGGAATGTTCGGCACAATAGGACTTTATTTTTTCTTTTCCGCTATAAAAACAGGCCCGATTTCTGTGATATCGTGCTTAACAGCACTATATCCTGTTGTAACAGTGGCATTGGCAGTGATAGTATTGCATGAAAGACTTGGAACTAGACAGATTTTTGGAGTATTGCTGGCCCTTTTGGCAGCAGGACTTTTGTCATTTGAGTAATGGTGCCGAAGGGGAGATTCGAACTCCCACGGGATTAACTCCCACTAGATCCTGAATCTAGCGCGTCTACCAATTCCGCCACTTCGGCATAATCTTTACTTTTGTGTAATTAAAATAAACAGATGTTGAACTTGTCAAGTGCCCATATTAATTTCAGGAAGACTAACAATTATAGGTTAATAATGTTACAATTTTACAGAAAATTCACTGGAATAAATGAATATATATTCTGATCTCAATGAAATAGAAAAACCCTTTTATCGCCCTGCCTTAACCATTGGGAATTTTGATGGAGTACACCTTGGCCACCAGGCACTATTTAAGAAGGTAGTTGAGATAGCAGAGAAAAGGGGTGGAGATAAGGTTGCCCTAACCTTTCATCCGCATCCAATGAAGATTTTAAGACCTGATAATCCCCCTAAGCTTATTAGTACCTTAGATCAGAAAATTGAATTGATAATGGCGGCAGGAATAGATCATCTTGTCTGTCTTCCCTTTACAAAGGAATTTGCCAAGACCACAGCAGATAAATTTGTAACTGAAATTTTATTTAAAAGGATTGGAGTGGAAGACCTTGTGGTAGGCTATGACTATGCATGCGGTAGGGGGAGAGAAGGAGATATTGAATTTTTAAAGAAAAAGGGGGAAGAGCTTGGTTTTAAGGTGCATATAATCCCTCCAGTGACAATTAATGGCATGATTGTGAGTAGTACTGCTATTCGTAAACTGGTCAAAAAGGGGAATATGAGGCAGGTTAGAAAAATGCTTGGTCGTCATTATCAAATAAGAGGTGTTGTTCAAAAAGGGAAAAGGAGGGGTGGACCTGTTGTTGGATTCCCAACTGCAAATCTTTCGATTAATCCGGAAGATTTATGTCCAAAACCAGGTGTATATGCTGTTCAAGTTGTACATGGGGACAGGCTGTATGATGGTGTAGTAAATATAGGTTATAATCCAACCTTTGGGGACGGAAGGCTTGGGGCAGAGGTCCATATTTTCGATTTTAACAAGGATATCTATGGACACGAGATAAAGGTAAATTTTATTGCGCGAATCAGAGACGAAAAAAAATTCTCTGGACCAAAGGAGCTTGCTGAACAGATAAGGAAGGACATTGAAGAGGCAAAAGAGATAATTTACAAATACTCTAAAAAAAGAAAGGGGGACTAATCCCCCCTCCCCTTTTTGCCTTGGCTTTCTTACTTAGACTTCTTCAACTGTGATGGCACCAACTGGGCAAACTTCAACACAGGTTTCACAGCCGAGGCAATCATCTGGCCTAGCTACTACTGGCTTGTCATCTTCGAAATCATAAACTTCAGCAGGACAAGCGTTTACGCATTCCTCGTCGCCTTGGCACTTGTCATAATCGATGGTGATCTGAAACATGGCTTCCTCCTTTATTTTAATTTGAGGGATAGGCCCCCACAATGTTATTTTGGACCATATAGACAAAAGACCCTAGGCTTGTCAAGCCTATTTTGTGTTTTTCGCTCAAAATGAAAGGATTTCATTGGTTAAGATAGTGAAATTTTTCTAAATTTATTGGCGGCCTTTAAAAAACATTTGGCCCAGTTCCTTTGGCCAAGAGAATGGCAATGGCTATAGGTCCCAAAAATACCTTTGGTGGAGATGCCATCCATTTTCCCATTAAAACCATATCCTCTTTTTACATGGCAGCAAAGTAAATCCATGGCCTTTTCATCAACTGGTATAGGTCTTGAGTAGTGAAATTCATGTCCCTTAAGGCTGGTCCCAGCCCTAAAAAAAGGAGAATCTTTCGTGAATTCGAGAATTGTATAACCATGTCCTACAGGTCTTTTTTCCATTTGAAAATCAAAGGGTATGGCCCCAACCATTTCAAATCGTTTCCCTTGCCAAAAAAGATATCTCCCTAGATACATGAGCCCTCCACACTCTGCATATACAGGAAGGCCCATTTCAATCTTTTTTATCAATTCCTTTTTAAATTCCCGGTTTTTAGAAAGTGCCTCTGCCTGAGTTTCAGGAAAGCCTCCACCAATATAAATTGCATGGACATCAGGTATTCTTTTATCATTTAGAGAATCCAAGAATAACGTCTTTGCTCCAAGAAATCTTAGGGATTCTATATTTTCTGGATAATAAAATTGAAATGCCTTGTCCTTAATAATACCTACATTTATACCTGAAAATTCATCTCTTTTCCCTTCAAAAAGGGTCTCAGGTCCATGGTATTTAACCTCTAAATTAAGGGAAGCACCTGCCAATTTAATTATTTCTTCAATGTCAAGATGATCCTCTGCAATCTTCGAAAGTTCTTCCAGGGCCTTTTCAATCTCCTTAAATTCAAAGGCGGGTGTAAGACCTAGATGTCTCATTGGCAAAGGATCCCTTTTTAGCCTGGGGATTGCCCCTAGCACAGGTAAGCCCGTATATTTTTTTATTGCCTCTGTGACTATTCTTTTGTGTCTTTTACCTGCGATCTGGTTTAGTATTACTCCGGAGATGTTGGTCTTTTTCTCAAATTTCTGACAGCCAAGGACAAGGGCAGAAACAGTCCTGGTTGATTTGGTGCAATCAACAACAAGAATGATTTTTGCTCCTATTAACCTTGAAAGGACGGCTGTGCTGCACGAACCTTCAACATCCATTCCATCAAAAAGTCCCCTGTTGCCTTCAATTATTGCCAGGTGTTTTCCCGTCGAGTGGAACAGGAAAGATCTCCTTATGATTTCTTCTGTCATAAGAAAGGGATCGAGATTATAACAATCGGTTTTAGCTGCAAATCCAAGCCATGCGGCATCTATGTAATCGGGCCCTTTTTTAAAAGAGGCAATATTAATACCTCTATTTGTAAGGGCGCGTAATAGTCCAAGGCTTACAATGGTCTTTCCGCCTCCTCCACGAATTGCAGAAATTACAATGGACGGAATATTAGCAAAAGAAGGTTCCATTTTTCTTTTTACCTTAATTTTCTCGTCAATTTATGGACAATATCATCCATTTTTAACGCCTTAGCACAGGCAATGGCCAACTCTGCATTTTTCCCTACATCCAGGAACCGCATAAAAATATTCAGGGCCTCTTCTACCCTTCCCTGATTCATTAGGCTTACAGCAAGGCAGGAATTTAATTGGGATGAATTGGGAAAATGACAGAGTCCTTCTTTTAAAATTTTGATAGCATCCTTGTGATTGTTCTTCCTTTGAAAAAGCATTCCAAGGCCAAGATAGGCCCTTTCAATGGGTTGATATGTCAGTGCCCTTTCAAAGAGTATCTGAGCAGTCTGACTTTTGTTAGGGATATCCTTCTGGTTTGCGTAATCGCCAAAGGCAAAGGTCATTGCCAACCTTGATAAAAAATCTGCATGACACTTTGAAAGTGTCGGGTCGTCCTTAAGTTTAAGATTTACAGCAAATTTGGGGAGGTTTTTATAGAATTCCTTTCTAAGTTTTTTCCCAAAGGATAGGACCTTTTTCTCATCTAGGGATGGATCTGTTTCAAAGTACATGATGTCTTCTATCTTTTTAAGCCATATGTCATCATCTGACTTGGTCCTTTTTAAAAAATTGTCATAAAGCTCTGTCCCTGGAAAAATGTCTAGGATATAAAAAATGGCCCCCAAGGGCTTTATTTCCTTAATAAGCCTAATTGTTTGATTAATGGTTTCCCTGCTTTCTCCTGGATTGCCGTAAATAAAATAGGCCCTTGGCATGAGGCCGTATTCTCTTGTTTTTTTAAAGGCCCTTTTAATCTCATCATTTGTAATATTTTTGTTGAGAATTTTTCTAATTTCTGGGGCACCACTTTCAACTCCATAACTTATTTGAATACATCCTGCCCTTCTCATCCAGTAAAGTATTTCATCATCAACGATGTTTACCCTTGAAATTGCTACCCAAGATATATCAAGGCCCCGTTCAAGTATCATTTTACAAATTCTAATTACCCTTTCTCTTTTAAGGGTGAAGGTGTCGTCTGAGACAAAGAAGAAATTAATCCCCTTTCGATGAAGTCGTTCCATTTGGTTTACAAAATATTCAGGACTGTGAAATCGAACCCTTCGATTCCAAATCCTTGGAGACCCACAAAATTTACAATTCCAAGGACAACCCCTTGAAGAAATTATATGTTGAAAGGAAAAGTATTTAGCTGGATCAGGAAGCTCATCTAAGTTCTCCACAAATGGCATGTTGTCGTTTAAAACTGGGGTACCATTTTTTCGATATGCGATTCCCTTTATTGAGCTTAAATCCTTTTCGTTTTTATCATTCAGATAATTTATTAATTCAATAAGGCTTTTTTCACCTTCTCCATAAATAATAAAATCGACTTCAGAAAAGTTTTTTAAAAGGTGTTGCCGTAAAAAGGTGGCACCTGGACCACCAAAGATTATTGGGACATCTGGAAGGATACGTTTTGAAAGTCTTGAAATGTCGATTCCACCCCAACGGTTTGCGTGAAGAATGGAGATGCAGATACAGTCGGGCGTAAAGGCTTTTAGCTCCCTTTCCATCTGGCCAAACCGCCCCTTCATATTAAACCAATTAAATATTTTGCACTTGCATCCTGCTTCGATTAGAGCGGCTGCAAGATAGTAAACTCCTATAGGTGGGACCTTGATGTCATAATCGATGAGCCTTTCGTCAAGGCAATAGGGATTAATGAAGGCAACTTTCATTTTATTGGTTCTTAGAATAAGCCATCGAAAAGCTGGTGCAAGGGTTTTATTAAGCCTAATTAGGCTTTTAGGGAAAATAGAAGTTTTTCACAATAATTTTAATGGCTCTTAATTAGTGACTTGACACACAAGCTCTTTTTGTCTATAGATAGAAACTGTTGGCTGAATGGCCATTCATTCACCAGCTGCCGGGGAGTCAAAAGTTTTGACAGGAGGCTATAGTGGGAGGAAAGCTAAATAAAAAGCTTAAAAGCCTTTTAGAGCGCAAAAAAGGCTCTATTGTAGAAAAGTGGAGAAAAGTAATCCAAAACTCCTATCCTCCTGAGACAGCTCAATTTCTTAAAAGTCAAAAGGATAGGTTTCATAATCCAATTGGCTCATCCATAGAGGAATCAATCTGGCCACTATTTGATGAAATAATTGGAGATTCGGATCCTGTCAAAACCAAAAAACTTTTAGATACTCTTGTCAGAATCAGGGCTGTTCAGGATTTTACCCCCGCAAGCGCAGTCCGGATTATCTTCGCTCTAAAGGAAATAATTAGAGGTGAAATATTAAAGGAAGTTGAATCCGAGGGGCTTTACAAGGCCTATTTGGAATTTGAGTCTGAAATAGATCGTTTTGGGCTTCTGGCCTTTGATGTATTCATGGAGTGCAGAGAAAAGGTTTGGGAAATAAAGCGTAATGAT
>WFZZ01000108.1 GCA_015489315.1 Deltaproteobacteria bacterium | reverse complement strand
GAAAAAGACATGCCCCATGATATGGACCAAAAAGCCCTCTGGCGGACCATGGACTTGGACTGCAAGGGCATCATTTTGTGAAAAAATTATAAAAAAAAGCCCCAATAACAGAATCTTTTGTAGTTTTTTTGCCATGTTTAACCCTCTTTTTTTATTGCCTTTCTCTTGGCAAGTATCTTTCTCCATTTATCGAGCCGGTCTTTGATTATCTTTTCATAGCCCCTAGTAGTCGGTTTATAATATATTCTATTTTTTAATTCAGAAGGCATGTGTTCTTGATCTGTAATGGCATCCTGATAATTATGGGCGTATTTGTAACCCTTTCCATAGCCGAGGTCCTTCATAAGCTTGGTTGGTGCATTTCTTATATGAAGAGGCACAGGAAGAGCCCCATATTTTTTGACATCCCGCAAAGCCTCTCCATAGGCTGTATAGACGGCGTTACTTTTGGGTGCTGTTGCAAGATAAAGGGCTGCTTGAGCAAGGGCGAGTTCCCCTTCTGGCTTTCCAAGAAAGTCAAAGGCCGAAAGGGCACTTAAAGCTACATTCAATGCCTGGGGGTCGGCATTTCCAATATCTTCACTTGCAAATCTAACCATACGCCTTGCCACATAATGAGGGTCTTCACCTGACATAAGCATTCTAGAAAGCCAGTAAAGGGCTGCATCAGGGTCACTTCCTCTTAAAGACTTATGAAAGGCTGAGATGATATTGAAATGTTCATCTCCATTTTTGTCATATTTCAGCGCCTTTTCCTGGATTGCCTCTTCAACTATTTCCAGGGTGATTTCCCTTTGGCCACCATCAGGAACCTTAGCAACAAGGAGCTCCGCACAAAGTTCAAGATAGTTTAAAAGGGCCCTTCCATCACCATCTGCCTTTTCAATAAGGAGGTCTTTCGCCTCTTTTTCAATTTTTATATCAAGCCTTCCGAGCCCCCTTTTTTCATCAGTAAGTGCTCTATCTATTAGAGTGGAAAGGGCCATTTTATCCAGCCTATTTAGTACTAAGACCTGGCATCTTGAAAGGAGTGGAGATATGATTTCAAAGGATGGGTTTTCTGTTGTTGCCCCAATAAGCGTAATCAGACCAGATTCCACATGGGGAAGAAATGCATCCTGCTGGGCCTTGTTGAACCTGTGTATTTCATCTACGAAAAGAACGGTCCTTGGCCCACCTTGCTTTTTATTTTCCTTTGCCTCTTCAATGATGTTTCTAAGTTCTGGTATTCCGGAAAGGACTGCTGAAAAACTAACAAAATTTGCATCGACCATTTTGGCAAGGATTCTTGCAAGGGTGGTTTTTCCGCACCCTGGTGGACCCCAAAGTATTAAGGATGGGAGAGTGCCCCGGGACAAAAGGGTGTTTAGAATCTTATCCTTTCCAAGGAGATGATCCTGTCCTACAAATTCATTAAGTGTTCTGGGTCTAAGCCGTTCCGCAAGGGGGATATGTTTCATGTAAAATTAAAGACGTCAAGATTTAGGTGAAATATTTTTTATTATCATAATTATGCCATATTTTTTTCTATTTTTCATCAGAAGTCTCCAGCATATATTCGTAATGCCAGGGAAGTTTGGTGAATATGCCTGCAAGAATGGCTGTAAGTATCATCCAGTTCATCCCGATCATTGCAAGGGCAAACCATGAATAACCACCGTATGCGCCTTTAAATTCGGCAATTACATCTCCAATGAGATTTATTATCAAAATGCCGGGAACAAAAAATTTTATAAGATTGTCCCATGCCTTTGGCATTTTGATACTGCTTATGGAGTTAATATGGTGCCTGAGTCTTTTTATGTCAAAGACCCATGCACCAAGGATGCATTCAACTATCCCTATGGTGACAAGGCCGTAGTGGGTTATGAAATGATCCACTATATCAAGCCATAAGAGCCCAGCATTAGTAGTAAATATAATAGATCCCAAAAAGCCGGAGATACAGATTGCAGTAACTACAAATTTCCTGTTGAGGTTAAATTTATCTATCAAAGCTGCTGTGAAGGCCTCAATAATAGAGATTGAAGATGATATGCCAGCCACCACAAGACTTAGAAAAAATATTACTCCAAAAAAATTTCCTCCTGGCATAATACTCAACGCCTTTGGATATACCACAAAGGCAAGGCCAATACTTTCTGAAACGATCTTTGAAATGGGAAGTCCCTTTGCATTTGCCATGAATCCAAGGACTGCAAAGACCCCAAGACCTGCAACTATTGCGAACATGCTGTCCATTATGGATGTCAAAACGGCATTTTTTCCTATGTCAGCCTTTTTAGGGAGATAGCTTGCATAGGCGATCATAATACCAAAGCCAAGGGAGAGGCTGAAAAATATCTGACTGTATGCATCTATCCATACATTTATGCCCTTAATCTTTTCAAAATCAGGTTTAAGGTATGCAAGTACTCCATCTGTTGCCCCTTTAAGAGTCAGTGCCCATAAAACCAGAAAAAGGGTCAACAAAAAGAGAAGTGGCATAAATATCTTGTTTGCAAGTTCTATCCCGTGTCCAATGCCTCTATAGACAATAATCCAGTTGAGAAACCAGATGACTGCTGTAGAAATAACGATAGGAGTTCTTATGCTACCAAAGGCCAACGGAGATTTTGATATGGAAAGAAAATTGCTGAAGAAGAAGTGATTTGGGTCTTGCCCCCATGAAAGAGAGACCGAATATATACAGTAGTTAAGGCACCATGCGATTATTACTGCATAATATAAAACAATTCCAAACATGACAAAGGTGACAGGCCACCAGCCAAAGAATTCGGCCTTTTTGTGCACCTTTGCAAATGCCAAGGGTGCTGAACCTGTTCTTTCATGGCCAAGGGCAAATTCCAGCGCAAGAAGTGGTATTCCACAGGTTATTAGGGCAACAAGATACGGAATTAAAAAGGCCCCACCGCCATGTTCATAGGCCATGTAACTAAAACGCCATATGTTTCCAAGGCCCACTGCAGAACCAACTGCTGCAAGGAGAAAACCTATCTGACTATTCCACTGATCTCTTCCAGTTGAAGCCATTTTTATCCTCTCTTTATTGGATCATTTGGCGAAATATGTCATATAGTTTTGATAGTTTCAATTGAGTTTTTTATATATTTTTTGAGTACAAAAAAGAATCACTAGTTTGGGGGATTTACTTTAGGGGGAAAAATTTTTAAGTTGTTAAAAAAGAAAAGGCAAATTTTAGGAAGGTCTGATTGAAAAAGTAATGATAGTTTTTGATTTGGTGTGTGAAGATGGCCATAAGTTTGAGGCCTGGTTTAAAGATAGTAAGACATTTCAGGAACAAAAGGAAAATGGTTTTTTAGAATGCCCGATCTGTGGGAGCAATAAGGTAAATAAAGCCCTTTCTCCTATAAAATTTAATAAGACAACAGGCTCTTCAAAGGTCTCTGAGGGGGTCCCAAGTCAGCAAGTAATGTTTCAAGTACTTAAAAGGGCTTATTCAAAGATATTGGAAAATACAGAGGATGTTGGAGATAAATTTGCTTCAGAGGCCTTAAAGATGCATTATGGAGTGACTGAGCCAAGAAATATAAGAGGAGTTGCCACCAAGGAAGAAGAGGATATGTTAAGGGAAGAGGGCATTCAGTTTTTTAAGGTCCCTGTCATGGAAAAAAAGGACAAGAAGGAAAACTAGCATCATGAATCAGATAGAAGGTTTTGTTTCTGAGGAAAGGCCTTCCAGTGATATTTCCCGGAATGTAATTCGAGTTGAATACGGTTGTACGGTTGTCATGGATTTTGTCGTAAGACTCCTTACAGGCAAGGTGGTGGATTCTTCTGAAAAGAGCGGAGGTCCAGCAAGTTTTGTCTGCGGAAAGGGAAATTTCCCAAAACCTGTTGAAGAAGGCATAATTGGGCTTTCACCAGGGGATTCGAAGACCATAACAGTTCATCCCTTTTTTGCATATGGCCTTTATGATCCGAAAAAGTTACTTTTAGTGGCCACAGAGCGAATTACAGGCGCCATTGAACCCGGTAAGGTGATCAAGGTTCCGGATCATCTTGGAATTACAAGGCCTGCGGTTGTAAGGGATATCTGGCCTGGTGCAATAATGGTGGATTTTAATCATCCATTGGCAGGCCAGGTTTTAAAGTTTGAAGTGACAATTAGGGAAGTAAGAAAAGGTAATTAATCCTTTTTATTTCAAGCAAAGGAATTATTAAAAATATGATGCTTAAAAGAAGCAGTGTAATAGATAATGAATTTATGGAAGAGGCCCTTAGGGCTTCTGATCTATCGGATATTCTTGATAAGGTCGTTTCAGGAACTAGGCTTTCAAGGGAAGACGGAATAAGGCTTTATGAAACGAATGATATCCTTGGCCTCGGGTTTTTGGCAAATATGGTTCGGGAGAAGAAAAACGGGGACTATGCCTATTACATATATAATCAACATATAAACTACTCTAATATATGCACAAATCTTTGTAAATTTTGCGCCTTTGGGAAAAAAGAGGGTGATTCCCAGGCCTACGAGATGGGTATTGACGAGATTGTTAAAAAAATAAAAGAACGCATGGGTGAGCCCATTAAAGAGGTCCATATTGTTGGAGGATGCCATCCAGAGCTTCCCTATTCCTATTATATTGATATGTTAAAGGCCATTAAGGAGGTAAGGCCCGATATTCACATCCAGGCCTTTACCTGTGTGGAAATAGCCCATATTGCAAAAATTGGTGGGAAAACCATTGAGCAAACCCTGGAGGATCTGGTTGATGCAGGGCTTGGGTCCATTCCAGGTGGAGGTGCCGAGGTCTTTAGCCCTAGAATTAGGGAAAGGCTTTGTCCAGAAAAGCTTCCAGGAGATGAATGGATTAAGGTGGCCAAAATAGCCCACAGACTTGGCCTTAAATCCAATGCCACCATGCTTTATGGCCATATTGAAACCATTGAAGAGCGGGTCGATCATCTTATTGCCCTAAGACAAGCTCAGGATGAGACCGGAGGTTTTATGTGTTTTATCCCCCTGGCCTTTCATCCCAAAAATACAGGTCTTGAAGAGATTGCTCCTACTAGCGGCATTGATGATATTAAAAATATAGCTGTTTCACGTCTCATGCTTGACAATTTCCCCCACATTAAGGCCTACTGGGTGATGCTAGGGCCAAAAATGGCCCAAATAGCCCTAAGTTTTGGGGCAGATGATATGGACGGAACTGTCCTTGAAGAAAAGATCACCCACATGGCAGGAGCCGAAACCTCCCAGGCCCTTTCTAATAAAGAGATAGAATACCTTATTAAAAGCGCTGGAAGAATTCCTGTTGAACGGGACACCCTTTACAATGTTATTAATATAATCGATTAGGCAAGATTTCATTATGTTAAAAGATTGTGTTAGAAAGGTCCTTGATGGGAAAAGAATTTCAGGGGATGAGGCCCTTTGTCTTTATAATGAACTGGATATTCACACCTTAGGGCACCTGGCCAATAAGGTGAGATTCAGTAAAAATCCAGATCCAATAGTCACATACGTTATAGACAGAAATATAAATTACACCAATATATGTATATCAGGCTGTAAATTTTGCGCCTATTATTGCGCTCCGGAAAAATCAGGGGGCTATGTCCTTTCCTTTGATGAACTAGGGAAAAAGATAGAAGAGACAAAGGCCCTGGGAGGTACTCAGATCCTTCTTCAAGGCGGGCTACATCCAGACTTGCCCCTTGAATTTTACGAAGATATGCTTCGATTTATAAAGGGTTTCCATATACACTGTCATGGATTTTCACCGCCTGAGATAATTCATTTTTCTAAGATATCAGGGCTAGGCATTGAAGATGTCCTGAAAAGGCTTATTAATGCTGGTCTTGATTCAATTCCCGGAGGTGGGGCAGAGATCCTTGTAGATGATGTAAGAAGGCGCATTGCCCCTAAAAAGGCAACTGCCAAGGAGTGGCTTAAGGTCATGGAAATAGCCCACAGTCTGGGCCTTAAGACCACTGCCACCATGATGTTCGGACACATTGAGGCGGTTTCAGATAGAATTGCTCACCTATTAAATTTAAGAGAGCTTCAGGACAAGACCGGAGGTTTTACTGCCTTTATCCCCTGGCCTTTTCAGCCAAAAAATACCGCCATAGACTGCAGGCCTGCAACTGCCCTTGAATATTTAAGGACCCTTGCCATATCAAGGATAGTCCTTGATAATTTCAAAAATCTCCAGGCCTCCTGGGTGACTCAGGGCTATAGGGTCGCTCAAATGGCACTTTTTTTTGGGGCAAATGACTTTGGCTCCACCATGATAGAGGAAAATGTTGTTGCAGCAACTGGTGTGAGCCACAGGCTTTCAGAGGAAGATATCAGAAGGCATATCAGGGAAGCAGGCTTTTCTCCAAGGCAAAGGCTCATGGATTACACCCTGGTAGAGTGAAAAGTGTCAGAAAAGACCCTTCACCTTTCACGGTGGATAGTTCCCGTATCAACCCCTCCGGTTTTCGATGGTGCCCTATTGGTTGAAAAAGGCTTTATAAAGGCCGTAGGAAAAAGAAAAGAAGTCTTAACCTCCCTAAAAGGAAAAGATATAAAGATATTTGACCATAAAGATTCAGTTATCCTTCCGGGCCTTATAAATTGTCATACCCACATTGAGTTATCATGGCTGAAAGGGGCAATCCCAAAAGGGCTTGGCTTTTCAAAGTGGCTAAAAAGGCTCATGTCGCTTAAAGCTGAAATAGATAACTTAAAAAGGGAAAAGGACGCCTTAAGTGCTATTAAAAGGGCAGAGGATAAGGGAACCAGTATCTTTGGAGATGTTGGAAATGATTTTTCTTTTAAAAAAACTTTTTCAAAAGTGATACCTGATGGCCTTTTTTTTCATTTCTTTCTTGAAAAAATTCATCCAGAAAGCGAACCCTTAGAGCTTGATGATACTATTTTTTCTTCCCTTTCTCCTTTCGGGGCCTCATTTTCAGCCCATTCTGTTTATACCTGCTCAAGAGATGCCATAAGGGTGATAAAAAATACCTGTAAAATTAAAGGGTTGCCCTTTAGTATTCATGTATCAGAATCCATGGAAGAGATGGAATTTGTAAAGGAAAGAAAGGGGCCTATCTATGAAATTCTTAAAGAAAGGGGAAGGGATGTCAGGGAGTTTTTTTCTACTGAAAAGACCCCTGTAAGGCTTTTAAAAAAAATTGGTGTATTGGATAAGGGGACTATCTGCGTACATGGGGTTTTTTTTGATGAAAAGGATATTGAAATATTAAGGGAAAATGAGGCAAATCTTTGCCTTTGTCCCAGGAGCAATGAATATATTTCCGGCATACTTCCAAGGGCAAATCATATTTTTTTGAAATTGGAAAGGGTTTGTCTTGGAACAGACAGTCTTTCCAGCAATTCAGATTTATCTATACTGGCTGAGATTAATTTTTTATATAATAGATTTTCTGATATCGATCCCATGAGGCTTATTGCAGCCGCAACTATTAATGGTGCAAGGGCTCTTGGAATTTCAAAAAGATATGGCTCCTTAGAGCCTGGCAAAAGGGCCTCTTTTTTTGTGCTTGGGCCTTTTACTGGTGATGAAAAGGAGCTTTTTGATTTCATATGTTCATACACGGAACCAGAAAGGATAAAAACCTTTGTCAGATAAAAAGAAAAATAAAGAACAAGAAAACATCTTTAAGGTAGGAGTAGTCAATTTTATAAATACGGCACCTCTTTTAATACCATTAAAGGAAGATGGACCCATTAATGGAATTAGGCTTTTGGAAGACAATCCTTCAACGCTCAACAAGTTACTTGAAAATGGAAAGATAGATATGGGTCTCATCTCTTCTTTTTCCTATGGACAGCACTTTAAAGATTATTTCGTCCTAAAAGATTTTTGCATTAGTGCAACTGGTACAGTGGGAAGTGTCGTTCTTTTTAGCAGAATGCCAATCTACGAGCTTTCAGAAAAGACCATATGCCTTACCAGCCAGTCAGCCACATCCATAAATCTTTTATACATTATTCTTGAACATTTTAACGGGCTAAAGCCAGGTTATATTACTGGAGGTCTTTCTGATTTTCTTGAGGAAAAGGACCTTTCTGCCTATCTGGCCATAGGAGATGAGGCATTAAAGATTAAAAATCTTGAAAAAGGCTTTTACTCCTATGATCTGGCATCAATATGGTATGAAACTACCGGTCTTCCCTTTGTTTTTGCCCTATGGGCCATAAGGCGATCTTCCCTTCTGTTGAAAAGTCCAGCTCTATCACAATTTAAAGAAAGACTTGAAATGGCCTATAAAAAGGGCTCGTCACAAATTGAAGAGATAAGCAGCAGGGTTTCTGTCAGAATCCCAATGTCAAAGGTAGATTGCCTTGCTTATCTAAAGGGAATAGAATTTGATCTTTCACCTTTAAAGCTCAAGGGATTGAGGCATTTTTTTAGGCTTCTTTTTCAAATGGGAAGGCTGAGGGAGATGCCTGAAATACATTTGATATCCTAAACAATTTTAAAAAATTGGGAATTATTAAAAACATGAGTCTTCCTCAAAAAGAAGAAAAGAAGGATTTCGTACAAGAAAAATTTTCGTCAGTTACTGAAAAATATGATTTTTTGAACTCCCTTCTAAGTTTTGGAATAGATCATCTCTGGCGAAGATCCACAATTAAAACTCTTTCAGGTGTAACCGGCCCCGTACTGGATCTTTGCGCCGGAACACTTCCTTTAACCCGGGAGCTTTTCAGACAGGGACACAGGTATATTGTAGCCCTTGATTTTTGTTTTGATATGTTAAAATTTGGTGTAGAAAAAAATAAAGATAAAGAGCTTATCAATTCGCTCAGGGCTGTTTGTGGAGATGGAGAAAATTTGCCCTTAAAAGAAAATTCCTTTTCTGGCTTTACAGTTGCATTTGGCATAAGAAATCTATCTGACCTTCCAAAGGGTTTTTCAGAGGTATTTAGAATACTGAAACCAGGAGGAAAGGGGGCAATCCTTGAATTTTCAAGGCCTACCTTTTTCCCCTTTAAAATACTTTACTTTTTTTATTTACAAAGGATTTTGCCCCAAATAGGCGGGCTTATATCAGGTGACAAGGAGGCTTATAGATATCTGGCAGAATCTATCAAGGGTTTTTATTCTCAAAAAGAGGTTTGTCAGATGTTAAAAGATACCGGTTTTATTGATATCACCTATAGACCCATGACCCTTGGTATAGTGACCCTTTATCAATGTCAAAAGCCGCTTTAAGAAATAAAGAGCCTGTAAGGATTTTTACAGATGGGGCTTGTTCTGGAAACCCCGGCCCTGGGGGCTGGGGTGCCCTTTTAAGATATGGCGCCCATGAAAAAAGGCTATCAGGCTACTATCCTTACACCACCAACAACAGGATGGAGCTTTTGGCTGCCATAAGGGCCCTTGAAGCCCTAAAAAGGCCATGTGATGTTGTAATCACTACAGATTCTCAATATCTTAAAAATGGAATTACCAAATGGATAGAAAACTGGAAGCTAAGAGGTTGGATGCTCGGGAAAAATAGGCAGGTAAAAAATGTTGACCTTTGGAAAAGGCTTGATGAGCTTTGTTCAAGGCATAAAGTTACATGGCGGTGGGTAAGGGGGCACTCGGGTCATAAAGAAAATGAGATAGCTGATTCTCTGGCCACTGAAGCAATAAGATTGGGGGAGAAAGGCCTTATAAGGCCTGATCCCCTTGGAGAAATAAATAATGCTGTTAAAAAGGGATTGCTCTTTAAATAGATTCCATTTTAAATTTTGGGCCTGTATCAAGGCTGTAAACCATTTTTAGATGAAAGTTATCTGATTTTAGGTCCTTGGTTGTGATCTTTTTTTCTTTTCCGTTAACAAGAATCCTTATTTGACCGGCATCAGTTATTTTTCCTTTAATATTTAAGGAGAGATTTGAAATGGCTTCTTTTGTGTCGCGAATTTTTTCGTCTAGTAACTTTATTTTATTTTGAGTCTCTTCAAAGTCTCCTTGTATTTCCACCATTAGCTTTAAATGTTTTATGAGCATATTAAGTTCACTACTCGTATTTTTTTGAAGGGTAGCCATTCGCTCTTTTATCTTTTTGTGACTAATTGTGTTTAAAAGGATCATACTGGCAAACTGTTTAAAGACTTGTAAAATCTTTTCCTGGTCTTTGCCAATAATGGACTTTGCAAGGGCAAGTTTTTGTCCAAAGATTGCCCCCCTATTTTTTAAAATGTCTTTTTTGTTTTCAAGCTCTTTAGAGAGCTCCTCTTTTTGGGCTAAGAGTTGTTTTAGCGTATCAAAAAGCTCTTCACCAATTTGGATTTCTACGATATTTCTTATATTTACTCCTTGTCCTGTTATTTCATTAGTTGATATCTTTGCTCTCCCAACAAGAATTTCAGGAGTGCCCTTAGGCTCCATAAAGATTTTTGGGGCCTTAAGTCTTCCGTCACTGAGTTCCCTCTGGATTTTTAGACTTCCTTCTGCAAAAAGCCTTGCATTTCTTGCTATTCCAACCTCTATGTTAGAGCCAGATCTGACAAAGTTTTTTGCAAAATTAATAAATACAGGCCCTGTAGCATCCACTGCCTCACCTTCTACAGCACCCTTTACAACAAGTTTTCCGTCAATGATTACGGTAAAGCAGCCTCTAATGTCACCTTCTACAATTACATCTGCCTTGCATCTTATTTCATTATCATTGCCTTTTATATTGCCAGTTGAAAAGTCAATATCTTTAACCTTGAGTTCATTTTTTATGGCTATAGACGAGAGATTTTTTGGAGATGGACCACCTTTGAAACTGCAGATAATAATGCCTCGTTTTTTACTAAAATAATCTTTAAAACTCCTTGAGGTTTTATCATCAATACCAGTTTTTTCATAAAAGCCTTCACCTATCTTTATTTGCGCAGGACGACCAGGCTTAGGCTTTATCGGAAATCCCAATACATCTGTTCCATAATTTCCAAAAGTGGGCTCATAGACTCTCAATACATGCTGGTCAGTAGAGGCCTGGGGAAAGCGATTAACCTCTCTAAAATCAATGGTTCCGTCTGGCAGAAGCTTTCCAGGCTTAAGACTTGGGTCAAAAAATATTTCTAAAAATCCATCTTCTCCATCTTCAGGCGGTGTCCCTTTTATGGTAAGTGTGGAAATGCCAGGAAGGGTATTTATTTCCACATACCTTGGACTTAAGTGATTATCTCGGGCTGGGGCTACAAAATCAAATACATCAAGTTCTCCTTGTGCAATTTTTTCCGAAACATCTTCAGGAATCGTTATGAAGTATTCCCGTAAAACGATTTCTAATGACTTTAAAAGGTTGTCATGACCAACACGCAACCCTGAAGGTAGGTCCATTGTAACAAGTATGCAATCGGAACCCTCTTTGACCTCTTCCTTGGAATCTTTTATCCATTTAGCAATTTCTAAAGGAGAGTCTGGAATGGTTTCCTTGTTTTCGTCAATTTCGAGATTAATATTCCCTTTTGTCGTCGAATGTTCTATTAAGGTTTCATGTTCCATAACAAATGATCCCTAATTTTCACTTACAGGCCCCACATCTTTTGCATTTGGCCTCATTACAAAAGGACGTGGATAAGGCCCTTTGAGCCTTTTTCCACTGGGAAAAAAGATATACCCTTTTTATACGGTGTCGAATGCATTCCCAGGGGAAAATCTCATCTTCCCCTCTTTTTCTAAGGTAATATTCGGCACTTTTTTGAGTACTCTTAATTATCTTTTTTAGTTTTCCCCCTTTTAGGTATTTCAGAATGATATCTTTTCCCGTTTCCATGTCTCCTTTGCTTAAAATGGCCTGGATAAAGGCCTTATCTGGTTGCTCTGAGCTAAATTTTACATTTGGGAGTTTGGCAAATTCACTTTTTAAGAGGGTGATTTTTTTGTTAATTTTTTCTAGTCCGTCAAAGGCTGCCCACTGAAACGGGGTCCAGGGCTTTGGTACAAAAGGGCTTACCGATACAATGATTTTCCCGAGTTTCCCCCTTTCCCTGCCATAACTTACAAATATTTGGCGGATTTTTTTTGAAAGTTCAAAAATTCCATAGAGGTCTTCTTTCTCTTCAAAGGGAAGTCCAACCATAAAATAGAGCTTGAGATTCCTTAATCCTTTTTCACATATTGCCTCAACTGCATTTAGTATTTGATCTTCTGTAAGGTTTTTGTTTATAACTCGTCTAAGCCTTTCTGTCCCTGCCTCTGGGGCAATGGTTGTCGTATAATTTTTTGATCTTACAAGGAGCTCTAAAAATTCGGGTGTCAGGGCATCTGCCCTTAGAGATGAAAAGCCCAATTTAAGCCCAGTTGAAAGAAGCCTTTCACAAATCTCTACAATTTGTCCGCGGCTAGCATATTCAAGGCCAACAAGCCCCACCTTTTTTGCACCTTTAAGATCAGAAAGGGTCTTCTCAATAACATCTTTTGGCCATCTCCTTGAAGGACGATAGATGAAACCTGCTGCACAAAAACGGCAGCCCCTTCCACAGCCTCTTGTCACTTCTAAAAGAAAGGTATTTGGAAATGAAGAATCCTTTGAGACAATAACCGAGTGTGGAACAGTATCAATTGCATTCCTTTGAATAACTGGCCTTATTGATTTTCCCTTTTGAAGGAGTGGCACATAGGAGCCAGGAACGGTTTCTATAAGCCTTTTAAGTTTTTCTTCTCCCTTTTTTTCTCTATCAAGATCACTAATCAAATAATGGGTCAGACCATTTACTATCTCTTCAAAATCCCCTAAAAGAAATGCATCCATAAAGGGAATTACAGGGCAAGGGTTGATCTGTATGGCAACTCCTCCTGAAAGGACAAGGGGCAGATTCTTTTTGTTGGTCCTTTCTTCTGAAAATAAGGGAAGTCCTGCCTTTTCAATAAATGACAGGATATTCAGGTAACTGAGCTCAAAGCTTATGGAAAAAAGGATGATGTCAAATTCAATAAGGTGTCTTCTGGATTCGATGGAGCGTCCGGTACTTAAATTTTCAATAAAAAAGCGCTCTGCCACAATTTCATCTTTCCTGTTTAAAAGTTCATACACCCTTTGAAAGCCAAGGTTTGCCATTCCAAGGGCGTATGAGTCAGGAAAGATCAATGCGACAGAACGCCTTCCCCTCCAGCGTTTTCGGATTTCACCCTGTTCAACAGGTGTATTTTTAGAACCCTTTGTCAAAGGCCTCCTTATTCACCATCCCTTTCCATCTTTGCAAGGTCTTCAAAGCGGATGTCAATTCCAAGGACTCCAATGATTTCATCCTCTTCATTTCTTATTGGCCCTGAAACTGTAATACAAAGGGCATTGGTGATCCTCGAAGTATAAAAATCAGAGACATGGATCTTCCCGTCCTTAAGGGGGGCGATAAACCAGGGTCTATTTGAAAAGTCACTATCTAGCTTATAGGTAGCGTATTTCCCTCTATCTTCAATATGGGTGATATTGTGAGTTATCTTTTTACCGTCTGCATTTACCACATATAAAAACTGGATAAAGGGATTCTCCTCAAGGGTCTGTTTAAGAATCGGCTCAATCTTTTCGGGATCCATGGAACGCATTTCAGCTCTATCAACAAGGTCTTCAACAATGTGATAGGCAAGATCATGGGCGCGCATCTTTAGCTTATCAAAGTCAGAAGTAAAGAGCTCTGGGAGATATTTTCTTGTTAGGGTCTCCATCTCGTCCTTTGACATGGATGTAACCCTTCCTTCCTCATATTGTTTCATGACCTGCTTGTAAATCCTAACAACACCCGGATGGCGTTTATCTATTGTCTTTTCTCCTTTAAGGCCAAGGTGACTGTTTATCCAGTGGGCTATCCCCGCGGTTCCTGATGTTGCAGAGACAATTACAGAGATTGGCCTGTTTAATATCTTCTTTGTATCAAAAATGTTATAAATCTCTTCGTTTTTCATAAGACCATCAACATGGACCCCGGCACTGGTAGCATTAAAGTCCTCACCTACCAAGGGATAATTGGAAGGAATTTGAACTCCTAGCTCCTTCTGGAAGTATTCTGCCATCTCAGTAATTGCTTGGGTATCTATGCCATCCTCTTCCCCTTTAAGGGCAATTCTTTCTATTAAAAGTGCCTCAATGGGCGTGTTGCCTGTTCTTTCTCCAAAGCCTAGAAGGGTCCCGTTGATTGCGCCACATCCATACATCCAGGCAGTTGTGGCGTTTATTACAACCTTGTGAAAGTCATTATGCCCGTGCCATTCAAGGAGCTCTCCAGGAACTCCTGCGTCATCGATCATGGCCCTTACAACCTTATCAACTGCCCTGGGTAGCGCAGCACCCGGATAGGTCACTCCATAGCCCATTGTGTCACACATCCTGATTTTAATATCTATGCCTGACTCTTCCCTTAACTTCATAAGCTCTATTGCAAAGGGAACACAAAAGCCATAAATATCCGCCCTTGTGATGTCTTCAAAATGGCATCTTGGCCTTATCCCAAGCTCAAGGGCAGCCTTCACAATGGAGAGATATCCTTCCATTGCCTCGGCCCTTGTCTTTTTAAGCTTTAAAAATATGTGATAATCCGAGGCAGAGGTCAGGATTCCTGTTTCAGGAAGCTCCATCTCCTTTACAAGCTTAAGGTCTTCCTTTTTTGCCCTTATCCATCCTGTAATTTCAGGGTACTTGTAGCCCTTTGCTCTGCAGACCTCCACAGCCTTTTTATCTTTATTGGTGTAAAGAAAGAATTCCGACTGTCTTATAATCCCTTTTGGGCCTCCCATCTTGTGCAAAAAGTCAAAGATTTTACTGATTTGATCAACTGTATAGGGTGGTCTTGCCTGCTGTCCATCTCTAAAGGTTGTATCCGTAATGAGCATGTCTTTACAGGGTTCAGGGGCAAGGTATTTATAATCAAATGCAATTTTACAGACCTCAGAATATGGAAATAGGTCTCTCATAAGGTCTGGTTCACTTTTATCAACTAGCTTAAAGTCTGGCCTAACTCTTAAAATTCCCTTTTTATCATCTTTAAAAACCATATCTTTCTCCTTTTCCGGTCTAGATTTTGGCATCTACGGCCGGTTATAAAAACAAAAAACTACTCCTCCCTTTTCCAGTCAGGCTTTAGATAAAGCTCGGCAAGTTGAGCCATGCTGACACTGGCAGGTGCGTTTGCCATAAGACACTGGGCCTTTTGTGTCTTTGGAAATGCAATTACGTCTCTAATGGTGTTTCTTCTGGCCATGAGCATCACAAGTCTATCAAGGCCAAAGGCTATGCCACCATGTGGTGGTGCGCCATAGGTGAGGGCCTCAAGCAAAAAGCCAAATTTTTCAGATGCCTCTTCATCACTGATGTTAAGAGCCCGAAAGACCCTTTTCTGGATGGATTCTTGATGAATACGAATGCTTCCTCCGCCAATTTCAATCCCGTTTAAAACAAGGTCGTAGGCCCTTGAGCGAACCTTTTCAGGCTCTTTTTCTAGAAGCTCAAGGTCTTCCTTTTTAGGGGCCGTAAAGGGGTGATGAAGGGCCTTAAATCGTCCTTCGTCCTCGTCATATTCAAGGAGTGGAAAATCCGTTACCCAGACAAAGTTCACTTTTTCTTCAGGGATTAGATTTCGCCTTCTTGCAAGCTCAAGCCTAAGCTCTCCAAGGACCTTATAGACAGTGGATTTTTGATCTGCTCCGAAAAAGAGTATATCACCCGGGCTTGCATCAAGCCTTTCCATGATCTCTTTTTGCTCTTCCTGGCTAAAAAACTTGGCTATCGGCGACTGCCAGGAGGAATCCTCCTTGATTTTTACCCATGCAAGGCCCTTTGCGCCAAGACCCTGGGCAAACTCTGTTAGGACATCAAGGTCTTTTCTGGACAGATCTGCCATTTCCTTTGCATTGATGGCCTTAACTACCCCGCCGGTCTTTGCAACAGTATTAAATACCTTAAGGCCACACTTTGCCCCAATGTCTGTAATATCCTTTAACTCGAGGCCAAAACGAGTATCGGGTCTATCTGTTCCAAACCTTTCCATGGCCTCATTATAGGTAAGCCTTGGAAATGGGAGATCAAGCTCTATATCCAGGGTCTTTTTAAAGATATACTTCATCAAGCCCTCAATTAGCTCCATGATATCCTCTTCTTTTATGAAGGACATCTCCATGTCAAGTTGTGTAAATTCAGGCTGTCTGTCTGCCCTGAGATCTTCATCTCTGAAGCAACGGACGATCTGAAAATATTTTTCCATGCCGGCTATCATCAGTATCTGTTTATATAGCTGAGGGGATTGGGGAAGGGCATAGAATTTTCCTGGGTTTACACGGCTTGGTACGAGATAGTCCCTTGCTCCTTCTGGAGTGCTTCGGGTAAGCATAGGAGTTTCAATTTCCAGAAAACCCTTTTGACTCAAATATTCACGCATGGCCTGGCAGACCTTATGGCGAAGGATAAGGTTAGCCTGCATGTGCGGCCTTCTTAGGTCAATATAGCGATATTTCAATCTTACATTTTCAGAGACCTCTTTTTCTTCATCAAGGGGGAATGGAGGTGTCTTGGATGTATTTAAAATGCGTAGCTCTTCACAGGCCACCTCCACCATGCCGGTCTTTATCTTTGGGTTTTCCATGCCCTCCGGGCGCCTTCTGACCTTTCCCCTTACAGCAATGACATATTCGCTTCTGAGAGAATGGGCCTTTTCGTGGGCCTCTTTATCTACTTCAGGTGCAAACACAACCTGAGTTATTCCTTCCCTGTCCCTGAGGTCAACAAAGATAAGCCCTCCGTGATCCCTTCTTCTGTGCACCCATCCCATTAAGGTGACTTCGCTTTCAAGGCTCTCTTCGGTGATGCTGTAACAGTCATGGGTGCGTCTAAGCTCTCCCATTGGTTCCATATCAATAATCTCCTTTGGATCTATTCTTTGATTTTTTCAAGGATTCCTTCAGGAAGCTCATCAAGATCTATCTTTTCCTGTTCCTTGGTTTCAAGGTCTCTAAGGATGGCCTCCTCATTTTCAATCTCATCTTCACCTACTATAAGGCAATAACGCGCCTTTGATTTATCTGCCTGTTTCATTTGGGCCTTGAGGCTTTTATCTTCCAGACTGAACTCACACTTAATACCCTTTTTCCTGAGATAGCCTATCCAGTAAAGGGCTTCTTCCCGTGCCTCATCTCCAAAGGCTGCTATAAAAAGGCCCTCTCTTCTTTCATCTCCTTTTTCTTCCATTAATAAGAGAAGTCTCTCTACCCCTATGGCCATACCTACTCCAGGAAGTTCCGGCCCTCCAAGGAGTTTTACAAGACCGTCATACCTTCCACCTGCTGCCACTGTGCTTTGTGCCCCGAGACCTTTTGAAACAAGCTCAAATGTGGTTCTATTATAGTAATCAAGACCCCTTACAAGATACGGATTCTGCACAAAGGGTATTCCGTAGGCCTCAAGTGTATCAAGGACCTTTCCAAGATGTGAGGCACAGTCAGGGCAAATATAATGCTTCATTACAGGAGCAAACTTTAAGACAATTTTGCACTCTTCATTTTTACAGTCAAAAACCCTCAATGGGTTTGTCTTGGCACGTCTTTGACAGTCCTTGCAGAGCTCTTTTTTATTGTTTTCAAGGAACTTTAGAAGGTCCTTCCTGTGTAATGGTCTGCATTTCGAACAACCGAGAGAGTTTATTTCAAGTAAAAGTCCTTCGGGGTCTGCAAAACTTGTTACAATTTCATAGGCAAGAAAGATTACATCTGCATCTGCAAGTGGAGAATAAGATCCCACATATTCCACGTTAATCTGGTGAAATTGTCTGAGCCTTCCCTTTTGTGGTCGTTCGTGCCTGAACATTGGCCCTATGGTGTAAAGTTTCAAAAGGGGTGAGGTGTTATACAACTTATGTTCAATTACAGCCCTCAGTATGCCGGCAGTGGCCTCAGGCCTTAAGGTCAGGGACTCACCATTTCTATCTATAAAGGTGTACATCTCCTTTTCTACAATGTCAGTATGTTCGCCTATACCTCTTGCAAAGACTTCTGTTTTTTCGAGAACGGGAGTCCTAATTTCCTTAAGCCCTGTATTTTCAAAGATTTTTCTGGCTTTATCTTCTATCTTTCTGCGTCTTTTTGCCTCTTCGGGCAAAATATCCTTAAAGCCCTTTATTGCCTTTATTTGCACGTTCATTCTCCTTGTCTAAGACCAAAAAATTTCACACGATTATTTGCAGATTTTTAGACACAAAAATATCCAGCCCCAAATTCACCTAAAAGTTTTTGGAATTAAACCGAAAAAAGGTCTGGTTTGGGCCAAAAAAGTCCTTTTGTGCGAGAAATACTGGTCTTATTTAATGCATGAAGGGGAGAAATTCAAGGGTTGTATGAGACAATAAAAACTCACAAAAAATGAATAAAAAAACACATAAATGTTTAGCTACATTAAAAGTTAATTTTTTATGTTCCGAGTCCAATTTGATTCAAATTTTTAGAAAATAAGCAGAGTTATTATTTCA
>WFZZ01000107.1 GCA_015489315.1 Deltaproteobacteria bacterium | reverse complement strand
GAAAAGAAGAGCTAGAATCATTAAAAGCAAAATGCTTTTCTAAAGACAACTAAAGTAAAATAAAATAAATAAAAAAATTTAATTAGGAGTTTTATTATGCTTACAATAAATAAAAAAGATATACAAAAGGCTTTAGCACTGGCCAAGGATATTCGAACTGGCAAAAACGGACACAAAAGGCATATAGATTTTTTAAGAAAAAACAGGCGCATCTACCCTGTTCTAAAGGAGCTCATTCCACAAGAGCCGCGTAAAGGGGATATATGGTTCTTGGAAAGGAGAGGTAATAAATACAATCCCCCGATGGTGTTACTTGTTGAAGAAAAGAGGGAGGATGAGTTCAGGGTCTGTCAAGTACATATAGACCCTATTCTTTCTAGAAGGAACAAAGACCTTATCGTTCCTGATCGATTTCCTCGTCTATTCAATAGTTTTGGAGAGTTCATGATAGAGGTATGGAATAGTTTTGACGTGAAAAAAAGCCAGATCTTTGCATACTGCGGGAATGTGAACGAGTTGGTTTTAGATGCAGTGAAAGAGGCTTCCCAAAATCTTTCAGCCAAGCCTCCACTTTGGTCACCTCTACCTCCTAGACACACATCTCAAGAGGCCTTGGAATTTGCAGAACTAGAGACGAAGGTTGCCGGTGCCTATGCATACATTCCAGGGCTTGAAACCGCAAAGGAAGCCTCATGGTTTGCCAAAATGATTTCGGCATTAAGAAAAAAGGTTGAGGACATCAGCCTGCCGTTCTCCTCAGAGGCTTTTCATATGCTGCCTTTTCTTCCAGAACCTGTAGCCGCTGCCAGCAATTTGGAAGAAGAAGTTCCAGTTGGCTTCATACACTTCCTTGGTGAAGACAACTTTGAAATAACAACCCTTAGTGCAAGGCTCAATAACCGGATCACTGAAGAAAACAAAGACAAAGACGGCATACTCATCAATATTGGTGGTAGAGTGAATTTGGGCGACAAGAAAAAATTATTCGAAAAAAAGGATGTGGATTGGACATTTAGTATGGCCCTAGTTGTGGAAAAGGAAAACGCACCTCAATATTATACAGCAAAGATCATGAATTTTGACCCTGATTTGGGCATGTTCCACGCTACAATATTGGTTCCTTCTTGGGAAGAGGCCGACAGGGGTAGATTGTCTATGAAATTGTTAGCTTCATCATGGAACTAAGTTGCTTGAAAGGCATCTAGGGAGGAAATCATGACTTTTATTGACTCTTCTGAACAATTTGAACTCTTATTATATTATATTAAACATAAAAACTTCAGTCTTGCTGAAGATTCGTTGTTGCGACTGGATCCTGATCATCCAATCCTTCCACCTATTAAACTATGTGAAGATACCTTGAAAGAGCTTCAAAAAGGGTGTGACGATGACAATAAACTGGATCAGCGGGAAGAAAAGCTAAAAAAGCTCTTTTTTCTAAATCTGCTCTCAAACCTCCTTTCCCTCAAGGAACATAGAAGGGAAAAATATCAGGCCATGGCCAGTGACATAGAAAATTTCCTTGAAAGGCATTTTGAGCAGTTCAAAGAGTTGGTGCCTATAGAAGACATACATGAAATCCTTCAAAGGCCTTGGATGCCAGTACCTGTTCTTGTTGTCCATCATGGTAGGCGAGAAGCCATGGCTAACTGGTTTTTCATCTCTTTTTCATCAGAAGATGAAAAGAGATATCCTCGATCTTTCCAAGTCTCTAATGAATCGAAGCAGGCCATAGACCGGGCGTTTAAGGCCTTAAAAAGTCTTGTCAAATGGACAGAAAAGGAGATAGAAACTCCTTCCAACTTCTCCATATTTGGCCTTAATAGCGAAGAAGTAAAGGGAAGCTCCCTTGCTCTTCCAATTGGTATAGGATTCTATCTACTTTTAAACAACAGTCAGACCTGGCCTAAAGGCGTTTATGCCACAGGAGATGTCCTTGAAGACGGAACCCTTAGGGCCATAACGCATCTTGAAGAAAAGATAGCCTTCTTCCAAAACTTAAAAGGCGCAGACAAGGCCTTTTTCATTTTTCCACCTCGCTCATCAGGCAATGTGCCCCTTGATCCAAACCAGCCTTTTATACCCTTAGCCAGTCTTGAGCAGGCTTGTCTTGCAGTATCGAGTGCCAAAGAACTGTCTGACCCATGCGAGTTAACGACACAACTGGGATATTTAGAGGACCCAGAAAAAATTCTTAGAAACATCGAACAGGTAGAGAGCTTTGTCCTCCTTGCTGCAATAGATAATGGAAAACTGAATGGTTTCATTCCAGATAAAAAAAAGAATCTAAGTAGGTTCAAAGAGCTTGTTGACGCCCTCAACAGTAGACAGGGTGTAAAGAACATCGCTATTCCCTTAAGCAGCCTTATCTCTGCAGACGAGACAAGAAGATTGTTGGAACAAGAACTCAGAAAAGACTTCCCAGATCTTTTCCTGGTAAACCAGCTGGCAAGGTGGACTTCGCTTCAACGTGCAGTCCATAACCACTTCTCTCATACAGACATCAACCCTTGGATAGAGATCGATAAACTACTTGAAGAGGCTGAGGGAAGTGGGAAAATAGAGGTTGATACTCAAGTCAAAATCCAATGGCAAAATCATAAAGTAGTTGCGCAATTCAATAATTTTTATTTTTCCGATAAAGATGAGCTTGTTATCGTCTTCAAGGAGATGGTGGAACAGTTAGGTAAAGATTTCCACGTGGGCGCCGCATACGGAACCTTGGCTCAACTTCACGGTTTCCGAAGAGAGGTGGATAAGTGCCGCGAATTCATAAGGCGTGGCCTAGAATCAATGCCGCATGGTGAAATTCCCTATGAACATAGAAGGCTCAAATCCAATGATATCTATTGCAGCCTTGACAATGGTGAAATTGATCACGCCTTTAAGTCCCTTTTGGCTTTTATTGGAGAAGACATATGCTCCGATGCAAGAGATTTTCTTAATCCGGAGGTACTCCAAGGGACGCTTGAAATTATTAGCGATGAACAAAAGAAGAACCAACCCTATCTGCTTCAAGCCCTGTGGCGCTACCTTGCCGATTACCTTGAGCAGACAGGCCAAGCTATACCAGATTCAAGCGCCCTAAAAGACCTCATTAAACATATTGGGGAAAAATATCAGGAGCCATTGGTGAAAGTACATCCCTGGCAGTTGATCTTTTTAAACCTTGGACGGGTAGCAAAGGCTTTTGGTATGCACGAATTCGCCAATTCACTGTGGCACAGTTCATATGTCGTCTGCAAGGCATTTGAAAAATCGTTCTTTACTATCGAAGTTATGGCTCTCTTGCCAATCTCCTATTTATACACTTCAGGGGCCTTGAAAGATAACAATAATGAATACATAAAGTTTGCAGACTACGTACTAAGGTGCCTCAGGGGAGATGACTATCCAGACCACAGCTTCAACCGGGGGCATTTCAGTGGTCTTTTAAAACGACAAGACACTTTAGCAGCTCTTAGATACACATTTGACAACCAAAGTCGCCTTTTCCCGTTTTACTATAGGTAGTTGGCTATTAGTGCCGTGAATCCGCAAAAACAACTTTAAGAATGGAACTTGAATATCAAACTGGAAATAGACGATGTGCTCTAAAAGACCTTTTAAAAGACTCACTGCCCTACTCTTTTTCCTTCTTCTACTTCTTTATGAATTGCCGACACAAGCATCGGAGGCACACTTTGATGAGCTTTACAGGCTGCTAAAAGAGCTTAAGGCCATGGAACCTCATGGGGGACCTCCTGGGCAAACACGACCCGTCAAAAACAAAAAAAAGGATCTACAGCAAAAAAAGAGGACATATTCTGTAAAGGCAAAAGAGAAGATAGACCTTCACTCCCTTATTAAAACAGCGGCAAGAGATGCTGGCATCCCAGCTTCACTGCTTGCCCTTGTCATAGACATGGAATCTGCAGGAAATCCATGCGCGGTCTCAAAGGCAGGTGCAAAAGGCCTTTGTCAACTCATGCCTGCCACATGGAAGGCCCTTGGGGTTAAAGACCCATTTGACCCTGTCCAGAACGTCAGGGCAGGGGCGAAATTGCTTCGGCAACTTCTTGATGCAACAGGCGGACGTCTTTTAGAAATGGCCTCAAGCTACAACGCAGGCCCCAGAACCTTGAAAAAAGCATGGGTGGAATTTCCCCAGGAAACAAGAAACTACCTTAAAATCATGGTCTCAAAATACCCGTTATATGCAAGGGGGGGCTGGAAAAGCCGCCTTCCAAGATATATTCCCAGGGCATCTAAATACTTTTGCTCCCAATAGACATGGCTGAGTCAAAAATCTTCCTTTTATCAAGGACAGAAATCTATTTGGTTGCAAGGTAATCCTCTCAATGGCAGAAAGGCCTGGCCCGTTGTTTCAGGTTGGAAGGGGCAAAAAATTCTCTAGTTGTGTTGGTGAGGCAACAAATCCATCAAAACGCACTCCAGAATACCCGCCATATAAAAACGATTTGACCTGGGGAGATCTTAAGATTAATCTTTGTCCGACCATTTTCTGAATCATTATCCTTATAGGAAGATTTAAAGGCACTTGGTCTATTTTTTAAGGTCACCTTTATTTTCTCATCTTGGAGTGGAATGAGGTGATTTCTTTCTTTACAATCAACCATGAGAAGAACATCCATATGGTTTGATATCCTGTAGGAACTTAACTGACTATTTTTATTAAGACTCAGATCCTTATAAGGTCTTCGAATAGTGATGCCCTTTGGTTTAAGGCTTTCAGCAAGACGCATTTGGGAACTATAATGGTTGGTGCAACCTGTAAGAAGACAAATTAAAATTAAAAGAAAAAGTCCTTTTTTCATGATTCCCAAGTCCCCCTTTTCTTTCCATCTATTATTTAATTACTGTGAAGTTGTAGAATTTTTTAAAAGAATTCTTGGACAAAATTTTTTAGGAGGGCCATTTCATTGAATAAGACGAACTTACTAGCCGAAAAAGTCCGTTCTTGGCTTCTAAGAAAAATTAAGTATGAGCTTTTAACACTATTTACTTGGCTGGAAAAACTATGTGAATGTTAAGACTTATAAGGCTAAGATAAAAAAATTTCCCTAAATTTAGGATTTGGTAAATGTATCGAAATTTAAAAAAAAACCCTTTTTAAATTTTTGAAATCAAGCTAATTGCTTCTTAAGCC
>WFZZ01000106.1 GCA_015489315.1 Deltaproteobacteria bacterium | reverse complement strand
GGCCATTTTTTAGGCCCGAAGCCCTTTCAAGAATAGGAATACATACCTCTTCTGTAACCCCTGGATAAACAGTAGATTCATAGACAACAATGGTCCCTTTGGTAAGGGCCTTTCCCACTATCTCTGAGGCAGATTCTATGTGTTTTAGGTCTGGTAGATGGGTATTGGTAATGGGTGTGGGAACAGCCACAATGATCATCTCAGCTTTCTTAAGATCAGTTGGATCAGTAGTAAAGGTGAGATTTTTGGCCTCCTTAAAGTCTTCTTCCGTAACCTCACCTGTGGGGTCAAAACACCTTTTAAAATTCTCTATCTTTTCATCAATTATATCAAAACCGATGCATGGAATCTTTTTACCAAAGGCAACGGCCAATGGGAGACCAACATAGCCTAGGCCAACTACTGCAACATTGCTAACAGCCATTTATACCTCCATTGAAATTGGGGATTTTTCATAAACCTTTTAATACTATTCGTATTTCTTTTCCATAATCTTTATAAGACACGAAAAATAAAGGCCAATACCCTTTTCCAAAAGAAACCATTGGTTTAAGTTACACTGTACATTTACAATTTAAAAAGGAATGGCAATGAAGTTTTTAAGGGCATCCAACTTAAAAAGGTGCATAGGTTGTAATATTTGCTCACTTACCTGTGCCAGGGAGGTTCATGGCCTGATTTCCTGGCAGGCATCGGGAATAAGGATAAAAAGTTCAGGCGGTATCTCCACAGGCTTTGAGGCCACCTTTTGCCTTGTCTGC
The DNA here is from genome assembly GCA_015489315.1 of Deltaproteobacteria bacterium. Lineage (GTDB taxonomy): Bacteria > Desulfobacterota > Dissulfuribacteria > Dissulfuribacterales > QOAL01 > JAADCZ01. Next base: position 5,507 of record WFZZ01000106.1, on the reverse strand, counting down.
AAAGAGCCTGCCTGTCTTAATGCATGTCCAACAGATGCACTTATCCCTCGAAAGGGAGGAGGGGTGATCTTTAAAAGGCAAAGCTGTATAGGATGCCTTGAGTGTAAGGAGGCATGTCCTGTGGATGCTGTGTCAGTGGATGACTCCGGTTTTCCAGTAATCTGTATCCATTGCGGAAGGTGTGTGAGTTTTTGTCCTCATAGGTGCCTGGAACTTGTCGAGGAATAAAAAATGGTAATGAACAGGAATTATTTCAGGGTACTTATTGTAGACCTTAATAGGGAAAAATCAGAGGTTAAAAGATTTGAAGGACGCCATGAATTTGTAGGTGGAAGCGGTCTTTGCGCCCTTCTTTTTGAAAGATATGGTCTAAAAAATGAGCCCTGGCATAATGAAAACCAGCCCCTTATCTTTTCCATAGGTCCCTTGACTGGTCTATTTCCTTTGATGAGTAAGACAATTTGTGCCTTTAAATCCCCATATCATGACCAATATACAGAAAGCCATGCAGGGGGCCGCTCGGCTCTAAGCCTTTTTTTTGCAAATCTGGATGGCCTTGTAATTAAGGGGCAGGCCAGGCGTCCCAGCCTTCTTGTTGTGGGCTCAAGAAGGGTTGAGATAAGGGATGCTAGCTATCTTTGGGGGCTAGATGTCATAAAGACGGGGAAGATAGTAAGAAGGCTTGTGGGAGAGGCAAGTGGCCATAGAAGCATTTTGAGGATCGGGCCTTCCGGTGAGAACCTTTGCAGCTTTTCCTGTATAAATTGTGATACCTATCGGCATTTTGGAAGGCTTGGGGCAGGGGCAGTCATGGGGAAAAAGAATCTTAAGGCAATAGCCATCCTTGGTGATGAAAGGGCCTTTGTTTCCCTGGGAAAGAATTATAAAGAGATCTATGGCAAGATATTTAAAAGGATAGAAGATTCAGGCATGATGAAAAAATACCATGACCTTGGAACCCCTGCCAATTTCAAAAAGCTTAATGAACTTAGATCCCTCCCCTGGCGTAATCTTACCTCCACCTGGGATAAGGACGTGGATAGGATATCTGGAGAGACCTTTGCGGAAAGGCACCTTTTAAGAAACCTAGCTTGTTCCGGGTGTCCAATAGGCTGTATCCACCTTGGCTACATCAGGGAAAAGTTCATGAAGGATCACAGATACTATTTTGAACAGGTGGCCTATGACTATGAGCCTGTCTTTGCCACAGGCTCCATGCTTGGGATTACTGATCCAGTCAAGGTCCTTAAGCTCATTTTGGAGATAGATGAAAAGGGCCTGGATGTAATCTCAACGGGCGTTGCCCTTGCCTGGGCTGCTGAGGCCAAGGAAAAGGGCCTTATATCAAGGGAAGAAACCATTTGTGACCTTAAGTTTGGAGATGCCCAGGGTTTTCTGGAGGCGGTGGGGCATTTAAGCAATCAAGAGACAGAGTTTTACAGGCAGCTATCCAGGGGGACCTTAGCGGCTGCAAGGGTCTATGGCGGAGAGGATTTTGCCTGTGTCCTTGGTCAGGAGATGGCAGGATATGCCACAGGAGAGCTTTATTTTACCGCCCAGGCCCTAGGCTTCAGGCACTCTCATCTTGATGTAGGGGCCTATTCCTACGAGCAGAAACATGATGAAAGGGATGTTAAAAGAGCCGTTGATTTTTTGATTAAGGATGAGCCAAGAAGGGCCCTTTTAAATTCCATGGTCTCATGCCTTTTTGCCAGGGGTGTCTATACAAATGAATATCTTGCCATGTGCCTTGAATCAGTGGGCCTTAAAGATATTGCCATAAACCTTGATGAGCTTTCAGAAAGGATAAGGTTTTATCGCTGGAAGCTAAGGTTTGATACAGGCTTTTCACCGGAAGACATTAAGATCCCCAGGCGCTTTTACAAGGTGGAGTCCTGGAAAGGGAAGGTGAACCCAAAATTTCTGGATGAACTTAAGATATCCTATGGAAAAAGATTAAAAGGGCTTGTTTCTGAGGGGGAAAAGAAATGGACATAGAGGCCTTTAGAAAAAGACTTAAGGAAAAGGCTAATGGAAAGGCAGGCATGATCCTTATTCATAACGGGATCGTGAGGGCAAGCTCAAGGGATGGAAGCCCTTGTTCAAGGATAGATGTAAAGGTTGATTATGAAAGGTTAGAAGAGATAATTGATGCCACAAAAAAGATGCCAGGTGTAATTGCAGTGGAGGTTGAGATAGCAGAAGGAATCTTAAATGTTGGGGATGATGTGATGCTTTTGGGCATTGCCGGAGATTTCAGGGAAAATACAATATCTGCCCTTTCTTATGCCCTTGATCGGATCAAAAAGGAAGTTACAAGGAAAAAGGAGTTTTCTTAGAAAAGCAAGTTCGAAACGGTGTTATTGATACCACAATTTTTTGAAGTCAATTTCAATTTGACAGGTTGCCCTAATTAAAAATTTTTCATCTGTGCAATCTGCAATCTTTTCAAAGGCCCCCTTTTTCAGCTTGAAGATCCTGGCCTTCTTTATATCTGGATAGACCAGGATATACCAAGGGACCTTTTCCTTTTCATATATCTCAAACTTTATGTATTCGTCCTTTTGAGCGCTCTTTTCTGATACAACTTCAAAGACAACCTCTGGAGGGCTCTTGATGTAGTCTTTTACCCTGTGGCAGACCAAAACCAGGTCAGGTCTTAAGACCGTGTCGTCAGATACTATCCAGTCAAGTACAGTGAACACATAACAGTCCGAGGGGCAGTCATCAATCTGTCTCCTAATTTGATAGATGAGTTCTGTAATCACAAACTGATGTCTTGAAAAAGGAGAAAGAACCATAGCATAGGGGATTCCTGATATAAGCTCCCGGTCTCCCTTCCACTGGCTGTAGTCACTATAGGTATAGTACGGAAGCCTTTTTAATACCGATGGATACTGATTAACCATAATTTTTAATTAACTAGGCCATTTTTTATTGTCAAACTAATGGACTCTTTAAACCTCTCCAATAAGGTCATAGGAATGGGCCTCGGTAATCAACACCCTTTGAAATTCCCCGGCCCTGGCATCCCCCCTATTTATGTAAATCATCCCATCCACATCATCTGCCTGAAACCTTGCCCTACCACAGATCAAAAGCTCTGTCTCTTCACATCTTCCAAGGACAAGGGTCTCAATCCTTTTGCCAATAAATGACCTGTTTATCGAAAGGGAGATTTCTTCCTGTGCCCTTAATATTTCGTCCCTTCTTTTTTGGGCGAGCTCTTCATTGACCTTTTCCTTGAGCATGTGCGACGGGGCCTCCTCTTCATCCGAATATGTGAAGCATCCAAGGTAGTGAAAACGCCATTTTTTTATTGATTCCAAAAGGATATCAAAATCTTCATCACGTTCTCCTGGAAAGCCTACCATCACGGTTGTTCTAAGGGATATGTCAGGGATAATCTCTCTTATTGTCCCTAGAAGCCTGTCAAGGTCTTTCCTTTCGTATCCCCTTCCCATCCTTTTTAGGACCCTTGTACTTGCATGCTGGATGGGGATGTCAAGGTAATTGCATATCCTTTCTTCATCCCTTATAAGCCTTAAAAGCCCCTTTGAAATGCCCTTTGGATAAAGATACATAAGGCGTAGCCAAAAATTTTTTTTGATGGAAAGAATCTCCCTCAAAAGGCCTTCTAGATTTAATCCCTCGTACTGGTAGGCAGTTAGATCCTGGGCAACAAGTGTAATTTCCCTTACTCCTTTTTCCAAAAGCCCTTCTATTTCCCTTTTTATCTCAAAGGGTGGTTTGCACCTAAGGGGGCCTTTTATTTTTGGTATAAGGCAATAGGTGCATCTATTTGGGCAGCCGTCTGATATCTTCACATAGGCATGATTTTGGGAGCCAGTGAGTATTCTATTTTTTAAAATAGGGAAATCCCTTTTGGCCTTATGAAAATCAAGGATTTCAAAAAGCCTTTTTGTTATGTCAGGGGGTTCCTTTTCAAAGAGAAATTCATCTACCTCTGGAATAAGACCCTTAAGCCTTTCCCCGTATCTTAGGGGAAGACAGCCAAAGACAATGATTTTTGCCCCCTCTTTCTTTTTTTGAGAGACTTCCAAGATTGTTTCAATGGATTCGGAAACAGAGGCCTCAAGAAACGAACAGGTATTTATGAGGATTAAATCTGCCTCCTCGGAGGATGCAGTAATCTCCAGGGGGCCAAGGAAGCCCTCTAGTCCTCCAAGGATGTTTTCAGTGTCGGCAAGGTTTTTGGGACAGCCCAGGCTTATAACATGAAGCTTTTTAAAGGAAAGGGTCATCTAGGGGGTAGCTTGGCTCTTTTCTTATCTCTTTAATGCGATTTTTATCATCAAGGATTACAAGGATGGATTTATGGTCTTTAAGTTCACTATCGGGGTAAAGGGCATAGGTGACTATGATGATGAGGTCTCCTTTGCAGGCCTTTCTTGCAGCAGCGCCGTTTACGCAAATGACGCCGCTTCCAGGCTCTCCCTTTATCACATAGGTATCAAAGCGCTCTCCATTGTTGATGTTATAGACCATAACCCGCTCATTGGGTAGGACATTGGCAGCCTTCATTATCTCTGAATCTATGGTGAGGCTTCCTTCATAATGAAGCTCTGTCTGGGTTACAGTTGCCCTATGTATCTTTGATTTTAACATGAAGCGAAACATCTTTTTCTAGCCTTCAATTAACATATTATCAATAAGCCTTGTATCTCCAACATAAACAGCAAGGGCAACAAGGAGCGGTAATTCCACCCTTTCCCTTTCCTTAAGATTTTCAGGGTCTCCTATAAAGATATAATCGATTTTTGTGTAGGGAAAGCCCTGAATAAATTCTCTTATTCTTTCCTTTAAGGTGGCAACCTCGCTGATTCCCTCTTCCATAACAAGCCTTTTTGATAGCTCAAGGGCCTTAAAGAGGCAAAGGGCGCTTTTTCTTTCTTCATTGCTCAAATAGGTGTTTCTTGAGCTCATGGCAAGGCCGTCCTTTTCTCTAATTATTGGCGCCATGACTATCTTCACAGGAAAATCAAGGTCTTTGACCATCTGTTTTATGACCTGGATCTGCTGGAAATCCTTTTGGCCAAAAACAGCAATATCAGGCAGGATTATGTTAAAAAGTTTTGCCACAACCGTGGCCACACCCCTGAAATGACCAGGTCTTGAGCGTCCGCAAAGGTTCTCGGTAATTTCTTCCACCTGGACCCAAGTCTTTGTCTCTTCTGGATACATTTCCTCTTTTTTTGGGGCAAATACCATGTCAACGCCTATTCCCCTTGCAAGTTCAAGGTCCCTTTCAATATCCCTGGGATATTTTTCATAGTCTTCATTGGGGCCAAACTGGGTGGGATTGACAAAGATGGAAATTACCACCTTGTCTGCCTTCCTTTTCGCTAGTTCCATAAGGCTCAAGTGTCCCTTGTGGAAATACCCCATTGTTGGCACAAAGCCAATGGTTTGGCCCTTACTTTTCCAGCCATTTATTATTTCCCTTGCCCCTTTTTTTGTGTGAACTACCTTCACTTGCACTCCTC
>WFZZ01000105.1 GCA_015489315.1 Deltaproteobacteria bacterium | reverse complement strand
TATCTCCTCAAACATGGACCTTACCCTGCAATCTTCACAAAGATAAAGGGCCGATAGCATCCTTTGGTCATAGATTCCGCTCTTTTTTAAAATGCCAATTGCCTTTTCAAAGCTCCTTTTGTTGGAAAAGACCTTCCCGCACCTTTTGCATTTCACAGGTTCATCCCTTAATAGGACCTTTTCCTTAAAGATATCCCTTGAAAGAAATAGCCCTTCATCCAGGGAAATGGCATTTTCAGGGCAGATTTCAAGACAGGCCCTGCAGTTTGTGCAGTTAATCTCAGTAAAAGAAATGGAAAGCTCCTTTTCATTTGTCTTAAGGGCACCTTGATAACAGACATTTAGACAGGAAAGGCAAAGGGAGCATGAATCACTGAGTGAAAGGCCAGAAAAGACATCTGTCTCAATTCTCTCCCTGGGCTTTTGAATTTTTGAAAAAACGGTCTTCAGCATCTCCCTAAAGGCGCCCCTTCTTCCCTCAAAGGGTGTACTTAAAAGGCCAAAGGGAGACTCCTTACCCTTTTCATCATCTTCTTTGAATCTTTTAATAAGGCCTTTTCTGTTTAAGATTGAAACATACCCTTCATCTCCTTTTGTCTTTTTTATCAATTCATTAAAAAAGGAGATTTCCTTAAAAATAGGGGGTTCACTTTCCAATTTTTCATCTTCTTTAAGGATAAAGATCCTGTTAAATCCGGATCCAAAAAGGACAAGAAAATGAAAGTGGTTTAGAGAAAATGGATTTGGGTGCTCAAGGAAAAAGGTGTCTTTAAATCTTAGATCCAAAGATTTCCACCATAGGTCTCTAAGTTCCTTTTCATGGCCAATTACTATTCTTTTTTTTCTTACCTTTAATCCCTTGAAATACCTTAAAAAACTTTCATCCCTAAACCTTGAAAGCTCCATCCCACCTGTGGGGCAGGCACTTACGCAATTTCCACACTCGATACAACTTTCATATTCTATTCTAATACCCTTTTCGTCTGTTTTGATGGCGTTATTTTTACAAAAACTTATGCACCTTTTACATCCAACCTTAAGCCTTGGATCAAAGGAACAGTATTCAACATTATGAATTATGCCTTCTTCAATGGAAAAGGTGCCTATCTTTTTAAAAAGCCCCTCTAGTTCATCATGCACATAAATGTCAAAGGGGAATTCAGGCAATATGTCCCTAATGTCCCTCTTGACAATTATCTCATCTAAAATAACTCCCTTTTCCGTTATCCTATGAAGGTCAATTGCACCCCTTTCACATGCATCAACACACCCTTTACAAAAGTCACACCTTGAAAAATCGATAATTAGATCAGGCGATATGGCATCTTGCGGGCACTTGGTGCTGCATTTTCTACACAGATCGCAAAGCGCTTGGTCAATGGGAAATGGCTCTTTAAAGGTAATCTCTAACCTTTTGTCAGAGGTCCTTTTTATATCTATTTCTTTTATTTGTTCAACTGAAAGCCTGATGGGGACAAGGTCAAGAATACCTCCATAAATGGAGATAAAGTCATCAATAAATTCTTGGGATGAAGAGATTAGGGCAATTTCAGGCTCAAATCTTTTTTCATAGCTTCTAGGAATATTTGTAGATAGCCTTTCCTTTTCTAAAAGGGCAATATTTAAAAGCTCATGGTCAGGAAAGTCTCCAAGCTCGCTATTTAGCCTCAGTGTAGGGGAAAAAGGGGTGGAAGAGTTTTCATCCATTTCCCCTGAAAAGGCCCCTGAAAGTAAGGCCCCCTTTTCCTGGATTTCCTTTTCAGATAGAGGAGCTATAGTAGCATCATCTTGTTTAATGAGAGAAAGAAATCTTTTAGCCATTTTCCTTTAAAAGTTTTTTTAGTTTTCCCGAACCCTTCCACTGGCTTGCCCTTATATCCCTTAAAAGCCCTACTGGCACCTCCCACTTGTTAAGGGGGCTTATGAGATAGAAGCCATCCACCATGGAAGAGACCTTTTCAAGAAGGGTCCTTGTAATTTCAATCCCTGCCTTTTTCTGGTCTTCAACCTTTTCAAATTGCCAGAGTCTATCCCTTATCTTTTTGGGAATGGTTATACCAGGAAGTTCATGGTGCAAAAATTCTGCATTTCTAGCCGAAATAAGCGGAAAGAATCCTGGAAGTATCAAAAGATTTAGGTGGGAGGTAACATCTATCATCTTTTCAATGGATGTCTCATCAAATATGGGCTGGGTCATCACAAAATGAGCACCCAAGGCGGCCTTTTTTTCAAGCCTTCTTAACTGAAGCTCAGGGTTTGAGGGCTTAAAGCTAAAGGCAACTCCAATGGAAAAATCCGTATTTTCCTTCATGTCCCTTCCGGCAAGATTTTTTCCGTTGTTGTAACCGTCGATCATCTTTACAAGTCCATAGGAGTTTAGATCAAATACTCCTGTCACCCCTGGCTGATCACTGGAAGAGGCAGGATCTCCTGTTACTGCCAGGATTCCCCTTATGCCGAGAAGATGTGCTGCCATCACCTGTGCCTGAAGGCCAAGGGCGTTTCTGTCTCTGCCAGTAAGGTGAATGACCGTCTCTATCCCAAAGTCCCTTTTTATGATGTGGGCAAGGCTAAGGTTATCTGCCCTTAAAACCGCAAGGGGGTGCTCAGCAAGGGTGATGCAGTCTGCCCCGGCCTCCTTAAGTGCCTTTGCCCCTTTAAGGACATTTTGGATACTTAGATGAGGTGGAGGGTCAAGCTCAACAAATACAGGAATCCTTTCATTATCCATTGACCTTAAAAGTCCACCAAGTCCCTTTTTGAGGATTTTGTCTTTTTTATCCCTTCGCCTTGAAATTTCCTTTATGACAGCAGGCCTTCTGGCCTTTATATGGAGCCTTTTTTTGAATTCATGGATATGGGAAGGGGTTGTTCCGCAGCAGCCTCCCACAAGCCTAACTCCTAGGCGAACCATTTCACTTACCTTTTCGGCCATATAGGAAGGAGGGGTGCTATAGACCATTCTAAAATCGATCACCTCAGGAATTCCCGCATTTGGAAAGGCAGAAAGTGGTATCTTATCCTTTAGTGGTGATAGTTCCCTTACGGCCTCAAGCATGGCCTTTACGCCCCTCCCGCAGTTTGTCCCGAAACAGTCTGCCCCAGCCTCCATGGCCTTTTTACAGCAAAGGTCTGCATGTTCCCCGTGGGCGGTCATACCCCTAGATGGAAACACCATCTGTGCAACGACAGGGATTGTTGGTTCGATTTCCTTAAGGGTACTTATGGCAAGAAGGAGTTCCTCAAGATGGGTAAAGGTCTCAAGAATGATTAGATCTACTCCTCCTTCCAAAAGGGCTATAAACTGCTCCTTGTAACTTTCTGTAATTTCATCAAGAGAGACTTCGCCAAGCTCCAGTGGAAATTCCACCCCGCAGGGTCCTACAGAGCCTGCAACAAATATCTCCTTTCCTGCAGCCTTTCTTGCAAGCCTAGCCCCTTCAATGTTGATTTGCCTTGCTGAAAGGTCCTTTCCGAGGCTTCCAAGCCTGAACCTGTTTGCGCCAAAAGTATTGGTTTCAATGAGTTTACTTCCTGCCCTAATGTATTCTTCGTGGACAGAATAGACCAGCTCTGGATCAGTAACATTCAACAGATCGGTATTGGTGCCAAGGCTTATGCCCTTTTCGTAGAAATAGGTACCAAGGGCACCGTCGGCTAGGACGACATTTTCCCGAATATAACTCAAGAAATCTGAAGGCATAAAATCCCCTTATGCTCCATTTAATTAGGCTATTTCTAAAGGAAAAAGGACAGAGGCGCAACGGTTTTGGAATTTAGTGGTGCTTTTTTGTCTCCATCCTTTTAAGGTATTCCCCAATAGCCGAAAGACCCTTGCTATTTACTACCATAAAGACCTTGCTTCCGGGAAAAAGCCTGTCATTTCCCCTTGGAAGGACTATCCGCTCCCTTTTTTCATCAACAAGGCCAGCAAAGACACAATCCGAGGCAAAGGCGGGATCCTTTACCATATCCTGGACCTTTATGCCTGATACTGGAAGGCTTTTAGGAAGCTCAAACATTACTAAAAGGGCCTTTCCCTTTGCAATTGAGGTCACAACCTTGATTTGAGGGCTTTCAAGCTCAATTAATATCTTGTTTGTAAACATGGAGCTCATGTCACAGATGCTGTCAACACCTGCCAAAAGATAAGCTCTTTGATAGGCTGGGTCTCTCATCTTCACTAGTATCCTTGGAACCTTGGCGCTATGGGCAAGAAGGGCAAAGGTGAGGTTGTCTGCATCCAGATAAAGGGTTCCAATGGCCGCATCGGCCTTATGGATTCCAGCCTCTTTTAGGACTTCAATGTTTCTGGCATCCCCGTTTACCGTGATTATTCCATAGTTTGCATAAAGGTCCTTGCAAACGTCCCTATCCTTATCGATAATGACTACATCGTGTTTTCTGTCTATGAGCCTTGTGGCAATTGCAGTACCAGCAATCCCACCTCCGGCTATTACCACGTACATTTTAAAGCCTCCTCATTGTTATGGCAGCAAGGACTGCCAGGGGAAGTATCTCAAGCCTTCCTGCCAACATACCAAAGATATAGGTAAGTTTTATAACCCAGTTTAGATTTGCCATCTTGTGGACTGAAAAATAAAAGGGCCCCATATTCCCCATTGCAGAGGCCATTCCGGATAGGGCCTGCCATGGATTTAGGTCCGAAAAAAAGGCCGTAACAAAGGCACCTGCCATTACAATAACAAGCCATCCCCAGACAAGGGCAGAGATTCTATATATCTCATGATATTCAATGACCTTCCCAGATATCACTAGGGGAAGGACAGCCCTTCTTGGAAAGATAAGCCTTTTTAGTTCCTGCCAAAATAGTTTAAAGAGGATGCCTGCACGCATGGCCTTTATCCCGCCTGCAGTCGAGCCAATACAGCCTCCAATAATCATAAGGGCTAGTAGTATCTGTTTGCTAAGGGCAGGGAAAAATGGCGAATTTATATCAACCGTAAGATAGCCTGTGCTTGTTATCAGGGAGCTTACCTGAAAAAGAGATATTCGAAATATTCTAGAAAGGTCTGGCAAGTCCAGGGGCTCAACCCTTGAAAATGACACCAAATGATCAAACATTATGAGAAATAGGGCAATAAGGGTTAAGGTCCAATACCACTTCATCTCAAAGTCAGTAAAAATGGAAGTAAGTTTTCCCCTCAAGACCTTATAGTGGATAAGAAAATTTGTGCCTCCTGCAAGCATGATTGCAATTGCCGAGTATTCAATAAAAAAGGGATGGCCAACATGGTTCTTCTCCCACCATGCAAGGCTCAAATCATGGGTGGAAAAGCCCCCGGTGGAAATGCAGGTAAAGGAGTGCGTTATGGCATCAAAGGTGCTCATACCTCCAAAGAGAAAGAGCAAAAAAGATAAAACTGAAAAAAAGACATAGATGCTCCAAAGGATAAGAAGGGTATGAAATATCCCTGGCGCAGGCCTTGAGACCGTTATTTTATGACCTTCGGCACTAAAGAGGGCTGCTGCAATGCTTCCCCCTCTGAAACTTACGGCCGTGAAGAATGACAGAATTCCTAAGCCACCAAGCCATTGGGTAAAGCCCCTCCAAAAAAGGATGCATCTAGGCATTGAATCAAGATGTTCAAAGACCGTAATTCCAGTGGTGGTAAAGCCGCTTACTGATTCGAAGAATGCATCTATAAATGCCTTCTTAAGGCCAATCATGTAAGGAATTCCGCCAATAACTCCCACAATTATCCACCCAAGGGCCGTGATCACCATTGCCCCTCTTATAGATGGCTTTTTAAGTGGAAAGCCTCTTTGAAGGAAAAGGCCAGTGATTATTGAAAATAAAGAAGGGAGGATGAATGTCAAAAGGCTTTGTTCCTCGTCAAAGATAAATATGGGGATAAGGGGCAAGAGCATAAAAAGTCCTGTAATGACAAGAAGTGCCCCAAGGTAATTAAAAATGTAAAGACGCTCTTTAAGGTTAAAAAGGATTTTTTTGAACATATCTTTTGCGAAATTAAAGCCTATGTGGAACTATTTATAAGGATACGGAACCTTTAAAAAATTCATTTTTAAATATACAGGACGAAACTATCTGTGACCAGTAGATCAAAATGAAAATGCGGTCAAAAAAGGCTTGACCTTTTTGTTTAATCATGTAATTCTTAATTAAGAATTTTTCCTAAAAAGTTATGAATAGGTTTAAGATAGCAAAAAGAACAAAACTGGACCCTTCTAGGCTTGCTGAACATCTTCGTAAGGTCTTTGAAGAGGAAGGTATTAAGCTTACACATCAGCGCTTGGCCATATATCAGGCAATAATGGATGCCAAGGATCACCCCTCGGCAGAGACCATCTTTGAAAGGCTAAAGGGGGAGCTTCCTGCCCTTTCTCTTGATACGGTCTATAGGACCCTTGCACTTTTTGAGCAGCTTGGCCTTATAAAAAGGGTCCATATACTTGATCATGCCCGTTTTGATCCTGATCTAACAAGGCATCACCATTTTGTCTGTAAAAAATGTAAGAAGATTATTGACTTTGTTTGGCCCGATTTTGACCGTATGGCCCTTCCAGATGGGCTCAAGAGCCTTGGAATACCAATGGAACATCAGGTTGAAGTAAGGGGGATATGTAAAGAATGCCAAAAAAAAGAAAAAGAATAGTTATGATAAAAAATTTTTCATTTTTAACTGGAATTATTATTGTTTAAGAAGTAAAAGTAAATATTAAGAATTCGAAAAAATTAGGGAGGTGTCTTATGAAAAAGAAGTTTCTTAATGGTCTTTTTTTAGGGCTTGTCTTCACGCTGGGGTTATTTGTAGGGAGGAGCTATGCAGATGCACAAAAAGTGCCTTTGGGACTTCCAGAGGTCACAGTCCCCTCTGACAATCCAGTGACTCCATTAAAGGTGAAACTTGGAAAAAGGCTTTTTCTGGATAAGCGCTTTAGCCTCGATGGCACTGTGAGCTGTGCAACCTGCCACGATCCTCAAAGGGCCTTTACAGATGGCCTTCCAATTGCAAAGGGCATCAAGGGAAAGAAGGGGACAAGGAACTCCCCCACTGTTGTAAATGCCGTCTATTACACCAGTCAGTTCTGGGATGGCAGGGCTTCGTCCCTTGAAGAGCAGGCAAAGGGCCCCTTTGTAAACCCGGTTGAGCATGGCCTAAAGGATTATACCCCCATTTTAGATATCATACGGAAAGACAAGGAATATGTGGACCTTTTCAAAAAGGCCTTTGGCATTGAGCCTTCAAAGATAGATATTGACTATGTGGTAAAGGCCATTGCCAGCTTTGAAAGGACCGTTATCTCCGGAGATTCGCCCTTTGACAGGTACATGTATGGTGGAGATAAAAATGCCATGACTAAGGCGCAGATAAGAGGCCTTGAGGTATTTAGGACAAAGGGAAGATGCCAGGATTGCCACAGGATAGAACAGACTAGTGCAATATTTACAGACAACAAGTTTCACAACCTGGGCGTGGGCTTTTCAAAAATAGAGCCAAGATTGATGGAGATTGTCCAAGAGGTTCAAAAAGCAAAAGAAAAGGGGCTTAAACTTGATGAGTCAATACTTTCAAATAGTGAGCTTTCAGAGCTTGGGCGCTTTGCAGTTACCCTTAATTTTGAAGATATTGGCCGTTTTAAGACTCCAACCCTTAGAAATGTGGCTGTTACAGGACCTTATATGCACGATGGAAGCCTTGAAACCCTGGAAGAGGTAATTGAACTTTACAACCAGGGCGGAGAGGACAACCCCATGCTCGATAGCGGCATAAGACCCCTAAATCTAACAGACCAAGAAAAAAAGGATCTGGTTGAGTTTTTAAAGGCATTAACCAGTCCACAGTTTAAAAATTTAGAAAATTCTTCAAAATAAGGAGGAAAGCATGAAGAAAAAGATAAGCAGAAGGTCTTTTGTAAAAAAGGGACTGGGAGCTATGGCCCTGGCCTCCTTGCCCCTAGGGCTTGTGGAGATTTCGTGGGGAAAGAACAATCCCCAAAATTTCACCTTTGCCTATATCTCTGATTCACACCTTACCCATATTAAGGGTACGGAATTTGTGAGAAACTTTGACAAAGGTCTTAAAAAGGCAGTGATGGAGTGTAACTTTATGTCGCCAAGGCCCGATTTTGTGGTCTATGGCGGAGACCTTGCCCAGCTTGGGAAAAGGGAAGAGCTTGAACACGGGCTTGAAATAATGTCAGCCCTAAGGCATCCGGTTAAATGGGTCATTGGAGAGCATGATTTTTATCTGGATCTAGGAAAATTCTGGGAAGATAAGATCTCAAAGACCACCTATAGCTTTGACCACAAGGGTGTGCACTTTGTGGTTTTAAATTCTATTCTGACTTATGATTCATGGATGAAAAAATGGAAGACCCCTCAAGAGCGCATGTCAAATATGGCTCGTCTTGATAATCCAAATGGTTCACCCTTTATGGTGGGAGAAAGACAAATAAAATGGCTGAAAAAGGATCTGGCCAATGTTTCAAAGGATACTCCAATTGTGGTCATGTCCCATTCGCCCCTTTATAAGATCTTTAAACCCTGGAATTTCTGGACAGATGATGCAGAAAAGGTGCAGGCAGTATTAAGTCCTTTTAAAAAGGTCACTGTCCTTCACGGGCATGTCCATCAGATACTTTATAACCAGATTGGCAACATCACATTTGAGGCCATGATGTCAACTGCATGGCCCTGGCCCTATCCCGTAAGTTATACACAAAAGCCAAACCAGGTTCCAAAGCTTACAGTCTTTATGAACAGAGCTGATCCCTTTCACGAAAGGGATGCAACCGGATGGTCCATCTTGAATCTGGAAAATGGAAGGGTCACTAACCACTATAAGTTGTGGGAAAATAAGGACAGGGTTTTAAGGTATGATGAAAAACTGGGTGCCCCAGTGGACACACTTTATCAAGATCCTGCAAAGAGGATTCCGCCTCAGGAACACTATTAAAAAAGGAGGAGAACATGAAAAAGGAAGTCTTTTTAGGCATAATTGTTTTTATTGCTGTTGTACTAAATTGTAACAACGGAAGGGCAGACGAATTTACAAAAAAGGACCTTAAAAAGTGGCACAAGGAATTTATGACAGTGGTCAAGGAGGGAGAAAGACTTTTCCACAGTGCCCTTGGAAAGAACAAGGTCTCCTGTGATATGTGCCATCCAAATGCAGCAAATACCCATCCTGAGACCTATCCAAAGTTTCAAAAACAGATAGGTAAGGTAGTTGCCCTTAGGGACATGATAAACTGGTGCATTCAAAATCCCCTTGAGGGAGAGCCCCTTAAACTGGACGACCCAAAAATGATTGCCCTTGAGGCCTATATTACCTATGAAAGAAGGGGAAAACCTCTTAGCCCTGGAAGGCATTAAGGCCAAAGGAGACAGGAAGGGGCGAATGGATTTCGCCCCTTCCTGATTTAGAAAAGGTCCTTTAATCCTAATAACCTTTATATCCTGATGGTAGGTATCCTAAGGATCCTTTTTACAATATGCCCAGTAAGGTCAAATACCCTTTCGGAATGATCTATTATTATGGAATCTGCCGATATCTTTATGCCATCTAGTTTTGCAATTTTTCTTTCAACAGTCCCTGTTGTTTCGCAATGGCCTTTTAGCCCGAGTTCTTTAAGCCACACATTTAATCTTTTGGAAAATTCCCTACTCTTTGAATAGGGGCTGTCAAGAAAAATCCGTGTAAAGGAAGGGGGATATCGCCTAAGTACCCTTGCTATCAATTCAAGGGCATTATCGGTGGTTTTGGATATTTTAAATCTTTTAAAGATCTTTCCAGTATCCCTTATAAAACCATCGTCACATTGTATTATTGTTTTCCCCTTTATTGCATTTTCAAGGGTAATAATCACATTGTAGCCGTCAATAACAACTGGATTTCCTTTTAATGACCGAACTGAGACACACCTTTTCTTCCGGCTCTGGGCGACATCTTGGGTAAAAATCGCCCTAAACAGGATATGCCTTTCTTCTGAAGATAACTGATATCTATTTCCAACAAATGAAATTGCGGATTTCCTAGGATAGCCCCTCTTTAAAAGAAATCTTAAGTCAACAGAGGCCATGTGCAATAATGAGAGCCTGTCATTTGAGATAATATCTTGTGTTTTTCTTGTCACTCTTTAGACCAATAGTTATGTTAGTCTAAAAGTAATAGCTTTTAATAATACCAATTACAGGAAAAGACATGAAGATTTACGTTTATCCTCATAAGATACTTGCAACAAAGTCAAGGCCTGTTAAAGAGATTGATGGCAAGCTACAATACTTGATAGACGAGATGATAGAACTTATGTATAAGGCCAAGGGGGTTGGGCTAGCTGCCAATCAGGTAGGAGAGGCCATAAGGCTTTTTGTGATGGATGTATCGCAGGAGGAAGAAAGAAAAAATCCCATTGTGGTAATAAATCCCAAAATTACTGCAACAGAAGGAAGTGTTACAGATGAAGAGGGGTGCCTTAGCCTTCCAAATTATTCTGCCAAGGTTACCAGGGCAAAAAGGATAGAAGTTAAGGGATATGACAGAAAAGGGCGAGAACTTCGACTCGAAGGTGAGGGTCTTCTTGCAAAGTGTCTTCAGCATGAAATTGATCACCTTGATGGCATATGCTTTGTTGATAGACTGAGCCCTTTGAAAAAGGCCATTTTCAGAAAAAAGTGGCCGAAAATACTGGCCAAACTTAATATAAGGGATGAAAAAGAATAAAAGATTTAAGATCGTCTATATAGGGACGCCCCTTTTTTCCGTCCCTGCCCTTGAGGCCCTTTTAAAGGGGCCAGACGAGATACTGGCAGTGGTTACACAACCTGACAAACCAAGGGGGCGAGGGAGAAAGATCCTTCCAACTCCAGTTAAGGAGGTGGCCATAAGACGCGGGCTTAAGCTCTTTCAGCCTGAAAAGGTTTCAAGGGAAGAGTTTATAGAGGAAATCAGAAGACTAAAACCGGATCTTTTGGTGGTATGCGCCTTTGGGCAGATACTTCCCCAAAGGCTTTTGGATGTGCCCGGGATCATGCCCATCAACATTCATGGCTCCTTACTTCCCAAATATCGAGGTGCAGCTCCAATACAGCGGGCCATACTGAATGGAGAAAAAGAAACTGGAATTACAATAATGCGAATGGACGCTGGAATGGACACCGGTCCAATGCTTTTAAAAAGGACTTTACCGATTAATGAAGACACCACCTTTGGAAAACTCAGTGAGGATATGGCACAACTTGGTGCAAGGGCCCTCATGGATGCACTTGATCTTTTAGAAAGAGACGAACTTAGGGAAGAGCCCCAGCCTGTTGAAGGTATAAGTTATGCCCCTCCAATAAAAAAGGAGGAGCTCAAGATTGACTGGAATGATACTGCCCAAAGGATACACTGTCAGATAAGGGCCTTTGACCCTTTTCCATGTGCCTATTCCATCTATGAAGGACAAAGGGTTAGAGTTTTTTCACCAAAGATAATCGATTCAGAAACTAATAAAGATATTCCAGGAACGGTCCTTGAAACTTTGCCAAAAGGAATTGTAATCCAGACCGGAAAGGGCACACTCATGATCCAGGAGATCCAGTGGCCTGGTAAAAAAAGGCTTAAGGTAGAGGAGTTTTTAAGGGGCAGAAAAATCCCTATTGGCTCTAGGTTTTCTTGATGAGGAGGGCAGAAAAGGTCCGAGGTAAACCGGCAGGGATAAGGCCCAACAAAAAGAGTCCAAGGTTCCTTGCAGTAATAGTCCTTTCTGAATGGTTTTCAAAAGAGATAGAAAAAAGGGAGACCCTTGAAGAGACGTGCAACAGACATTTAAGGGACCGTTCTCTTTCTCCCAAAGACACAAATCTTTTTTGGAACCTAGTATTTGGCTCCTGTCGTTGGAAAAGGCTTCTTACATATCATCTTAAAAATTATCTAAAAAGGTTTAATAGGCTTCCCCTAAAGCTTCAGATGATTCTAATTGTTGGGGCTTATCAAATAGTCTTTTTGTCAAAAATCCCTATTTTTGCAGCAGTAAATGAAAGCGTTGAGCTTTCAAAGAAAATGGGTTTTAAGTGGGCCAAAGGACTAGTAAATGCTAGTCTCAGGGCCCTTTCAAAGGGTAAAAAAAAGGTCATTTTAGATAAGAAAGACTGTCAGAGATATTGCCTTGGTAACTTAATAAATTGCCTTTCAAATCTTACCTCCCACCCACACTGGATGGTAAAAAGATGGCATGATCAATTCGGAAAAGAAAATTTGATTAATATATGTGTTAATAATAACAAGACTCCACCACTGGCAATAAGGGTTAACACCTTAAAAATTGCTCCTATAGATTATGGAAGAATTTTAGAAAAAGAAGGGATTTCCTTTGAGAAAAGTAAGTTCTTGGATGAAACCTTCATTATAAACGACTTTAATGGAAATATCCAGGACATTCCAGGCTATAAAGAAGGTCTTTTTCAGGTGCAAGGTGAGGCCTCTCAATTAATAGGTCATCTTTTATCACCAGGCAAAGGTGAGAAGATTCTTGATGTTTGTGCAGGGGTTGGCGGAAAGACCACACACCTTGCGCAATTATCAAGGGATAGGGCAGAAATTATTGCAACAGATAAAAATATTGAAAGGCTTTCCATCTTAAAGGGAAACCTAAAACGCCTAGAGATTAATTCAGTAAAGGTTTTTGACCTTAATACTCAAGAAAATAAAATCATATCTCAGTCGCCTTATGATAGGATATTGATTGATGCCCCTTGCTCTGGGCTTGGAGTAATAAGGAAGCACCCGGATATAAAATGGCGAAGGGTTCCTCAATCCATAAAAAGTCTTTCCGCCATCCAGTATTCCCTTTTAAAAAAATGGTCAAAATTTCTTAAGCCTGGAGGGCTCTTGGTATATTCAGTCTGTACCATCGAAATGGAAGAAACTATTGGTGTAGTAAATGTTTTTTTAAAACAGAATTCCAGGTTCCACAGGGTTTCATGTAAACTACAGCTAGCGATGCTACCAGATGAACTTTTTAGAGAAGAAGACCTTTTTATAATCCCAGGCACCTATGGCCTTGATGGATTTTATTGTGCAGTTTTAAAGAGAGACTTCTAATTTATCTGATGCATGCAGCAAGTACCTGTTTCATGTCTGTTTCTCCTAAAAGCACCTTTTTGATGCCGTCTTGTTTTAGTGTGGTCATTCCGTTATTTAGGCCATAGTCCCTTATTTCCATGACAGGACGCTTTTTTTGTATGAGTTTTCTAAGTCCATCATCACTTAAAAGAAGTTCATGTATCGCAAGCCTACCTTTATATCCGGTGTTATTACAGGCAGGGCATCCCTTTGGTCTAAAAAGCTCAATATCTCTTAAATCAGTCTCAGTCAAAGGGTTAGAAGGATTTTCACCATATTCGTAAATTATCCTCTCAATCTCATCTTCATCTGGCCTATAAGACTCTTTACATCTTGTGCAGAGTCTTTTTACCAGGCGCTGGGCAAGGACGCACAAAAGGGCATCTGCAAAGTTAAAAGGGTCCATTCCCATTCCCAAAAGCCTTGTGACTGTCTCTGGGGCAGAATTTGTATGGAGGGTTGAAAACACAAGGTGTCCAGTTAATGAGGCCTCTATAACCGTATTTGCAGTCTCTTCATCCCTCGTTTCGCCAACCATTATTACATCTGGGTCCGCACGCAAAAAGGCCCTTAAAACTCTGGCAAAGGTGAGTCCAATTGAAGGCTTAACTTGGACCTGTCTTAAACCCTCTTGAACAATTTCTACAGGATCTTCTGCAGTCCATATCTTTTTCTCTGGCCTATTTATATGCCCAAGGGCAGCATGAAGGGTGGTGGTTTTACCAGATCCTGTAGGACCGACAACTAAGATAAGCCCATAAGGCATTTCAATGCACTTTTTAAGGTCTTTTAGATTGTGTTCCAAAAGGCCTATCCTTTCTAGGGGCATTGCCTCGGATGAGGCAAGTATTCTTAAAACAACATCCTCATTCCCTTCAGTGGTTGGAAGGGTGGCTACACGGAGTTCAATGGTTTTCCCCGACCTGGTTTTAAATTTTATCTTACCATCTTGTGGAAGTCTTTTTTCAGCAATGTCCAAATTGGACATGATTTTAATCCTTGATACAAGGGCCTTTTTGTAGTTATAAGGAATGGTTTGATATCTCATGCAATCGCCATCTATTCTATATCTTATGAGTGCCCCTCTCTTTCCCGTAAGGCTTTCAATATGAATATCTGATGCATTTTTTACATAGGCGTCTTCGATAATTTTATTTGCCATTTGGACCACAACGCTGTCTGCGTCGCTGGCCAGGGAGTCGTCTTCTTCAAATTCATCTTCTTGTTCATCTTCTACCAGTTCAAGCTGATCAAAAACATCATCTTCTTCATCGCCAAGGTTGTATTTTCCAAAAAAGTAGTCAATAAACCGGTCAATATCCTCCTTCAACGCCACAGCATATTCAAAATGCTTGGCCTTTATAACCCTCTGTAAGCTGTCAATCTTGCTTAAGTCATGGGGATTATCTATTGCAATGAGTAAAGTATCACCTTGTTCTTTTACGGGAACACATGTGGTGGTTCTAAAAAAATGCTCCTTTACTCCGGTCATGCATTTTGGAGTAGAGCCGACTTCAAGCTCATTAAATTCAACAAAGGGACAACCGTAATATTCGCTTAGTGAGTTACCGACTTCCAGTTTTTCAATTCCAAACTGATTTATCAGTATGGTTTCAATGGGCTTTTTTGATTGTCTAGCAATCTCTTTGGCGCGTTCAAGTTGTTCTTCTGTCAGGAGTTCGTTTCTAATTAGATAATAAAATCTGCCATATTTTTGGGCGGTTTCATTTAGATTATCCAGTTTATTCTTGGCATTTCTAAATTCTGGGTTGAGATTAACCAATGCCTTTAGGGTTGAAACTGCCTTAGATACTGAACCTGTGCGTTCATAGGTCAATGCAAGTTGATAAAGTGCTTCTTGTCTTTCTTCGTCCGAAACATCTTCCTGACTAAGTCCTCTTTCAAGGTATTCAATAGCATCAAAGGGCATATCCAGCTTTAGATAAAGCTCCCCCATTTTTAGTTGCACTTTACCCTTTTGATAGGCAATTTCCTCAAGAGCCCTTAACTCCTCAAGGGCTTCAGAAAAGAATCCGGCTTCAATTAGACCAAGACAGTTTTCAAAATCCTGATTGAACCTATCTTCTTCTGACGTGGTTAATTCTTGACATTTTTGGGGTGTCTCACAAAAGACCTCTGAATCTCCAGTTTTTTGAGGAATCTTTGAAAGCCTTTTTGAGATTTCTTCCCTGAGGGAGGAATCGATTTCTTCTGTTCTGTTAAGTAAGTCATTCAGTATTTCTTGAGCCTCTTCAAAAAGGCCGTGGTTCAAATAAAGATCAGCTTCTTGGAGTTTAAACTCAATATCCTCAAGGGATTGTCCTTTTTTTTCTTCCTCTATATCAAGTTCCAATAATTCCAGTTCCATGATTACGACCTACTCAAAGACTTTGCTGATATTATATGGACCTTTGTGCCATTCATATTTAAGATACCCTCAAAACAAGTATCATTTGTTTTTTCTAAAGATAGCTCTTCTGAAAGTTTTACATTCACTGGTGCATCTCCAACTCTTAAGGCAATACAGTTTTGGCCGTCATAAAGGACTAAAAGGTAAAAGTCAGGAGGAATTGGTAATTCCTGATTGCCAATTTTGGAAACTACTGTGGCATTAAGTTTTTTAAGTTCATCTTCCGAAAGTTCAGCAAGCCGTTCGGAGAAAATGCCCTTTAATTTGGACCAGGGCCAAGGTTTTAATTTGGAAAGAGGTATAATATGGGATTTTTTTATAAAACTCTTACTAAGCCAGGGAGGTTTTCCAAAAAAGCCTATTTCTTCAATAGGAATGCCAATCTCTACCCCGTCAACTGAAAGGATATAAAGCTCTTTCCAAGGAATGTCTGCCTTTTTTTCACGGATAGACTCTTTCTTTTCCTCAGGGATACTTGGAGAATCGTAGTGGATTTTAGGAAGGGCGATTTCTTCACCTGGGAAAAAGAAATCAGAAATCTTTTTTATTTCCTCTTCGAGGGCTAAACGTAATCCTTTCTGAAAACCATACAATTTTTCCATGCCCTTCTTTTTGGCAAGGACCTTTTCAAGGGGAATAATTCTTTTTACCTGTTGGCTTAATGCATCAAGATGGGATTTTATAAGTTCGCTCGCTTCATTGCTTAAGTAATTGGCTTCAATATTTTCTAAAGGTATATTATCTTTCAAATGTACTTCTGATATTGCTTCAGTGCCTTCTATTTTATTTATTTCTTCTTTTTCGTTTGAGATTTCTAATTCAGTTTCTTTAGATTCAAGGTGTACAACGTCTTTGGTTACTTGATTTTCTAAAAGAAGAGATGAAACCTGTTCCTTTATTGAAAGAATGTCTCTTTGGGTATCCCCCTCAGTTTCCTTTTCAATAATAGATTCTATTGCAATTTTTAAAAGGCTTGGCGCATTTGGAGATATTTCTTTAGGATTTTTTTCTATGGCCTCCATCACCTTTTTTGAAATCAAAAGTAATTCAGATACTTCATGATTAAGTTGAAATTCTTTTTGGATTTCATCAATAATTCCAATGGCTTCTTTGAGTTCCCCTGGTTCTGCTTCCCATTCTATGGTGTAAAGCTTTTCTCTAAGCCTTTGTAAATGTTCAAGAAGTGGGTGGGTTGAGGCTGTAATCTCTAGGGGTTTTTCAGCTTGAGTTTCTTCTTCCTTTTCAGCCTCATCAAGCTCTAGTTCTAAATCAAATTCATCATGTTCTAGTTCGACGGTTTTTGGTTCTTCCGTCTTCTCTATTTCTTTATGGACTTGTGCATATTTTGGTATTTCACTTGGTTCATCTTTTTTAAGATTGATTTCCTGCTCACCATCGTTATTTGGTTCTAAGGCTAACTCTATGGTGAGATCATTTTCTTTCTCTTCCACTTCAATCTCTTTGACCTCTTGGGTCAATGGATCAATTTCAATTTTTTTTGAAGGTTTAAAAAGGTCGTCTATGGTTTCCTCTATCTTGCTAGTAAAAAGTTCTGGTTCTGGAATGTTGTTGTTTGTTGATGTATTGTTCACAGCGCTTTCTCCATTTGTTTTTCTGGTCTTAAAAGGTGTTTTGTTGCAACATACCTAACAGTCTTTTTGCTTATATCTTTTAAGGTCTCAAAAACACCTAAACCTTTGGTGGCTGCTGCTTCAAAGGCCTTAACGCCCAATCTGCTGTTCAAATCCTGTTCCAATTCTTCTATGGACAGGGTTGGAATAGGAGAGCTTGCCAGATCCCTCTTATTATATTGTAGAACAAGGGGCATTGAGTGGATATCTAGGTTATATCCTTGAAGGTTTGCTATAAGGTCTTGGAGACTTTCCAGGTTTTTTTTCCTTCTGACCCTTAGCGAATCAGCGACAAATACGAGTCCATCCACTCCTTTTAATACGAGTTTTCTAGTCGCCTCGTAAATGCTCTGGCCAGGAACTGTATAGAGCTGTATTCTTATGTCAAAACCATTTATCTTACCTAGATTTAAGGGTAAAAGATCAAAAAATAGGGTGCGATCTCCCTTTGTTTCAATTGTCAAAAGCTTACCCTTGGCGTTACTATTCATTGAATTGTATATGTATAGAAGATTAGTAGTTTTCCCACATCTTCCAGGGCCATAGTAGACAATTTTACAATGGACTTCCCTTTTGCTGAGATCAATTAATGCCATTAAACACTAGTCCCCTTATCAAATATCCGTTGAATACTATTTGAAAGTTCTGCAACCCTAAGTCTCACTAGGCCGAGAGATACCTCGTCGCTAAAAATGGTCACGAGAATAAAATCTTTACCTATTTTGGCAAAATGGATACTGTCCCGTTTCCCTTTATGAAAAAGTAAAGAAAAGTCGTCTTCTCCAATGAGTTTGGCGATTTGAGAAGTAGCTCCAAAGTTTGCAGCTGCTAAGGCGGCAAGGGCAGTGATATCCATATCCTTACTATTTTTACCACAACTAGCCACCACATTTCCTGCCTGATCAATCAAAAGAACAGTGTGAACCCCTGCCTGTATCAAGGCATTATCAATTTCAGACTTGGCCCTTTCTAAGGCAGGCCCTGTTAGTATTAGGTCCCCCATGGTCAACCCCAAAAAATTTTTATGACTTTTAAAATTATTTTTAGTCCTAAGATATCTATCGGATTTTTTGAAAATGAAGTTGAAGGCTAAAACTGTTTCTTTGTTAAGCTTCATGTAAAAAAGGTCGATAATCATATAAGAGAAGTAAAAATATAAAAAGTGGAGCCTATATGCCCCCTCTGTTAGTAAAGCGTTTGGAAGAAATAAAAGATCTTCCGCCAATGCCAAACACCCTTCATAGGGTTTTAATGGAGATGGATAGGGTCACTTCCAGTGGAAAAAGCCTTGAAAAGATCATTAAAGAAGACCCAATGTTGGCAGCGAAAATACTGAGGATTGCCAACTCCCCATTTTATGGCTTGGTCAGGCAGGTAAATAGTATTGCCCATGCAATTACCATTTTGGGTTTTGATGAGATTAGAAACTTGGTCCTTGGGCTTTCTCTAACCCAGGCCTTTGGATTTAACAACAAGAAAAGTCCGGTCCCAATGGCAGAACTTTGGTTACACTCCATGGCTGTCGCCACTGCATCCAGCTGGTTGGTAAATGAAATGAATGGGAACCAACATTTTGACCAGGAAGAGTTTTTTACAATGGGTCTTTTACATGACATTGGTCGGTTCATCATTTGCAATTTTTTTGCAAAAGATCTCAAGGACATTCTTGATTTTCAGGAAAAAGAGAAATGCACCTTAGCATATGCAGAAGAACGATATGGGCTAAGTCACGCAGAAGTAGGAGCCTATCTTGCTACAAAATGGGGTCTTGGAGAAAGGATGGTAAATGTAATTCGTTACCATCACTATCCCAAAAGTGCAGGAGATGATCTCGAGGCATGCTCTGTTGTCTTTTTGGCAGATCAGTTGTGTCATAAGCTGAATATTGGTTGGTCAAACAAGTGGCAGGACAAAACCATAAAGGTCCCAAAGATTCTTTCTCTTTCAAAGGATCAGGTAAAGAATGTTGCCAAACGTATGAAGTCCCAAAGTGAAGAGCTTAAAAGTTCATGGTTAAGTGCTGTTGGAGGCTAAATTGAAGAGAGAAAAACAGATAAAGGCAATGGTGGTTGATGATGCTGCCTTTATGAGAAAGCAGTTGGTGGAAATAATTTCAGGATCAAAGGAAATAGATGTTGTTGGAGTGGCTCGACATGGCAAGGAGGCCTTGGAAGCCATTGAGGTACTTAATCCCGATGTCATCACCCTTGATGTAGATATGCCTGTTATGGATGGCATAACCACCATTAAACATATAATGGTTAAAAGCCCTGTTCCTGTCGTAATGGTAAGTGGTCTTTCAGATCAGGGAAGTATAACATTTGATGCCCTGCGCCTGGGAGCAATTGACTTTTTTCCTAAGCCTTCAGGAACTATATCAGAAGATTTGTCCAAGAATTCGCAAGAGCTTATTCAATCCCTAAAAATAGCAGCCAAGGCAAATCTTAAGGCAGTAAAAAGGGCCCTAAAAGGTAAAAATGTAAAAAAGGGGGAAATAGGGACATCAAGTGATGTAGATGGGCTGTTATTAATTTTCTCAGGTCATGGTTCAATTAGTTCTTTTATAAGATTTATATCGGCAACTGCACCTTTGGCCAATATGGCCATGGTCTCTATTCACGATCTTCCACATAAGATACTTTCTGGTTTCAGCAAAGAGCTATCCAGTATATGCAATTCATCTTTTTTTGAACATGGAGAAATGGCTTTAAAGGGCGGCCAGCTCATGCTTCTAAGTGAAAATAATATTCCAAGGATTAAAAGGAAGAAAGATGGTCTTTACTTGAGCTTTGAAAAGAATGGGAGTGGCCTAAAAGATATTTTCCCCATGCTTTTTAGCGAATTCGGTGCCGGTTTAAATATTGTAGTTCTGGGTGGAAGGGTTCCTAAAGATACCTCTTTTTTTGAAATGGCAAAGGATGCCAAGGCAAAGATAATTGCCCTTTCTCCTGAAATTTGTCCATGTGGTGAAATTTCAAGATTTTTGGAAGAAAAGGGGCTTGCCACAATTGTTTCAAATGAAAGGGTTCTCTGGGAATTGGTAAAGGGCATTTCTAGAGAACTTAAGTTAAGAAGGCTAGGACAAAAGCAAAAAAGGGAACATTAGGAGAAATAATGCAAGAACAAAATATTAAACCCTTAAAGGTCCTTGTTGTTGATGATTCACCAATGATGTGTAAGGCCATAGAGCAGATTTTGAATGAAGATGAAAGGCTTCAAGTGGCCTCCAAGGCCCTCAGCGGCAAAGAGGCTTTAAGAGAGCTTTCCTCTAAAGAGTTTGATGTTTGCACCCTTGATGTACACATGCCAGGAATGAGCGGTCTTTCTGTCCTTAAAAATATCATGATCAAATATCCACTCCCCACCTTGATGGTTTCTGCCTTTACTTCAGAGGGCTCTAGGGTCACCTTTGAGGCCCTTAGATTTGGCGCAGTAGATTTTTTCAAAAAGCCTACAAGGGATGGAGATGCTGAATTAAAAGAACAGGCTGAGAATTTAAGAAATACCTTAAAAAGGGCTGCAAGGGTTCAAGTACAGGCGGCAAGATACCTTAGAATCAAACCTCAAAGAACAAAGAAGGTGGATAAGAAAAACATCCAAGTGGAATTTTCTAGTATTTCAATTATTTATGGAACCACCGGTAGTTATTCTTCCATTCTTTCAATTGTTCCTTTTATAAATTCACCAATAAATGGGCCAATATTTATTTCATTGGGCACAACCAAAGAAAATCTTAAATCCTTCGTAGAGTATTTAGATACCTATTCGCCATTATCTCTCTCTCTATTAGAGGGGAGAAAAAGCATTCAAAATCAGGGAATTTATTTTATCCCTAGGGACTTTTCTATCCACTTTGACAGAGAAGGTGGAGAATGGATAGCCACAGTTGAGAAACGGCCACTGAATACAAAGGGTGAAGGGGCCATAGATTTGACCTTGCTTTCCGCAAGCGAATCCTTTGGTGAAGGTGTTCTAAGTATTTTTGTCTCTAGTGATGATGAGGAAGGTATCACTGGTGCTAAGGAGGTCCTTCGAAATAAAGGAAAGGTAATTGCCCAGACCCCTAAGACATGCCTATTACCAAATGGTCCAGAAAAGGTGATCAGAAAATTAGGTGCCAAGGGGCTTGAACCCATTGATATTGCCAAAATGATAAATAGCTGGAGTCTATGACTGATTTAGATGTAATTGCAAAAATTGAGTTTCAAGAAGGATCTTCTAATAATATAAAGGGAGATGAAGATCATTCTTCGGGGTTTAGTGGTTTTTTGGCTGGTATAAATCTTCCTGATATCGTTCAGCTAGCATGTCTTGAAAATAAGTCTAGAAAACTTTCTGTTTTTACAAAAAAGGATTCGGGAGAGATTTATTTTAAGGATGGCGAAGTTATCCATGCCAGTACTAAGGATAAAAAGGGAGAGAAAGCCTTTTATGAAATACTTTCATGGGAAAAGGGGACATTCAAATTTTCCTTTAGTGAACCAGTTACAAGGTCAATAGAAATTCCATGGAATTTTTTATTAATCGAGGCATTGAGGTTAAAGGATGAAAATAAGGTTAAAAGTTCTCAAAAAGCTAGTCAAAAGACAAAGGCATTGATAGTTGACGATTCCAAATTTTTTGTATCCCGCCTTAGAGAATACCTAGAAATAAGTTTGGGTGTAGAAATAGTTGGAGAGGCATCCAACGGAAAAGAAGCCCTTGAAATTATAAAGAACAAAAGGCCAGATATTATAACCCTGGACATTAATATGCCTGTAATGACAGGTGATGTAGCATTAAAGCACATCATGATACGCTCTCCTTCTCCAGTAGTCCTTATTAGTAATTTTAGCCCTGAAACAACGCCAAAGGTTATGGAATTTCTTAGGCTTGGGGCCGTTGATTTTATCGCAAAACCAGTAGGAAATCACACCTGGGACTCCTTTTCAGAGCAACTTAAAAAGGTGGTGAAAGAGACCTTTGAATTCAACGTTCAAAACATAAGACGGGCCAGAAATCCAAGAAGGCCAGAAGAAAAACTTTCTCCTGGGGTTCCAGCAGAAAGGCTTTTGGTCTTTTTAGGTGGAAAAGGAGGGCTTTTAGAACTTCAAAAGATATTTCCACTGCTAAGGCCATCTGAAAAAACAGGCATATTGATCTTTCAAACTATGTGTCCTGTGCTTTCAAGGCCATTTTGTGAATATATGAATGGCTTTTGTAGCTTTTCAATAAATACAATTCCTTCAGTTGCCCCTTTGCTTAGTAACCAGGCATGGCTGACTACTACTTTATCGAAATGGATGATGCGTTCAGATGAGTCTGGTGCAGGAATATTTTCTGTGGATGAGCATGAAAATAAAGATCTTGCGCTTAGGCTTTTTCATGACCTTTCCCATCTGTTTAGAAAGGATTTGGCAATTGTGATACTTTCTGGCGTGTCTGATTCTTTGATTGAAGGTTTTAATGTTATTGAAGAGCATGGAGGGACTTTGATTATTCAAAAAAGTGATACAGCCCTTAAAGGCGGGGTTTTGGAGCAATTAAAATCCCTTTCTCTTTATGACCATGAGCTTTCCCCTGAAGATATGCCAGAATTTTTAAATGCCTGGATGTCAGGAGATATTGAGTGATGAGTTTGAAGATACTGATAGTAGATGATTCAAGTTTTATGAGAAAGCGCCTTAAAAGTAATCTTGAAAGCCAAGGCCATAAGGTAATTGGAATGGCAAAAGATGGGGCAGAGGGATTTTCACTCTATAAAGAAACTTCTCCAGATCTAGTGATAATGGATATCACCATGCGCGGAGTTGACGGCATAGAAGGGGCAAAAATGATCAAGGAACAGGATCCCAATGCCCAGATAGTATTTATGAGCCTAGTACAAGACGAAAGTGTCATAAAGGACGCCAATTCCTTAAATTGCTTGGGATTTTTAGGGAAAAACGATGATGAAGGGCTCTTAAAGATAATTTCAAAATTGAGTCCCAAGGAGTGATTGATATGGCAGGATTTGATAAAGAGATGTGGCAGGACTTTTTAGTAGAAGTGGATGAAAACTTGCAAGAATTTGAACCAAATCTCTTGCTTCTAGAGCAGCATCCAAAAGACCGAGGCCTTCTTGATGACTGTTTCAGAAATATGCATAGCATTAAAGGTGCTGCAAATTACATGGGTTTTAAAAATATCGCCACATTGGCCCATAAGATTGAAAATCTCATGGATGCCTCCAGAAAAGGAAAACATGAGTTAGGGCAAAAATCCTTTGATCTAATCTTTAAGGGTGTTGATACGTTAAGGGCCTTATTGAAGGATATTGAAAGAAATAAAAAGGAGACCTTGAATATAGATGATTTTTTAAATGATCTCCAAAAAATACTTAATAAAGAAGAGAAGGTTGAAAATGGTCATGAGAATATTTCATCTTCATATGATGTGGAAGAAGAGGCTGAAGATCAGGAGCTTTTAAACATATTTCAAGAAGAGATAGAAAGCCAGTTTAATCAGTTACAAATGCTAGCAGAAGAAAAGGAGATCTCTCTTGAGGAGGTCCTTTTTTGCATAGATTCGATGATTCGAATTACCAATTACATGGCCCGTGAAAAGAGCTTTGATGAATTAAAGGCCCTTAAAAATGAGATCAAAGATAAGGGTTTAATAACTAAGGCCGAGCTTAATGGAGTCCTAGAAAGAATTAGGGAGATATTTAAAGATGATGTAGAATTAAAGGTAAATGATATCAAAAAGGAATTTGTGACCCCTTCCTTTGAGGAAGATCAAGAACTTTATTCTATTTTTCTTGACTTTTTTAAAGAAATTGGAACTCCCCTATCAAATATTCCAAGTGAGTTTGATCCTTCATGGGCACAGGAATGCCAAGGAATTCTAGAGCGACTCAAAAATTCGGCCAATTACATGGATTATATGGAGATAGTAAATATCTTTGAGGAGTGGGAGGAAAAGCTGACAGAGATCTTATCAAATAAAAAATCTTATAATAAAGAAGATTTTTACAGTTTATGGAATCAGCTCCTTTCAAGACTTCCTGGTCTTGATGAACTTTTTAAAAAGGATGTAGAAGAAAAGGCAACAAAGGGCCATGAAACTGAAACACTGGAGATAAATGATGATAGTCTAGATTTTTTTGAATCAGCCATTGAAAATCTCATAGATACCCACGCAGCAAAAGGGCTACCTGAGATCACAGAAAAGGATGAAATCGGTGTAATTGGTTCGGTACAGGAAGGTATAGAACCCCTTCAAGTATTAGAAGAGCCATATATTGAAGAAAGCGAAAAGAGGCAAGAGACTGTAAGGGTCAATCTTTCAAAGGTTGAAACACTCCTTGAGGATGTAGCAGAGCTTGTGGTCTTACGTTCTTCAATGGCAACTAATACTAAAGTATTAAAGGAAATATATTCTCTCTGTCTTGAAAAAAGGCTGTTGCCAACCAAGGAACTTAGAAAATTAAAAGAAGTTCTTCTTGGCTTTTCTGAAGACGTATCTGGTCTTGAGCGAATAGTCCATCAACTTCAAGATGGTGTCATGCGGATAAGAATGCTGCCAGTAGCACATCTTTTTAATAGATTTCCACGCCTTGTAAGGGACCTTGGCAGGAAGCTTGGGAAAGATGTAGAGCTCATCCTTTTAGGGACCGATACCGCCCTTGATAAACAGGTTATGGAAAAACTCTTTGACCCACTTCAGCACATTGTTAGAAATGCGTTGGATCACGGGATTGAATCACCTAAAGAAAGGGCAAGGCTTGGTAAATCCCAAAAGGGTAGAATTGTTCTATCTGCCCTCCAGGAAGGAAATCATGTGGTTATTAGGATAAGTGATGATGGTAAGGGCCTTGATACCGATAATATCATCAACAAGGCCATTGAACTGGGGGTGATTTCTCGGGAAACCGTTTCTTCCTTGACTGAGAATGAGCTAAAATCTCTCATTTTTGCACCTGGCATTTCCACTGCAGGTAAGGTTTCTGAAATCTCAGGACGCGGTGTTGGTCTAGATGTTGTCAGAAAGAACATAGAAAATATTGGTGGAACCATTTCTGTAAAAAGTTCAAAAAACAATGGTACCACCATATCTTTGAGAATTCCTCTTACTCTCGCAATTATCAAGGGCCTGGTGGTAAAGGTTGGCATTCAGTCAATGGTTGTACCAATAAGTTCCATTCAGGAAACCTTCAAAGTGGATGAATCAGAGATAAGTTCTGTAGAAGGCTATGAGATAATTTCAAGGCGCCAGGAGACCTTTCCTCTTATTCGCCTAAATAAAATATTTAGGGGTACTGGCCGCAAAGAAAACGGCTCAGGTTTTTATGCAGTAAGAGTCAAGCTTTCAGATATGGAGGCATGCCTTGGAGTGGACAGACTAGTGGGCCAGCAGGAAGTGGTTATAAAGCCTCTATCTGAATATCTTATGGATCAGCCAGGCTTTTCAGGGGCAACAATTCTTGGTGACGGGTCCATTGCGCTAATTCTGGATCTTTCTGCTGTTCTTGATAAGGCAAAAGGATTCATAAAGAAAAAGCAAAGGTTACTTGAACAAAGGGCATTAGGAATCGATCTTCAAGAAGGTCTTTTTGTTCACTAGGGCAATCAAAAATCCAGAAGACAAAAATGCCCCTGCGATGACAAACCCCAGCCTAAAGTGCCCATAGTCTGCCATCCACCCAATTATTGTTGGCATGACTCCTGCTCCAAATACAAAGGCAAAGGGAATAATCATTGAAACTAAAAGGTTTCTGTCCTTTTCATTGGAAATGAAGGAGATGGCAGAAAAGGCTGCTGGAAAGAAACAAACTGCAAGTACGGGTTGAGAAAATACGGCAATTTTTAAAAGTAATCCTTCAGTAATTCCAAGTGTTACCGTAATAAGGCCTGTAATAAAAAGCACCCCGCCTATCACCCTTATGGCCCCAAATCTATCGGTAAGAAATCCTCCAATTACGGCTGTAAAAAGTGTTGCAACCCTTGAAAGGCTTATAAGATAATTTGCTTCTATCTCGCTAAATCCATGTTCCTGAACTAGATATATCGGAAGAATGTTATATATGCCAATGGTGCTTGTAATCCCAAGGCCAAAAAGGATAAGCATTACCCAAAATCCCTTTTTTTTAAGAAATACCATACATGAAGAAAGCCAAGGGGCAGTACCCTTAAGATTTCCCATTTTTGTTCTAGATAAGAG
>WFZZ01000104.1 GCA_015489315.1 Deltaproteobacteria bacterium | reverse complement strand
TTATTAATTCAATTAATGATATTAAAATAGCCCTTTCAAGGATCCATGAAAAAAAGGGGCATCTTTCAAAGATATCCCTTAGAGATTTTAGAAGGGATATTTCCATTATTGAAGAGGAATTTGCTGAAGCATCAGTCAGTGAGGATATTTTTGAGATAGAAGAAAGAATCAGGGAGATAAGGAAAAGACTTGATGGATTTGGCCCTATAAATCTTACAGCCTTGGATGAATATGAAGGTCAAAGGAAGAGACTCGAATTTTTAGAGGGCCAGAAAAAGGACCTACTTAAGTCCATTTCCGATATAAATGAGGCTATAGCCAAAATTGATAGGACCTCACGGGAAAAATTTAAGGATGCGATAGACCAGATAAACAAAAGCCTATCGGACGTATTTTCAAAGATTTTTGATGGTGGAAGGGCATGGTTGAGCCTTAGCGATGAAAATTCGATTCTTGAATCAGGTGTAAGGTTTAATATTCAGATACCTGGCAAAAGGATTTCAAGCCTTTCCCTTCTCTCAGGGGGCGAAAAGGCCCTTTGTGCCATTTCACTTATTTTTGCCATATTTTTTATAAAGCCCACCCCATTTTGCATCCTCGATGAGGTGGATGCCCCCCTTGATGAGGCAAATACGATAAAATTTAATCTCCTTTTAAAGGAGGTTTCTTCAAACTCACAGGTGATTCTGGTTACCCACAATCAGAGGGTAATGGAGGCCGCAGATTGTCTCTACGGTGTAACAATGGAAGAAAGAGGTATTTCCAAGATGGTTAGTGTGGAGCTAAACTAGGCCTTTTTTTGTTCATCTGGCAAGAGGTTTTTGGCCAATACCTTTAAAAGCCAGAACTTTTCACCTTTTTTTATTTTTCTTAATAGCGGCATGGAAACCCAGTGACTTCCTTCTTCAAGGTTATAAAAATATGAATCAACCCCATAAAAGCCATCCAAGAAATGGACGATTCCGTGTAAAAATTTTGATAGATACCCTTGGGGAAGCTCCTTTAGATCATCAGTAGTGCAATATCCCTCATCCTTTAGTTCATCTAAAGATTTTTGTAAAAAGCTCTTATTTTTTCTTAAAAGCCTTGAAAGAAGTTCGTTAAATTCAGGATTTTGGGAGGAAATGGAGTCATTTTTCAATAACTTTATGTCATCATAGTGAATGAGTTCATAGCCTTTTAAAAAGGCCTTTACTTTTTTCCACCCACTTTCAAGATCATCTGACTTTACCAAAAAGAAATGTTGAACTTCCATTGAGTTACTTACTTTAGTTTCCGCTTACTGCCCAGCAGTAAAAGTGCCGCTCGCTTTTCATGCCCACTCCGGTTGCCCCCTTAAAGAGATAAAGGGCCCATGACCAGATCGGGTCATAAAAGCTTGTGGTGGATGACCAGTAATATTCCCTTACATTTTCAAAGGGATGACCATTTGGAAGGGAAGGAGAGTGTGTAGATGCATCAACAAGGGATTCCAACTCATTTATATTGGGAAGCCGCCATGATGATATTTGGCCATAGTTTCTTTTATTTAGGTCTAAAATAAGTTCATAGGCCTCGTTAAGTGTTACAAGACCTTTTGAAAGGTCTGCATTCCTGGTCCATAAAAGACCTGTAAGCTCATCCTTTACCACAAGTTCATTTTTTAGTGAAAATCTTGGATTTGGCCATTTTACTCCAGCCCTTATTTCTCCGTCCTGCCCTGTATCTTTACATGGGATTTCGAATCCATTTTCGTCATAACATTTATATTGACCTGTCTGGGGAAGGATAGGGCTTTTTCCGGCAACTGGCCAAAGGAGAAATTCCTGGTCCTTTCTTCCATAAAACATCCTTGCGCCACCCATGTGGCAATACCAGCTATATTTTGGATTGATAGAGGCCGTTGTAGAAGTCCAGTACCAGCCATGAAAGATGTTTTTAAAGGGATGAGAAGGTGGAAGAGGGGGATTTTTTGCCTGTAAAAAAAGAAGACTTCTGAGCTCCTTCCGGTTTGGGAGCCTCCAGTCAGAAAGGCCTCCAAATTTTTCTGAATTAAGCCCCTTTATAAAAGAAAGTGCATCCTGCCACTTTATTGGATAGGTATGAATATTGGCGTCAATGGTCCAATAAAGTCCAGTTAGGCTATCAAGGGCAACGTCTGAATTGATTTTTTTAAATCGATTCTCCTTTTTCCAGAGTCCCAGCTGGAATTCTCCATCTTGCCCGGTTCCGCTACAGTTGATGGGCTTTCCATTGGAATCATAGCAAACGTTTTGCCCTGTCTTTAAAATGAATCTGATTGAATTCATAATATGAGGAGAAAGGGGCCTTAAGGGCCCCTTTAAACTAAAGATTATACCCCTTCAGACTGTCTTGTAGAGGGCATCTCTTCAACATCCCTTTTAAGCTCTCCAACCTGAATTCCAAGGGCAACACACTGTCTTCCTTCCATGCACGCCTTGATATCTTCTTCATCCAGATAGTGAGAAAGCCTTTTCCCCTTTCTTTCAAGATTGACAACCCAGGCCTTCTTTTCCTCATCGTAGGTTACGTCCAGATTTATTCCGCACTGGCCAATGTCAGGGTAAATCTCTTGGATTTTTTTGCATAATTCTTCCTTGTTCATAGTATCCTCCTTTTGGATTCTAATATTTAAAACTATTATAATTCTTTTCAGTTGATTAATCAACAGTAATATGATAAATTTTATCCAAAAAGTTAAAAGGAGCACAAATGGAGTCTGACCAGAGACTTTCTAGTTTTTTCATATCAAAAAAACCCTTTTATCTTCCTGTTGGAAATGAGATAGAGCTTGCTGAAATTGCCTACAGTCATTGCCTTCCACTCCTTTTAAAGGGGCCAACGGGCTGTGGGAAGACAAGATTTATGGAATATATGGCCTGGAGGTTAAAAAGGCCCCTTTTTACCGTATCCTGCCATGATGATCTTTCTACAAGTGACCTTGTCGGACGTTATCTTATAAAGGGTGGTGAAACAATCTGGATGGATGGCCCCCTAACCCTTGCGGTAAAAAATGGGGGAATATGTTATCTTGACGAAGTGGTGGAGGCAAGAAAGGACACCACAGTTGTCATCCATCCCCTGGCAGATGATAGAAGGAAACTTCCTATTGAAAAGCTTGGGATAATCCTTGATGCATCAAAGGAATTTATGCTCGTAATCTCCTATAACCCAGGTTATCAAAGTGTCCTAAAAGACCTTAAGCCCAGTACAAGGCAAAGATTCATTGCCATAGATTTTAGATATCCAGATGAAGAACATGAAAGAAAGATCGTAGAAATAGAGGCAGAGATAGACCACGGGCTTTCGGCAAATCTAGTAAAGCTAGGTAGAATGACAAGAAGGCTAAAGGAACAGGGCCTTCAAGAAGGAGCGAGCACAAGACTTTTAATCCATGCAGGAAAGCTTATTAAATCAGGCATAGATGTAAATCTTGCCTGTGAAGTTGCAATCTGCCAGCCCTTGACCGATGACGAAGAACTTTTAAATGGTCTAAAAGAGATGATTAAGGCGGTCTTTTAGAAATGAATGTTGGCCCAAATGAAAAAAGGCGTGAAGATGCCCTAAAAAATGCCCTTATCCAGATCTTTTACACGGACACAATAGGATCATGTCACGTTGAAAATGCAGTTGAATTTCTTCGGCCAATTCCAAATGAAAAGATAGGGCAAATTCTAAGGCTTGTAAGGCTAATCTCTGGTTCAGTATCAGATCTTTTGGCCTTTAGTTTTATGGAAAATTGTTCAAAGGCCCTCGAGTATCTTGATCTGGACCAGATGGAAGAGTGGGTCACCAAGGCCCTTTCAATTTATGAGGCCCAGGGGCTACATCCAGCTACTGAATTTTTATCAAGGCCCCATGAAACAGCCCTTTCCTTTGGAAATTCAAAACGTGTTGCAACCCTAGAAGATGTAGCTGGAAAGCTATCCATTCTTGCATCTGGGCTTACTGAAAGAACCATTCGTTTTGAGCCTTCAAATACGCCTTTTACAGATGGCGAAACGGTTTATCTTCCAAGGACCTTTTCGAGGTTTAGAAACCTTGAAGAAAACTTGCTTTTTTTAAAGATAAGCGCCATCCACAAGATTTCTCAGATACGCTTTAATAGCTTCCTTGCTCCAAAAGACATATTGATAAAGCTCTTTCCAGAGCTAGACGAACTCAAAAGTGAAGTCGATAGACCAGGTATTGTTCATTTATTAAATATCCTTTCTGAAAGATTTAAAAAGACGGATATCTTAAACCTTTATTCATTGATAGAGACAATCAGGATAGAAAAAAGGCTTGAAGAAGACTTTAACGGACTTAAAAGGGACCTTTTTTCCTTTAAAAATAATCTTCTTAAATCAATTGGCCCTGAAAATTCTTTAATGGGAAATGATGCAATCTCCCAAATAGGCCGTTTTATCTTGATGAACTATGATCCAAAGTTCCTTCCAAAAGATAAATCACTTAGAGGCTATGTAAAAAGGCTTCTTAAGAGAAATAGCACAAATATTGACTCCCTTAATACCCTAAAATTTTTGCTTAAAAACCAAAATGTGATTAACACCTTGCCCCTTAAAGGGCCTTTTTTCTATGTGGGCACAATTAATCTTTCGAAGCTAGAGATAAAAATTCTAGAAAGAAGAAAAAAACTTGAAAAAAAGTTTGTAGAAATCCTCGGAGCTTTAATTGTAAAAAACCAATGCAAAGGGCCATTAAAAAAAGAACTTGAGAAGGCCTCCAAAGACCTTAAAAATACCCCGTCCATTACAGATGATATTGATTCAGCACTGGCAATGGTGTTTCAAAAGGGCCATTGCAAGGACAAAAAGGATAGTTTTTTAAATTGTGAACATATTATTCTTCACGAAAATCAGGATCTTTTAGAAAAGTTAAAAGGGGTTGGAAGGGAAATAATGGAGGACCTTGGTAAGATTCCAAGCTCCTATGTTTCAAGCACCCTGGATTTGGCAACCGGCTATTATGATCCTACCCTTTTACTTGATTCCAAAAAGGAAGAAGCTCCCTCTTTTTTGTTTTTCAGTTACCCAGAATGGGATTTTAGACGTGGGGATTACAGGGAGAACTGGTGCACTGTAAAAGAGATGCACTCAAACAGGGCATCTGGAAATTTTATAGAGACAACCCTTAGAAAATACAAGGGCCAGGTGGAAACCCTAAGAAGACAGTTCGAGCTTATGCGTCAGGATTTCATGTGTGAAAAAAGACAAAAGGACGGACAAGAAATAGATATAGACGCTTACGTTGAGGCATATACAGACCTTAAAGCAAGACTGAGCCCCACTGAAAGGCTCTACTACAGATTAAAACAGGATAGAAGAGATATAGCAGTCCTTTTTCTGGTGGATATGTCTGCTTCCACCGAAGGGTGGGTAAATCAGGCCATCAAGGAATCCCTTGTCCTTTTGACCCATGCCATTGAGCTTGTGGGAGATCAATATGGAATCTATGGGTTTTCCGGGATGAGACGGACGGGATGCCAGTATTTTATCATAAAGGATTTCAATGAGGGTTTAACTAACACGGTAAAGGAAAGGATTATCGGCATAACCTCAAGGGATTATACTAGGATGGGTCCAGCCATAAGACATTCTACAAATAAGCTCAAGGAAGTGGAGGCCAGAATCAAGATACTCTTGGTTCTTAGTGACGGAAAACCAGAGGACTATGATGAATATAAGGGCCCCTATGCCATAGAAGATACCAGAATGGCCCTTTTTGAGGCACGTCAATATGGCGTAAAACCTTTTTGTATAACCATTGACAAGGAGGCTAGAAGTTACCTTCCAAGGCTCTATGGAGCTGCAAACTATATATTTGTTCCTGATGTAAGGCTGCTTCATAAGCGGGTACCGGAAATATACAGGGTTTTGACCACGTAAAAAGAGGGACCCAGTGAGAATAAGTTCTTCATATATCATAGCCATAAAATATAATGAACTTTTTTAGAAGCTCTATGAACCTGTTTTTCTAGTGCCCTTCGCAAGTTATTGACTTATATCCCATACAAAATGAACCATTGCAGAGCTTTTTAGAGCCTATCACCCAGGTCTTTCCTGGATAATATCGTTCCCATTTGACGGCTTTTTTAAATCCTTTTAAATTACAAAAAAGATTGGCACCACCTCCATTGCAATTTGTCCCCCAAGTGACGCAATGGTCAACTATATACCCATTCCATTTCGGATAGTTAAATGTCTGTGTACTGCTTGCTCCTAAGGATATCTTTCTTTGGCCACCACCTTTCCTAAATCCATACACTTCCACTTCCCTGAAATGCAGGAAGTTTTTATCCCTAAGCTGGAGTCTTACAAACCGGGCCCTGATCTCATGGATAGGCACGTCCAGTTTGTCGAAATTATGCCCGTCATGGCTGTAAACAGTCTGCCAGTCGTGGCTATCATTTGAGACCTTTACCTGGAGAGTGGCGATTTTTTCACCGCAGCAGTCCACCCTGTTATATATCCGTACCAAGGTCAGAGTATACACCTTGCCCAGGTCGACCTGCCACCAGGGAGACTGTTCCATTGCCGTGTGAACCAGTCCGTACGGGGTGATCGATGGAGGATTGATCTTCCCGTCAACACCAAGGGGTGCCCCCTGATCTACCCCTGTCCCATAATAAACACTACTTTGCGTTGCACGTTTTCCAAGGGCTAGGTTGGTGACGTTCCTATCATTACCTGAAAGACCGGTTCCATTTTTTCCGTCTGAGCCCATTGGGTCAGTATTTTTACTTCCCGTTATGACATCAGTAGCCTTAGATTCAGAAGGAATCCAGCTATAATAATATTTCCAACCGGATATGTCATTTTTGAATCCCATTCCATGATAACACACACGAAGTGTCAATTTTTTCCCTTTTTCCCCCGGGGGAACCTTCCAATTAAAACTTTTTGAAACTTGCGGAACTTTGCTGCCACTCCCTATTGATACATAACCAATTTTGTTCCCCCCTGATACATAGCTACATGTTAAATCGTCTGTATCCACGGAAAGAGAGGTTTCAACACCATACTCCTTGGTATCTATTATACTTTTAAGAGAAAGAGTAAATGAGATGCTTGAGCCTGGCATTAACTTATTGGGCGGCCGTTGCCAATGTAAAACGGTCTTAAAATGGGGAGATTTATTTCTGACAGAATATGTCATAATAACATTGCCTTCTATGCCCTCTATCTGGTCAAAATAGTATGGATGACTGTTGACAGGCACCCCAAGATGACCGTTTATCTTAGTCAAAACCCACACACCCTGTTTGAGAGTTGAATCGCTTGGTATCACGGTCTTGCCAGGACCTGATATTCCCCCGGCTCTGGTCATCTTGTGCTTCAAGTCCTGAATATGCCGGGCGATCTTCTGATCATGCCAAATGGCCAGGGCCTTCCCGTAAGCGGCAATTGCCTTGGACAGATTGCTTTTTGTCTCATACGAACGACCTTGCCGGACAAACCGGTCAAACTCCTCGACCTTGGATTTTAACTGGCCAAGATGTTTTGCCAGTTCAGGATCATAATGGATATTTTGGGCCGCTGTATATTTTCCTATCGCCTCCCTAAGACGCCCGGCTTTTTCAAGTGACTTGCCGTCCTCTTTGTATCTATCGGCCTTGGCTCGCTTCCTTTTGTTTTCCTGTTCAAGCCGCCGGGCTTCTGCCAGGCGTTTTTTGACACCAAGATACGGTACATACTGTCTAGCAAAGCCGGGCTGATTCTCCAGCAGGCGACCGGCTTTCTTCAGGTTCCCGCCTGTTATGGCCGCGTCCGCTTTTTTAAGGTCTTCATCCAGCTTTTTCTTGTTTTTTCTTTTCTCTGTAAGAAGCTTCTTAATATTCTTGTTTCCAGGATCAATGCCAGCAGCCTGTTCAAGGATGGTGATTGCCTTTGACAGCTTCCCGCCGTTCCAGAGGGCTTGCGCTCTTTTCTCAAGCGTTTTAGCATCTTTAGCCCTTTTCTGTGCTTCCGCCAATTTTTGAGCCACCTTTTTGTATTTCGGGTAAGTTTTACTGATGATAGCAGCGTTGGAAATCTGTTTTTCCGCTTCAGCAAATTTTCTTTGTTTTATCAAGTTCAAAGCTTTTGAAAGTTCGTCATCAATGATCTTCTTCTGCTTTCGCATTTGGTCAAGAACGTTGACGATTTTGCTATTGGAGGTATCTAGAGCCTTGGCCTGTGTTACCGTTTCAATGGCCTTACCAAGATTTCCTTTAGCCCAAAGTTTCATGGCCTCTTTTATAAGCTTTCGAGATTTTTTTATGTCTTCGGCCTTCTTTTTTGACCCATCAATTTCATCCTTGGATATGGATACCGTAAAGGTTCTGGTCCCCCTGCCAAGCTCAATTCCGTCCTTGTTGAATACCTTGACAAGCAGGGTGTAGGTTCCCGTTGCATGGGCATTGAGCGTTGTTGTTTGACTATATGGTGCCGCGATGGTGCATCCCGCGGGATCAACAAACCAATGATATCTAATCTTCCCCTTGGCCTTCGGGCTGATATTACAGGATACATCAACATCTTGAAATACAGCTATCCCCTTTGGAACCTCCACTAATTTCCGCTTGTTGGGATCCCAAATTATGGGCGCGGGTCCTCTCCTTCGGGGTTCGGTGATCACGACGCTGTATTTTCCGGCTGTGACGGTTATGGATTTTTCCCCCAAGTCAGCACCATTGTTCTTTGCCTTTGCATGGGCCGTGATGACAACCGGTTTCGCATCTTTAGGGATGAAACTGTACTTGCGCAAGTCAGCAAGAGGGCCGGCGTGGAGAACATTCCCATGAATATCCCACCAGAAATCCATATAATTGCGCTCATCGGCCATTCCCGTTGTCACTTTGACAGTGACCTTCTGACCCACTTTCGGGGCAGCAGGTGTGGCCTTCAGGGTCAGTTTCGGTTTGACCACGTTAACAATCAATTGTTCTGACTCACCAACTGTTGTGCTTGATTGCCCTTCTTTCTTAAAAATCTGAATCGATACCTTGTGTTTTCCCGGTTCAGAAAATACCGCAGTGGTTGTGAAAGAATTTTCAAAAGGAGAAAAGGCAACTTCAGGATGGGGCTGCCACAGTGTTTCGAATGGGCCCTTTGGCCTCCCTTCAATTGTTGCCTTAAATTTCACAGGAGAACCAACCATAATGGGCGACGATGGTGGCGGAGAGATCTGCTGCACAGTTACCTTTAACGCCTCTACTTTGATTATGATATCTGCTGTGGCTACATCTCCTCTGGCATCTTTGACTGTTACGGATAATTTATGATCTCCCTTGGTTCTTGAGGCAAAAAGGACATTTTGACCTTTTCCTGCGTGATTGCCTTGCCATGAAAAAGTATATGGGGGTTTTCCGCCCTGTACATCTGCCGAGATCTTGATGGTTTCGCCAAGATACGCTGGACGTTTAGGGGTAGCGGTGAGGGTGACTCTCAGGATATCCGAGCCATCCAGCTTGGGTCCCTTGTAGGCGTATTTATTGAACCCCTTCTTCCCGCTGAGCCGCAAACTTTTGAGAATAGCCCGGGCTTCATTCAGGGCGGCACGGGCTTGGCTCATCTGAAAGGACTTTTGGCTATTATCCCAGCAACCCTGGCCACCAATATCATATCGAACGCTGGCACTCTGACCATCCTTGAACACCCAGCCCCGGCCGATGGAGACGGTTCCACTGGAGTTGTATCCCATCCAGCTGCCACTTCCCACCCAATATCGGAGGTCGCTGATCATCATATACCCTTTAAAGTCACTGATGGAGAAAGGAACCACTCTGAAATTCTTGCCGAACTTATATCGTGCATGTTCGCTGGCCTTGGCCTCCCGCTCTAGTGCTTTTCGAGCTTCAGCCACATTTGTTGGCGCACCGGATGGATTAATCTCTCCGGAGACTTCCGCGGTGACATACGCCTTGTAGGGACAGTGATGCTTGTTGGTGGCCCCGCCTTTTGCCTCTTTTCTCTTGAAATGAAATCCCCTGCGACCTTCCTTTTCCCAGTTGCCACCTTCCCATATACCGGGGGCGGATCCTGAAAAATAATACTCTTTCTGAGTTTGCTTAGTATTTTTTTGTCTTCTTTGTTGATCCTCTCCTTTTTGGGAAATATTTTTGTTTTTCTCTTTATCTTGCTCAGGATTACAAGCCCTCTGGGTTACTGGCGGATTCGTTTCAATGCAACCTTTAGGAGTTTTTTTCAGAATAATTCTTTTTTGGAGTTTTGTTGATTCGTTACATTCTCCCCAATTTGAATATTGGTAGGTACACTGTGGCGAAACATAGATATAGGCTGTATCTACAC
>WFZZ01000103.1 GCA_015489315.1 Deltaproteobacteria bacterium | reverse complement strand
GTTTCAAGGGCCTTTACCACGTGTTACAGGGGGTTATCTCGCCAAGGGATGGCATAGGGCCAGATGATCTAAAGATTTCAGAGCTTTTAGAAAGGATTCCCAGGGAAGGAATAAGGGAGGTCATCATAGCAACAAGCAGCACTGTTTCAGGTGAGGTCACTGCCAATTATCTTCTTGATTATTTGAAGGATAAAGACATTCGGGTTTCAAGGATTGCTTGTGGAATACCCTTGGGGATGGATCTTAAGTATGCTGACCCCCTCACCCTTAGAAGGGCACTGGAACAAAGGGTAGCAATTTGATCTTTTTTAGAAAAAGGGAACATTATTATGCTTAGAAGCATGACGTGCTTTGCCAGAAAAGAGGTCACAGGTGAGGGATATGGACTTAGTCTTGAATTGCGCTCGGTAAATTCAAGATTTTTTGACCTTCATCTCAAGATGCCCAGACAGTTTTCTCCAATAGAAAACAGGATACGGCAATTTTTAAAGGAAAAACTCATAAGGGGAAGGGTCGATCTTTATATCCAGTTCCAAACAACTGACGAAAAAACCGTAACCTTTGAGCCAAATTCTTCTCTTGCAAAGGCATTTTTAGAGGCTGTAGAAGGGCTTTGCCAGGGTATTGATTTGCCAAATGATCTTAGAGTTAGTGAGCTTCTCTCCCTTTTGAAGGATGCAATTGTTATCAAGGAAGAGCCGCTTGAGGAGGATGTCCTTTGGACATGGGTAAAAGATCCCCTTGAGGAACTTGTTTCGTCAGCCCTTGAGATGGCCAAAAAGGAGGGCAAGGCCACATATGAAGATATTGTAAAAAGAGTCAATAGAATAGAAGAGCTTTCGGGAGAAATCTCCAAAAGATTCCACGAGACCCAAAGGGAGCAGATAGAAAAGTTAAAAGAAAGGATACTTTCTCGTCTCTCAGATGTTAAGGAAATAGATGAATCTCGAATCATTCAAGAGGCCGCAATATTTGCAGACAAACTGGATATAAACGAAGAGCTGGTCAGACTTGAAAGCCATATCAGTCAATTTAATAAGTACCTGGAAATAGACAGGCAGATAGGTAGAAAGCTTGATTTCCTGGTTCAGGAAATCAATAGAGAGGTCAATACCATATCCACCAAGGCCTCTGATTCCACAATTTCGCACTATGTGGTTGAAATAAAGGCTGAGCTTGAAAAGATAAGGGAACAGTTGCAAAATGTTGTTTAGCCCCAAAAACCTGTTAATATAGGGGCAAATCAAATTCCTAAAGAGGTATAAATATGAGCTGTAAGTGCAGACTTTTAAATATTGGCTTTGGAAATACTGTTGTAGCTGAACGCGTCGTTGCAATAGTGAATCCATCTTCTGCCCCAATGAAAAGGCTTAGAGAAGAAGCCAAACAAAACAGCAAACTTATAGATGCCACCCAGGGAAGAAGGACCCGGTCCATCGTAATAACAGATTCCGACCATGTGATTCTTTCGGCCATCCAGGCTGAGACCATTTCCCAAAGACTTGGTTCTGATCTTTTGAGCAAGGATGATAAGGACGAAAAATAGGCTGTTTTGTGGATAGAGGGGACCTTTTCATAATCTCTGCCCCGTCAGGGGCAGGGAAGACAACACTTTGTTCGATGTTATTAGATTCCCTTGATAATTTGGAATTTTCTGTCTCCCACACCACAAGGTCTCCAAGGCCCCACGAAGTACATGGAAAAGACTATTTTTTCGTAACAGAAGAGGAATTTGAAAGGCTCATAAAGGAAGACGCTTTTTTGGAATGGGCGAGGGTCCACGAAAATTTCTATGGGACAGGGAGGGACCAGGTTCTAGAAAAGCTTTCAAAGGGCATTGATGTAGTTCTTGATATCGATGTTCAGGGGGCACGACAAGTAAGAGAAAAGTTCCCTGGGGCCATTACTATCTTCATATTACCTCCATCTTGGAAGGTTCTTGAAGAAAGGCTTATGGCAAGGGGTAGCGAAGACAGGGAAAGACTCAAGGTTAGGCTTCAAAATGCCCTTAAGGAAATAGAAGAGGTAACCAATTACCACTACACCGTAGTAAATGACAAACTTGATCTGGCATTTAACCAGTTAAAGTCCATCATCTTGGCAGAAAGGCAAAAGACAAGGCGTGTTTTGACATCGGAAATAGACCTTGAAGCGCTTAAACCCG
Source organism: Deltaproteobacteria bacterium (assembly GCA_015489315.1). GTDB lineage: Bacteria > Desulfobacterota > Dissulfuribacteria > Dissulfuribacterales > QOAL01 > JAADCZ01. Next base: position 3,720 of record WFZZ01000103.1, on the reverse strand, counting down.
ACCCAAATTCCTGGTTTATGGCCTAGATGGCAGAAAACTTAGAAAAATCCACGCTTCTTATCTGGGGAATCCATCCAATAGAAGAGGCCCTAAAGAAGAATCCCAAAAAGGTTTTAGAAGTCTATTGCCTTCCGGGCTTTGGAAAGAAAAAGCGCCAGAGGGCACTCCTTGAGCTTTTTGAAAAAAAAGAAATTTCCGTAAAAAGGTACCCCGACTTTCATAAATTTAAGCTTCCTGGTGGAGCGGTTCACCAAGGGGTTTTGGCAAAAGTTAAAAAGTGGTGGGAGGAACCTCTGGATATCTTGCTTGAAAGGGCCATTAAAGACGCCAGGGGGCTTATTCTTTGTGATCATATTGAAGACCCCCAAAACCTTGGTGCAATTTTAAGATCATGTGCTGCCTTTGGTGTATTTGGGGTTATAATACCACCAAAAAACAACGCGAGAATTAATGGCACAGTTGTCAAGGCATCTTCTGGTGGCATTTTCCACGTGAAACTTAGCCAGGATCAAAGTGTCTATAAGGCCATTAAGGTAATGAAGGAAAAAGGCATAAGGCTTATTGGCCTAGATGCCCATGCCCCAAAAAGGCTTTATGAGGCAAAAATAGAAGAGCCCTTTTGCCTGGTTCTTGGTTCAGAGTCAAAAGGGATTAGGAAGAATATAAAAAGGGAGATGGATGAACTTTTAAAGATCCCCATTGAAAAGGTCATGGATTCCCTGAACGTATCATGTGCCACCTGTATTGCCCTCTATGAACTTCTTGGGGAAAAGGGGTGATATGTCCATTTTTCATAAGGCCTACAGCCTTTTTTCATATCCAGTGGGACTTACAATCGATTTATGGGCGGCTATCTTTAAGAAAAATGCCACACCAAAAGGAATGTGGCTTGAAAGAAGGGGGATATACGATGAAGGGGTCAAGGCCCTTTCCCCTTATGATCTATGGATTCACGGGGTATCTGTGGGCGAGGTTGGAGTTATAAAGGCCATTTTAGATAGGCTTGAAAAGAAGGATACCTTCAAGGTTCTGGTTTCAAGCTTTACCGAACAGGGCTATCTTGTTGCCAAAAAGGCATTTAAAGGAGAATACAATGTTATCTTTTATCCCCTTGACTACAAAATTTCGGTAAAAAGGGCCGTAACTACCATAAGACCACGTTGTTATGCATGTATTGAGACGGAGATTTGGCCAAATCTTATAAATGAGCTTTCCAGGCAAGGTACAAGGCTTTTAATACTAAATGGAAGAATTTCTGAAGAATCTTTTAATTCCTATAAAAAAGTAAGGCCTCTTATCGCGGACACCCTCAGGCTTTTTGAAAAGATATTTGTGATTTCAGAAATTGATAGAAAAGGGTTTCTTGCCCTTGGAGCCAGAAAAGAACGGGTTTTTGTTAGTGGGAATGCAAAATATGAGCGCCTTATTGACCTTCCTGGGAATTTCAAGAAAGGTTCTCTTGAAAGGGCCGTGCAAAAAAAAGATGCATTCCCAAAGATAGTTGCAGGAAGCATAAGGGAAGATGAATATAAAATCATAACAGGCGCCTTTTTAGAGCTTAAAAGGGAATTTAAGGGTGCCTTTTTGGTCCTTGTGCCAAGGCACCTTGAAAGGGTGAAGGAGATTTCGGAATTTCTGAAAAGAAAAAAAATTTCCTTTAAAAAGGTAAGTGAACTTAGAAAAAACTCCTTTGCTATAGAAAGTCTTGACTGCATCCTTGTTGACGAAATCGGCCTTTTATATGGGCTTTATTCTATTTGCGATTTTTCCTTTGTGGGTGGAAGTTTGGTCAATAAAGGCGGGCAGAATCTGATGGAGCCAGCCTCATGGGAAAAGCCCGTTATCTTTGGCCCCCAATATAAAAACTTTCTGGATGCAGGGGATGCCCTTTTAAGGGACGGCGGCGGTGTGATGGTAAGAGATAGAGATGAGCTTTTTAACGCCTTTTTGAGGTTCTCTAAGGACAAAACCCTTAGAAAAAGGACCGGACAAAGTGCTAGAAAGAGCTTGTTAAGGCTAGGAAAGGAAGCTGCGACCATCCAGTCGAAGGCCCTTTTTGAGGCCTTAAGTTAAATTTTCTATAAGAGATCCCAGAGCCCTGGTTGAGTGGGTTCTTCCTTTTTATCCTCTGAATGGGCCTTTTCTTTTTCTAAAAGTTCCTGAGCTTCAGGTGGAAGGTAAAAATACCTTTCAAATAGCCTTTGATAATCAGACCACCTGTATCCTTCCCCATTGTCCTTGGCTACATCCTTAAGTCCAGAAAGGAAGTTGAGCTTTGCATCCATGTCATCAAGAAGATGAAAGACCATGGCCTCTTCAGTCATTGGAAGGACTGGCGAGCCATATTCCCTTTGGCCGTGATGACTCAAGATTATGTGTTTGAGTATAAGAATACTTCCTGTGTTTTCGTTAAGGCCAATTTCTTTTAAGGATCTATCGATAATCTCTATCCCAATATTTATATGTCCCATAAGGCGGCCTTCATCTGTATAGTCAATGGGAGGTATGTCCCAGGATAGTTCCCTTATTTTCCCAATGTCATGAAGGATGGAGGCAGCAACAAGAATGTCTTTTTTAAGATACGGATATTTCCTGACAACGAGCTTTACAAGGTCCAAAAGATTTGCAACATGCTCTAGCAGGCCTCCGATATAGGCATGGTGCAATCTTTTGGCAGCAGGTGCCCTTTTAAAGGCCTTTTTGATGCCTATGTCCTTGAAAATATTTGTCAAAAGGACCCTTAGACTTGCATCCTTGATTTCTTTAATGGCCCTTTCTACCTTGTTCCATGCCTTATCCAAATCACAGGGAGAGGTAGGAAGAAAATGGCTGATATCAACTCCTTCTCCTGGCACCTGACTGAGGCCATTTATCTTTAACTGAATCTTTTGGTTAAATTCAACTGCCTCTGCCTCAATGGATATGAAATCCCCCTTGTTAAAGGCCTCAAAATGCCTTTCGGCATCGTCCCATATCCTTGCCTCAATTTGGCCTGAGCAGTCCACTAGGGTTACGCCAACAAAGGGGTTTCCATCCCTTTTTTTAAGGAGATTTTTTGCTCCAACACAAAATACCCCAGTGACCTTTTTCCCTGGGACAATGTCTTTTATATAAATGCCCTTATCCAGCTTTTTCATGGAAAAAATCAAAAGGGTCTAAAGCCGTGGGCTACCGGATAGCGCCTTCCACAGCAAAAGGCCTTTGAAGTGATCTTTGGACCAAGGGGTGCCTGAATTCTCTTATATTCGTTTCTGTCAACCATCCTGACGATCCTTTTAACCACATCTTCCTCAAACCCGCGTTTACAGATTTCATCAACAGAAAGCCGTTCTTCAAGGTATAGTTCTAGAATGGGGTCAAGAATTTCATAGGGAGGAAGGTCATCCTGGTCCTTTTGATTAGGCCTTAGCTCTGCTGAAGGCGGTTTTTCAAAGACCCTTTCAGGGATTACCTGGCGTTTTCTGTTGATAAACCGTGAGACCCTGTAAACAAGCTGTTTGGGAAGATCTGAGATGAGCGCATAACCCCCAGACATATCGCCATAAAGGGTACAATATCCCACGGCAAGTTCACTTTTATTTCCTGTGGAAAGGACCATGTGGCCAAGCTTATTTGATATGGCCATTAAAAGGTTCCCCCTTATCCTTGCCTGTATATTTTCTTCTGTAACATTCATTGGAAGGCCAGAGAATATTCCATTTAGGGTCTTCATGTAGCTTT
>WFZZ01000102.1 GCA_015489315.1 Deltaproteobacteria bacterium | reverse complement strand
CATTATTTGAATGCTAATGTTTTTCTTTTTTTATTTATGGTCCTTTTAAAAAGTCTGGCCAAAAGAGAGAATACCTTTTATGAAAGTAGCAGATAAGCATGGTAGGATAATTCAAGCAGCTATAAAGGTCTTTGCCAGAAATGGCTTTTTCAACTCCCGAATTGCTGAAATCGCCAAAGAAGCCAATGTGGCTGATGGCACCATTTATCTTTATTTCAATAACAAATATGACATCCTCATAACCATCTTTGAAGAAGAGATGGGAAAAATCATTGCAAGTGTAAAGAATGAAATTTCAAAATATGAAAGCCCTTGTGAAAAGCTTGAACACTTTGCCCTTCAGCATTTAAACCTCGTTGAAAAGAACAAGGACCTCGCAGAGCTCATACAGGTGGAACTTAGGCAAAGCAGCAAGTTCATGAAGGAGTACAGGAACAAACGCTTTGCCGAATATCTACACATTATTGCCAATATCGTAAAAGAGGGGCAGGAGCAAGGCATTTTCAGAAAGGATGTCATGCCTGGGATATTTAAAAGGGCTTTTTTTGGTGCCCTTGACGAAATGTCCCGATTCTGGGTTTTGTCTCCTAGGAAGAAATACAGTGTAAAAACGGCTGCTAAACAGATTAGCAGCTATTTTTTAAATGGCATTCTTGAAAAGCCATGCCCGGCCACAAAAACTACAAAAAAGACCACCAAGAAGAAAAGAACTTCCAAGTCTAAGAAATAAAATAAGCCTTGATGGCAGATTTTCTGGCATTTTTGGAGGAGTTAAGGGAACTTATCCCCAATTTTGATGAATTTCTTACCCATCTAAAAAGGCCTCTTCCAACATATTTTAGGATAAATACCCTTAAAACTTCAATAAAACGGGCCAAAGAGACCCTTAGAAGTGAAGGTGTGGAATTTAGCCCTACAAAGATCCCTGAAATTTTAAAAATAGAAAGATTTGATGCCCAGAGGCCCCTTTTGAGTTATTATCTGGGTTATATCTACCCACAGGCCCTTTCATCTGCCCTTCCAGTTCTTGCCCTTTCGCCAAGTGAGAATGAAAAGGTCCTTGACCTTTGTGCAGCCCCAGGAGGAAAGACCACTTTTATAAGCCAGCTAATGAATGACAAGGGGCTTGTGGTGGCAAATGACAGGAAAAAGGGAAGGATCACCTCACTTTTGTCAAATGTAAAAAGGCTAGGCATTACCAACACAGTAGTCACCATTGGAAGGGGGGAACACCTAGACCTTCCCTATAGGTTTCATAAGGTCCTAGTGGATGCCCCGTGTAGCGGCCAGGGGAAGTATCGATTTGATGAAAGGCATGGGACCATAAAATACATGAAAAGGGGAAAGACCAATTTATCTGCCATACAAAAGGCCCTTATAAAAAAGGGATTTGACCTTCTCCTGCCCGGTGGCACCCTTGTCTATTCCACCTGCACCCTTGACCCAGAGGAAAACGAAGGGGTTGTCCAACATTTGATTGAAAAAAGAAGGGCAAGGGTAATGGATTTTTCAGTCCCCATTGAAGGATGCCCTGGTATCACAGAATTTAAGGGAAAAAGGTATGATGAAAGAATCCGATTTTGCAAGCGCTTTTACCCGCATAAAATCGACTCAGTGGGATTTTTCATTGCCAAGATTGTTAAGGAATGAAGAAAGGGAACTCATACACTCCTTTTTGGATTGGCGCTTTGGCATAAAAAGGGAACATTTTACTGACTACGATATCTATGCCTTTTCTAGACAGGCATTTCTTTTTAGGGCACAGGCAGAAGATTTTACATTTCCAAAGGGGCATTTTTTGCGCTGTGGCCTTCCATTTATGAGAAATGTTGCCGGCTATTTAAAGCCTACCACCTATTTTATCCAAAGGTTTGGTGATCTTGCTGATAAAAATATCATCAACTTGGAAAAGGAAGAACTTATTGAGCTATGTGAAAAGGGAGAATTAGCACTTGATAAAAACTCTAAAGACATTGAAGGGCCTGGCTATGTCATAACAAAACTTGATGGACACGTCCTTGGCGTAAATCTTTTAATAGAAAACAGGCTCCTATGCAGGCTTCCAAAGGCACTAAAAGAGGCCATAAAAAGGCTTAAGAAGTCTTAGTAATGGTTTCTGCAAGCCTTTCAGCAGAAAATATGAGGGATTCGATATCCAGAAAATCAAGGGCCCTTTTATCAAAAAGGACCTTTACCTT
>WFZZ01000101.1 GCA_015489315.1 Deltaproteobacteria bacterium | reverse complement strand
ATATGGAATAGCCTTAAAAGGCTTGAGGAAATTTCAAAAAATATCCCAATACCCTGAACACCTTTAAAATATCTGGCTTTTGTTCAGTTCTAAGCCAACATATCAAGTCTTGATAAAATTTTCCTGAAGGGACCTATCAGGTACAAAGACCCAGCCACCACAGTAAGAAAGGGGCGGGGTTTTCTAAAAACACCCTTTTCGACCGTTTTTTTAAGCTCCTTTTCAAATTCTATATTTGAACCCTGGATGCACGCCTTCCACTCATCTATGGTAACAGGCCTTCTTGGACCTTTTGGTTCGGTAATTATTATCCTGTCAAAAAATGGAGAGATTATCTTAAGCATTTTAGAAAAATCCTTGTCTTCACCCTCGTTTGAGGCGGCAAAAATCAAAGTAGTGGTTTTTGGCCTAATAGATTCGATCAAGTCCTTTAAAAAATTTGAAAGTCTCTTAAGCCCGCTTTCGTTATGTGCCCCGTCCAAAAGGACATAACCCCCTTTTACCTTTATTATCTCATTCCTACAGGGCCAGTAGGCACTCTTTAGCCCTTCTCTTATATCCCATTCTTCAATCCTAAATCCCTTTTTTCTAAGCTCTTCGCAAATGGCAATAGAACTGGCGGCATTTTCCACTTGATAGTCTCCCAAAAGGCCAAGGGAAAGTCCTTCCATTTCAAGCTCGCCCTTATAGGAAAAGACCTGCTTTAAAGGGCTATTTGATGTCTTTTTGGCGAAAAAATCCCTTCCAAGGGCCCTTATTCGGACATCTTTTTTTTGTGCAACCTTTTCTATGATTCTAAAGGCTGTTTCGTTTATATTTCCGCAAATACAGGGGCATCCCCTTTTTATTATCCCTGCCTTTTCAAATGCGATTTTTTTAATGGTCCTTCCAAGATAGGCTGTATGCTCAAGGGAAATATTTGTTATGGCAGTTACAAGGGGCGAAATACAATTTGTTGCATCAAGGCGTCCACCAAGCCCTGTTTCGATTATGGCAATATCGACCTTTTTCCATCTAAAATACAAAAAGGCCATTGCAGTAGTAAACTCAAAGTAGCTAAGCTCACACCCCTTTTCTATTAAAGAAGCCACTCCCTCAATAAGGGCCTTAAGTTTTTCATCAGAAACTGGGCTAAGATTGATTCTGAACCTTTCGTTCAATCTAAAAAGGTGTGGAGATGAATAAAATCCAACTCTTAAGCCTGCCTTTTCAAGGATGGAGGATGTAATGGCACATACCGAACCCTTTCCGTTTGTTCCTGCCACATGGATAGATGGATATTCCCTTTCAGGATTACCAAGGGCCTTAAGGGCTGCCTCTATCCTTTCAAGCCCGAGTCTAAAGCCATGAAACTGGAACTTATTAAGAAAACTTTCGGCATCCTTAAGGCTATCAAATTTCAAGGAATTTCCCCTGATACTCTCTAAAATGATATCTTAAAACATCACTTCAGAAAAAACATAAGACCTTGACTTTTGTTTTTCTGGCTGCTATCGAGCAAGGCTAGAGATTATCACGAAACCAAATTAGTTCAAGAAAGAGGTACATTCAGGTGGAAGAGATAAAGGATCAAAAGGATATTGAAAGGATTCAGCTTGAAGGTCTCAAATGGACGGTTAGACATGCCTATGAAAACTGTCCCTTTTACAAAAAGCAGTTTGACAAAGCAGGAGTTAAGCCCGAGGACATAAAGACACTTGACGATATTAAAAGGCTTCCTTTCACTGAAGCAGATGACCTAAGGGAGGGATATCCTTTTCCGCTTTTGAGCGTTCCAGAAGAAAAGGTTGTAAGGATTCACGCATCTTCCGGGACAACAGGGAAGAAAAAGATACTTTCTTACACGCAAAAGGACATAGATGACTGGATAACCTTTTTCGCACGTGCCCTCAAGATGGCTGGAATTGGCCCAAAGGACAGGGTCCAGATAGCTGTTGGCTACGGTCTTTGGACAGCAGGGGCAGGATTTCAGGCAGCCGTTGAAAGGGTTGGGGCAATGGCAATTCCCGTAGGTCCTGGGAACCTTGACCTTCAATGCCAGTTTCTTGTGGATCTACAATCAACATGTATCTGTTGCACATCCAGTATGGCACTTCTTTTGGGTGAGGAGGTGAAAAGAAGGGGGCTTAGGGACAAAATCAATGTAAAGACTGTGATTCAGGGCTCTGAACGCTGTAGCGAGGCCATGAGAAAGGCAATCCTTGATCATCTTGGGGCAGAGCACCTTTTTGACATAACAGGACTCACCGAGCTATATGGACCAGGGCCAGGAATCGATTGCAAGTATCATCAAGGGATTCACTATTGGGCAGATTACTATATTTTGGAACTCTTAGATCCAGAGACCTTTGAACCTGTAAAGGAAGGTGAGATAGGGGAGATGGTTGTTACCACACTAAAAAAAGAGGCAAGTCCCCTTATCCGCTATAGGACTAGGGACCTTACTAGAAAGATAAGTGGTCCTTGCCCCTGTGGAAGTGCTTTCCCAAGGCATGACAGGATACTTGGAAGAAGTGATGATATGATAATCTTTAGAGGCGTTAACATCTATCCAGGCCAGATAGATGAAATACTTTCAGAAATAGATGGAATTTCCAGTGAATATAATATTATTGTCGAAAGAAGGGATGCAAAGGACTTTATGATAATAAAGGTAGAAAGGGATAGCGCTGGGGATCCGGCTTGGGACGATGACATAAAGGCCAAGATACAAAAGGAGATAAAAAGTAAGGTCATGATCTCTGCAGATGTCCAGATTGTTGACTATGGGGCGCTTCCTAGGTCAGAAAGAAAAAGTAAAAGGATTTTTGATAATAGATAAAGGAGGCATGAAAAAATGAAGGCAAGAAGTTTTTTAAAGGGATTTTTTGCAATATTTACTGTGCTTTTAGCAACATCCATTTCATATGGTCAGTCAATCACGCTCACCTATGCAAACTTTCCCCCGGCTTCCACATTTCCGTGCGTTCAGATGGAAAAGTGGAAAACAGAGGTTGAGCTAAGGACCGCAGGGGTTATAAACGTAAAGACCTTTCCTGGTTCCACTCTCCTTGGCGCCAAGAACATGATGGATGGAGTAATAGACGGTGTGGCAGATATTGGGGTTGTGGTCTTTGCCTATCAGCCAGGCAGGTTTCCACTTCTTGCTGGTGTTGATTTACCCATTGGATTTTCAAGCTCAAAGGTGGCAAATGCGGTCCTTTATGATCTATATATGAAATATAAGCCAAAGAGCCTTTCAAAGGTAAAGGTAATCGCCCTTTTTACTGCCCCTCCGGCAAATATCATGTCAAAAAAGCCCATTAGAAATCTAAATGACTTAAGGGGCTATGAACTTAGATGTACTGGTGCAGGAGTTAAGCCCCTAAAACTTTTAGGTGCAGTGCCTGTGGCCATGCCAATGTCTGAAACTCCAGAAGCCCTTCAAAAGGGCATTGTAAAGGGAATTTTTTCTTCACTTGATATCTTAAAGGACTTTAATTTTGCAGAATCCTGCAGGTATGTGACCATCTGTAACATGCAGACCACATCATTTGCAGTAGTAATGAACAAGAAGAAATGGGATTCTTTGCCAGAAAAGGTCAAAAAGGTGATTAACGACCTTTCAAGGGAACATTCACTCTGGACAGGTGAATATATTGATAAACACGTGATCGAATCCGTAAGCTGGGCAAAGGCAAAATATAAGGAAGAAATCATAAACCTGGATGAAAAGGAATATGCACTTTGGCACAGAAAAGTTGAACCTATAAAGGATGAGTGGATCAAAAAGACCGAGGCTAAAGGGCTTCCTGCAAAGGCCTTTTTTGAGGATTTGATGAAACTTAAGTCAAAATACGAAAAGGAATTTTCATCCAAATAAAAAAACACGAGGCCCTTTTATAAAGGGCCTTTTTTATTTTAAATGAAAAAGATAAACGGGCTTTTCCTTTTTTTATCTGTAATCTTCTTGATGGCATTGATGATCGTTGCCGTAATCAATATGATCCTTCGCCCCTTTGGACATCCACTTGTGGGCTCCTTTGAGCTTATGGGTTATGCAAGCGCCCTTGTAACAGCCTTTGGACTTGGCTACAGCCAAGAAAAAAGGGGCCATATCTCGGTTGACATTTTATTTAAACACCTGCCCAGAAAGCTAAAGGCAATCCTTTCCTTTATAGGAGGCACCCTTTCAGGTGCCTTTTTTCTCCTTTGTGCCTATAAAATGCTAATGCTTGGAATAACCTACATTAAAAGTGGCGAGCTTTCAGAGACCTTAAATTTTCCCTTTTATCCAGTGACCCTTGGAGTAGCCCTTGGTCTTTTCCTTCTTGCCATAAATTGCATCTACGCCACATTTAAAGGCGCCTTTTTAAGGGAGAAAAATTAGCCATGTCGCCAACTGTCATTGGACTTTGGGGTATAGTTGGTCTTGTAATTGCACTTTTTTTCTTTGATATCCCCGTGGGCTTTGCTATGGCAATTGTAGGGTATCTTGGATTTTCCCTGGTCGTTACACCCCAGGCAGCCCTATCTTCTGTTACTTCTGAGATGTGGCGCATATTTTCTTCCTATGGCCTTGCCGTTATCCCGCTTTTTATCTTCATGGGAAATATATGTTTCTATGCAGGGGTAAGTGAAAGGATCTATAAAACGGCCCAGGCCTGGATAGGGCAAGTGCGGGGTGGAATCGCCATGGCAACCATAATGGCGTGTGCCGGGTTTGCGTCCATCTGTGGCTCAAATGCGGCAACTGCTGCCACCATGAGTTCTGTTGCCCTTCCAGAGATGAAAAGGCTTGGATATGACAAAAGGCTAAGTTCAGGCTGTGTTGCAAGTGGAGCCACCCTCGGGGTGGTGATACCGCCAAGTGTAGTATTGATTGTAATCGGCCTTTATACTGGAAAATCCATTGCAAGGCTATTTTTTGCATCCCTTATTCCTGGAATTATCCTGTCCCTTTTACTAATGACAACGGTCTGGATAATCTGCAAAAAATGGCCAGCCCTTGCCCCAAGCTCAAAAAAGACAAGCCTTAAGGAAAAAATCAAAAGCCTTCCAGGGTCGATTGAAATGCTAACACTTTTTGTGCTTGTAATGTCTGGCCTTTATCTCGGATGGTTTACGCCAACAGAAGCCGGTGCAGCCGGTAGCTTTTTTGCAATACTCATTGTGGCCCTGGGAAGAAGGTTTACCATGAAGGCTTTTAAGATGGCCCTTACGGATACAGTCAAGACATCCTGCATGATAATAATGATTGTGGCAGGGGCAGTGATATTTGGAAAATTTATGGCCATAACAAGACTGCCCTTTGAGGCAGCAGG
>WFZZ01000100.1 GCA_015489315.1 Deltaproteobacteria bacterium | reverse complement strand
TTATTTTTAGCTTCTTTCTTTTTCTTAGTTTTTCTATATCTCATTCGTTTAAATTTACCACTTTCTGACCAGTTTAAACTAGGGATTCTAATTACTACTCTGGTTTTGATCCTTATTAAGCTCCCGATTTCATCTAATACTGTAATAAGAGTAGTCATCTTTTTATTGGGTGGATTCCTGGCAATTCGATATTTGTACTGGCGTGCTACAAGTACCATTATTTTCACAAATTTTTTTGACTTCATTCCAATGATACTTTTATTTCTAGCAGAACTTTATAGTATTTTAATTTTTATTACTGGTCTTTTCGTAAATGTAATGCCAATATCTCGAGAACGTTCTGCCCATTTAAATAACAATGATCTTCCATTTGTTGATATCCTAATCCCAACCTATAACGAACCATTAAGTCTTGTGAAAATAACTGCAATTGGAGCAAATCTTATTGATTATCCCAAAAACAGATTTGCTATTCACATACTTGATGACGGTTCAACAGATGAAAAAATTAACTCTAAGAATCCTGAAATCCGGAATAAGGCCCGGGTAAGAAAAGAGATATTTAAAAATTTTTGTAATGAATATGGCTTCTTTTATAGAACAAGGAAAGATAATTCACATGCCAAGGCTGGCAATTTAAATGCTGCCCTGCCTCATTGCAAAGGAGATATTCTCCTTATCCTTGACTGTGATCATGTCCCAACAAGAGATATCCTTAAAAGGGTTGTAGGTTTTTTTCAAAGAGATCCTAAACTTTTTTTGGTCCAAACACCACATTTTATGATTAATGCAAATCCCGTAGAAAAAAACTTAGGCCTTTTTGCGGATGCACCAACAGAAAATGAAATGTTTTATGGCGCCATACAAAAAGGGCTTGATTTCTGGAACTCCAGTTTTTTTTGCGGCTCTGCAGCACTTTTAAGAAAAAAATTTATACAGAAAGTTGGTGGCTTTTTAGGGGAAACAATTACAGAAGATGCTGAAACATCTTTAGCTCTTCATAGTAAGGGCCTTAGGAGTCTTTATTTTGAATATCCAGTAACTAGTGGCTTGTCTCCAGAAACCTTTACTGATTTTATTTCTCAAAGGGTTCGCTGGGCTCAGGGAATGATACAAATTTTGGTACTAAAAAACCCCCTTTTAAAGAAGGGATTAAGGCTATACCAGCGAATTTCATACATGAATTCGAGTGTTTTTTGGCTATTTGGCATTGCCCGTACTATTTTTCTTGTAGCACCAATATTGTATTTATTTTTTGGTCTTAGGATTTATATGGCATCTGCTCCACAGGTAATTGCCTATGCCTTTCCATTTTTAATTTCATCTTTTTTCATTAGCGACTTTCTTTTCGGTAAGTTTAGATGGCCTCTTTTTTCTGAATTGTATGAAACTGCGCTTTCGCTTTTTCTCGTTCCTGCAATAATTCAGGTCTTTTTTAACCCTCGAAGACCTCATTTTAAGGTAACACCAAAGGGACAAAGTTTGATCAAAGATTTTTTTAGTCCTTATGGATGGCTATATTTAGGATTACTTGTAATCTGCATTATAGCTATTCCCTTTGCATATTATCGTTGGGTTACATTTCCATTAGATAGAGATGTAGTAATGATTTGCACCATATGGACCACTTTCCATATTATCCTTTTAATCATGTGCTTGGGAAGCGTATATGAAAGGCATCAGCTTAGAAACTACCCTAGAACATGGGCATCTGGCAAAATTACTCTTTCGTTTAAGGATGAAAAAAATAAAATTATTGGTAGCATCTTAGACATTTCATTAGGAGGCATGGCTATCACAATAAAAGCAGAAAATAATGACTTAAGACTGGGTAAAGAAGTCATTATAAATACCAAAGATAGCTATGGGAATGATTTCTCCATCAAAGCCAAGATAGTCAGAATAGTAAAAAATAAATCTTCAAATCTTTTAAAAGTTGCATTTCAATTTTTAGCTGAAGATCCAAAGGATATTGAAGATCTTATTGCCTATGTATATGGAGATAGTAAACGATGGGAACTTTATCAGGCGAGAAAAAGAAAAAAGGTTCCAGTGGTAAAAGGAATAATATATCTCATTGGCCAAGGATTGAAGGCGTCTAAATTGGCAATGCGAGAAATTACCTCAATTGCAAAAGAAAAAGTATTTCAAATTATTGTTAAACCAAGATCAATTGTTGTTTAATTTTTAAAAGGGGAGAGGCATGAAAAAAACACATAAAAAGGCTCTGGTATTAAGCCTAATTTTAGCTTTTTTACCTTTATTTACTTCAAATGTCCTTTCTCAAACTTTTTATTTAAATAAGTTTTTGCCAGTAAAAAATGTTACACTTCATTCCTTAAAAGATTCATATGAAATTAGTTTCCCAATTCCAGAACGCTGGAATGTTGAGTCTGCAACGTTTACATTTCCTTATGTCAATTCTTCAGCACTTTTGGCCTATAAATCAAGATTGACAGTTCTATTGGATGAAATTCCCTTAAAACAAGTAGCCTTAGACCCTATTTCCAATGAGGGAATTGTTAATGTTGATATTCCAGGAGAACTTCTAGACCCTGGCTATCACCAGTTAACCATTATGGTTGCCCAACATGTTGAAAAGGAATGTGAAGATCCATTTGCTCCAGAACTCTGGACCTTTGTAAAATTGGAAGAATCCAAATTTAGCATAAATTACTCCTTAAAAAGTATCCCTTTAAAGCTGTCCAGTATTCCAACCTTTATAGAAGACCCTAAAATCATTCCAATGAAAAAAATAAATTTTATTCTCACAAGGCTCAATGACTCCATTTTAAATATTGCTTCCATTGTAGCTGGCGGGCTTGGCGCAAGAATGGATTACAGGCCCATTTTGATAAGTATTTCTCAAAAATATAAGGAGGGGATGGATAATATCTTTATTGGCCCCAAAAATGAGCTTCAAAAGTTTAAATTAAACAATGAAATTGAAAGTTATAATTCTCTTATTTCCATAGAACATGTGCCTTATAAAAGGAAAGATGAAAATGGCCAAAATGTGACCAAGATAGATAACAAGCATGTAATTATAATTATAACAGGAAATAATGAAAAAGAGGTCAAAAAGGCAGCTACAGCCTTTTCATCTTTATCCCTTTCATTTCCTAGAACAAAAAGCATGATTATCCATGAAACATCAATTCCAGCATTGAGACCCTATGATAAAAAAAGTTTTTTGTCTCCAGGCAATCCTATATTTTTTAGTGCCCTTGGCTTTTCAACACATACATTTAGAGGCATGAATAAAAAAGAACTTAAGCTCGAATTTTATCTTCCATCAGACCTTTACATCAAACCGAATGAGTATGCCACCATGCTTCTTCACTTTGCCTATTCTGCATCCTTGAGAAAAGATTCCAATTTAAAAATCATGTTAAATGGCAAGGATGTTTCAAGTATTCACCTTGACAATGAAAATGGTGCCATATTTGAAAACTATAAAATTTCAATTCCCACCTATCTTTTCAAACCAGGTAAAAATACCATTACCTTCGTCTCATATCTCATTCCCCAGATAATAAAGAGATGTGAAGGGTTTCAGGATATGAACATTTTTTTAACAATGTTTGATGACTCTATTATCAGATTTCCCAAAATGAGTCATTGGGGGAAAATGCCGGCTATTGAATACTTTTTTGATACAGGATTTCCATTTTCAAGAGTTGCAACAGGAAGTGGAGCTTGCATATTTCTCACAAAAATTGATGTTCCCCGCTCAACCCTTGCCTTAAATTTAGTGGCCTTTTTAGGACAAAAAACAGGGATGGCACCTTTAAAAATCCACATCTCCTCAAATCTTAATCTATTAAAAGAAAAGGAAACCATATTCCTCGGAAGCATAGATGAAATACCCCAAAAATTTATGGAAAAAGCGCCTTTGAAACTGCTCAAGCCAGTAATTACTGTGAAATATCCTCAATTTGATAATCTGTCTGGGAAAAGGGATAGATCATGGTGCCAAAAATTAGAAGAAAGGCTTAGAGGGTTCGCAACCCTTTTCCCAATAAAGCCCTATAAAGAAAAAAGCATAGTTAAAGAAAAACTGGGGAGCCTGGATCAGGAAACAGGACTTTTAATGGAATTTGAGTCCCCAATTACAAAGGGGAAATCCATTTTGCTTTGGACAGCAAAAGACTCATCGGCCTTTTTAAATATGTCAAGACTCTTATGGATTGGAAAGATAAGAAGTAGCTCAAAAGGAGATCTTGTTCTTTTCCCGCTAAATGACATTGGTAAAGTGGAAAGTCACCTGCTCGGTCCTAAATACTATACAGGGAATCTTACTAAATTTGATGAATTTGATTTTTATCTGAGAAGTTATCCCTGGCTATTAGTTACTTTATTAATAACCTCAGTAACTGTTATAGCCGTAATACTTGCAATTTATCTAAGGAGAAGAAAGAAAAAAAGGCTTTCAGGTGAAGATTAAAGGCAGCTCTTTTTCAAACTTATTTTTTAGTCTTTTGAGCTTTTTATTAATCTTTCCTCTGTATTGTGGGAAATGTGCCCACGGATTCACCTGGAAGGATTATAAAGAAAATTTTATTTCAACAGATGGCAGAGTAATAGATTCTTTTCAAGGCAATATCTCTCACTCAGAAGGACAGGGCTATGGTATGCTCCTGGCTTATAATAACGATGATAAAGAAGCATTTTATAAAATTTGGAAATGGACCAAAAATAATCTCCAAAAAAGGGGGGCAGATAAACTCTTTTGTTGGTCATGGGGCAAAAGGCCAAATGGCAAATGGCAAATCAAAGATTATAACAATGCCCTTGATGGCGATATACTTATAGCCCTTGCCCTTTTAAAGGCCTCAATCCTTTGGAGAGATAATAATCTTAAAAATGAAGCTCAAAAAGTTGTTAAGGACATTAGAGAAAATCTATCGATAACTTTATCAGATAAAATCCTTCTTTTACCTGGCTATTATGGATTCTGCCAAGCAGGGAAAAATACAGCAGTAACAATAAATCCATCCTATATGATTATAAGTGCCTTTAAATTATTTAAAGATGCTGACTTAACAAATTTTTGGAACCAGATAATATCTTCAAGCACCATACTACTTGATTGTTCTGCTTTTACCTATATGAAACTTCCTTCTGATTGGGTAAAAGTCACCCTAAATAACAATGAATTAAGGTGTGAGGTCTCTGAAAAAGGACCAAATTTTGGTTTTGATGCTTATAGGGTCTTTTTATATTCGGCATGGGCTAAAAAGGATTTTTTCAAAAAGGGATTTGAATTTCTATCCTTATTTTTTGAAAAGTTTGGAAGACTTCCAATGATTATTAACCTAAAAAAGCAATGTATATCCGTAAAAGATACTTCAGCAGGTATGTATGCCATACTTGGCAGATATGCACAAACCTTTGGTAAAAAGGAACTTGCAGCCAATCTTTTTAAGATCGCAGATCATAAAATAAATTTTGAAAAAAATAATTATTACTCATCTACACTTTATCTTTTAGGAAGAATGCCCTTAAAATGAAAAAGGGATATATTAACGCAATATTCCTATTGGGTATAGT
>WFZZ01000099.1 GCA_015489315.1 Deltaproteobacteria bacterium | reverse complement strand
TTTCACGGTAAAAGAGGAAGCCCTGGAGGAGGCCAGCCAAAAGGCGGAAGAAGGCGTGAGGGTCATGGGTATGACCTTCCAGCATTTTCAGTGGCGGGAAAAGCTCCTTGAAGGGATACTGGCGTACGAACCCCCAAAGGTACAGACCGACGCCTCCTTGTGCGCCTTGGGTAAGTGGCTTGCCCAATTTAGACCCGCAAATTCGGAACAGGAAAGGATACTCAGCCGGCTGATCCCAGAGCACCAGGAGTTACACCGTTCTGCCCTCAAGATAATCGAACTTATCCAGCACCGAAGTGAGCCAGAAAAGGTCTTCAGGACTCTAAAAGAAGATATTTCTCCTCGCTTAGAAGTAGTGGTCAACTCTCTTAAGGAATTAAGAGCTAGTCTTGAAAAAGTGGCTTAAGGATAGAAGGGCCCTATTTTATCAAGGGCCCTTATTAATCCGCTAACCACAGATCGTTTTTGCTTTCTTCTACTAGTTTTGGCTCTTAAACCGCTGATAAAAAGGTAGAGAAACACATTTTTATCAGCGGTTTAAGTGTTTTAAAATCTCATAATAAAAGTCGTATCGCTCGTTCATAAACTTAACACTTAAATTGGCAAAAATTATATATTTTTTGGGAAAATTTCTTGCAAGAATGATTCTATTCCTATAATTTTTATCAAAGTGCAAAACAATATATAAAATATTAATTCACAAATAGCTTTTGACCTAAGCTATGAAGAGACTTCAAAAATATTTTAACCAAAAATCAAGGAGCAAAATTTTATGGAAAGAGTTCCAACAGGAATTCCCGGGCTAGATCTTATCTTAAAAGGAGGTTTTTTCCGCGGCTCTTCCTATCTCATTGAAGGGGACGTGGGCACGGGAAAGACCATTTTGGCCTTGCAATGGTTACTTGACGGAATAAAAAAGGACGAGAAGGGACTTTATGTCACCCTGGCTGAAAGTGCGGCTCAGCTACGCAAAAATGTCTCCGGTTTCGGCTGGGACCTTAATTCCCTCAAGATCCGGGATTTTTCGCCTCAACCTTCAGAGATAAATCACGTCGGTGATTATGAGGTCTTTTATCCGGCGGAGGTGGAAGAAGAATCTTTTTGGCAAAAATTATACCAAGCGGTAGAGGAAGAAAGGTCGGACCGTTTAGTATTGGATTCGGTCACCGTATTTCATGACCTTTCCGCCAACGAATATGCTTTCCGGCGTCGTCTGATCGCCTTCATTAAGTTTTTGCTGGCAAACAATTGCACCACCCTTTTTCTGGCAGATGCTCAAGAAATAAAAAGTCTGGTTTCCATCTCAATGGCGGTGGATGGCATCATACGTTTGTATTTAAGGCCATCTAAGGCCCGTTTTGTAAGCTCTAGAACCTTAGAAATATTTAAATTTAGAGGCTCTGACGTCCTTTCAGGCGAACATCCTTTCCGGATAACTTCTTCCGGTATCAAGGTCTTTCCACACCTCATCGAAAAGCCGGTCCATACCCTTAAAGATCGGCGCGTCTTTAGCAGTGGCATAAAAGAGCTCGATGAGATGCTAGGAGGCGGCATAGAAGCCG
Organism: Deltaproteobacteria bacterium; assembly: GCA_015489315.1. GTDB lineage: Bacteria > Desulfobacterota > Dissulfuribacteria > Dissulfuribacterales > QOAL01 > JAADCZ01. The sequence goes on along the minus strand of WFZZ01000099.1, from coordinate 468 downwards.
GCACGATGACTCTTATTACAGGCCCATCCGGTTTGGGAAAATCTACCCTTACGACACAATTTATCACCCAACTGGTACAGGAGGGAATTCCCAGCGTTTATTATGCCTTTGAAGAATATCTGGAAATGATGCTTGCTAGATGCCAAAAGCTCAACATTCCTCTAGCAGAAGCTTTGAAAAAAGGGTTAATCTTTGAGCGGATAAACCCGCTCGAGCTTTATCCTGACGAATTTTTAGAAATGGTCCGTCACCACGTAGAAAAAGGCGTAAGGGCCGTCGTAATTGATAGTATGCGGGGCTACATGTTGGCCATGGAAGAATTTAGTAACCTCAGATCCCATTTTTATAATCTGATAGCTTATCTTACTTCCAAAGGAGTCACTACTTTTGTCATCAATGAAATTGAAAATCTTATCGGCTCTCTAAAAATAAGCGAAATCGGTATTAGCAATCTGGCAGATAATATCA
>WFZZ01000098.1 GCA_015489315.1 Deltaproteobacteria bacterium | reverse complement strand
GCTTTAATTTCATCAATAGTAGGATTTCCCAATATCTTTTCTCTTTCTTTTGTATAATCACCGAAACCTAAATCAAATTGTTGAATAAATTTTAACATACCTACTATCCCTAAATGTTCACATAATATTTCGTCCCCTTTATTTTGAATTTCTATCATCGACATATCATATTTAGGCTTCATTTTAATATCTCCACTATCCAACTTAATGGATCTTCTGCCTTTAAATTGAACTTATTCATATCATTTTGCTTCGGTTTCCAATCTAATTCTATCTTGTCTTTGATCATCAAAGGGACGATTTAAGCAGCAAACATCCAAGTAAATTCTCATATTATCTCAACACATTAGCTCTTAAATCAAAAACACCCCTGGATCAATGCTTGGAAATATTGGGTTTGTCTTTTCAAGGTTTTCAAGGCGGCAGATATTGGAGCTACTGTTTCTCTCCTTATCCCAATAGATGGATGCAAGTATCCAAAAACGCTCAAGGTCCTCAAAGTAATATTCCTTCATTCGATCCACAAAGTGCCCATTTGATATTACAAAGGGAATATCACTGTTCATTGCCTGAAGGACCTCTCTTGCCGCCTGCTTAACAATCCTTTTGGCAATTTCGTCATTAAAGGCCCTTTCCTTCCAGTCCCTTATCATTGCCGTAAGTTCCCTTATGGCCTCGTGGGTGTGCCTGTGCATCCATGAAACAGAGCCGTACATCCACTTGTCAAAGGTTCCCTTGTCACCCCAGGAAGAAGGATTCAAAAACACCTCCTGGTTTCTCGGATACCTGAAAAGATAGCTGCTTGGGGTTATAAGTTCTGTTTCATTCTGATTGTAGTAAAGTTTTTTAAGTAGGAAATACAAAAAGTCTGTTCCTTCAAACCAGTGGTGGCCAAAAAGCTCAGCATCATACATGGCTACCACCAGGGGCTTTTTCCAGAACCAGTCTTTTATGTATCTAAAGCGAAAATTTCTTGATTCCATAAAGTGCTGGGCATGGCGCGCTGCCTTCTCTAAGGCCCATTCCCTGACGTATGGCTCCTTATAATCATTGGTCCTAGTGGTTATCCTGTTATACCTTAACGGGCCGCCCTTAAAGTGAAAATCAAGGTAGTCTGGATCCCCTGGGTAACCTTCTTCCCCGCTCCAAACCTGCTTCCCTGTCTCGGGGTCTCTTGCAAAGGCAGCCACGTCACTCCCTTTAAGAAATACTGGTGCATGGGTTCCAAAGGCCACTGGACAGTCGGCAAGGGTTACTGCATGGGTCTCAGTAAAAAAGTATCTTAGGCCTGCATCCTGGATAAATTTTTCAAGGCCGGGCACATAGGCGCATTCTGGAAGCCAGATCCCCCTTGGGTTTACCCCAAAGGTATCTTCATAATCAAGGACTGCCGTTTCTATCTGGGCCTTTACCGACTGGGGATATGCGGTGTGAAAGGGCAAGAAACCGTGGGTTGCCCCGCAGGTTGAAATCTCAATAAGCCCCATTTCCTGAAACCTTTTAAAGGCCCTTGTAAGATCCGCATCATATCTTAGGAAACAATCCCTTATTTCAAGAAATCTATTTAAATGCATCCAGGCAGTATTGTGGTATTGAAGGGCCTGGCGTCTTGTCCTATCCACCTCTGCCCTTGCAAGGCGAATATGGGCATCTATGTATTTAAGAAACTCTTCTTGAAGAAAGGGGCATCTCATCATGTTGCTGAGGGTAGGAGAGATGTCCATTGAAATCCTGAAATCCACACCCTCTTTAACAAGGCTTTCAAAGACAAGGATTAGGGGGACATAGGTATCCTTTACCGCCTCGTGAAACCATTCTGGCGGATAACCCATTGGCTGCCAAAAACCGCTTTCTCCATAGGAGACCTGTTTTCTTATGTAAGGCAGATGGGCATGAAGATGAAGGATCAAAAGCCCAATGGAGTTTTCAGCAGTGCCCATTTGGGACTCTAGCTTTCGATTGGTTGGATGGCCTGCACTCAAGTTTACCTCTCGAAACTGGATTGGATTGTTTCCTGGAAAGACCCTTGCTGTCTGGATGGAGTTTGACACATCGGTCAAGGGCAATACCTGATCCTTTGAAACAGATATCAATTGGACCCTAAATACCCTGTCAGGCTCAAGATTTAGATACCAGTTATCGGCAATGCCTAAATGAACCTCTACGTCCTTGTCCATCTGGTGATAGAGATTCCCTGCCCATTCGTGGTAAACCTTAATGAAGGTCTTTACCTCCTCACCTGTTTTATCCTTAAGCCTTGAAAGCTTTTTTGAAAGGGTTCCCTGGTCAAGGTGCCAGTAACAGTAGCCCCTTCTTTCATCAATAGGAATAAGGACTATGTGGTCGGGCTTTTTGGGAACAGGACAAAAGGTTGAAGATAAGAAAAGCTCCTTTAGCTCATCTGAGCCCTTTTTTTGAAGGTATATCCTTGCCTCATAGGCATATCCGTCCTTTAGCCCGGTGAACAGCCAGTGGTTTGTGCCTGGAAGAATTACCCCCCCTTGGCCATCCACTTCCTTAAGACCATCTTCTCCGTATCTATAAAGCCTGATGAATAGCTCTATATCCTGGAGGCTTAGGCCCTTTTCAGCCAGAAAATCCCTTTCAACCCTTTCCCAGTCAGAATGAACCACCTTCCACCAGGCCCTTAGCTGAACCGTGTCTTCTTCCCATATCTCCCTTTTTAGCTCAAAAAAGGTAGTGTCAGACGGACAATCTATATGGCAAGAAAAAAGCTCCCTTACAATGTCGGGCTCCTTGAAATCTATTGAAAATATTATCTTAAGGACCTCGCGCTCTTCCTCGTCTTCCTTCTTTTTTAGGACAGTAAGGTTTATCTTTTTGGGCCTTCCCATTATAACTGCATAGTCACCAGTCCCCACAAAGATCCATTCCTCTTGGGGAAAGTTTCCAGAGGAAAACGGCTCTCTAAGGCAATGGACATAAAGCTCCACGTCCCTATCCCAGTCAATGGAAAAGGCCCTTTCGACCTCGTTTTTTACCCTCTCCCAGTCTATGTCTGCCCATGTAAGATGGTGCCTTAGCTCGTTTTCTGAAACTAGGCTGACCTTTGGGGTATAGTGAAAGTCGGTTGCAACAAAAAGCTTTGGATGCTCCTTAACCACAAGCCTCAACTCAAGGTCGCCGCCTCTATCCAGATAGAATTCCGTTGAATTTACCTCAGTGCACCTTTTTTCAAAAAAGGGAATGTCGT
>WFZZ01000097.1 GCA_015489315.1 Deltaproteobacteria bacterium | reverse complement strand
TGAGGCTGAGGTTTACGTATTATCTAAGGAGGAAGGAGGGCGTCACACTCCATTTTTTGCAGGATATCGTCCTCAGTTTTATTTTAGGACGACAGATGTTACAGGAGTAGTGGAGCTACCTGAGGGAGTAGAGATGGTGATGCCAGGTGACAATGTAAAGATAACGGCAGAGTTAATACAGCCCATAGCAATGGAAGAGGGACTGAGGTTTGCCATCAGGGAAGGTGGACGTACTGTTGGTGCAGGGGTTGTAAGTAAAATCTTAGAGTAAGCGAACTTTAAGGAGTTATTACGGGATGATGGTTCCCACACAAAGAATAAGAATAAGGCTTAAGGCCTATGATCATAAACAATTAGACAAGTCTCTTAGTGAGATAGTGGATACAGCGAGAAGGACTGGGGCAAGGATTGCAGGGCCAATTCCCTTGCCCACAAGGATTAATAGATATACAGTTCTTCGCTCTCCTCATATTGATAAAAAATCTAGGGAGCAGTTTGAAGTTCGCACTCACAAGAGGTTGGTGGATATCTTAGAGCCCACCCAGCAGACTATTGATGCCCTTATGAAGTTGGAGCTTTCTGCTGGGGTTGATGTTGAAATTAAATTATAAACGAGGACTATAGTAATGGCTGGTATTAAGGCCTTAATGGGTAAAAAACTTGGAATGACGCAGGTATTTGCTGAAGATGGCAATAAAGTACCTGTTACAGTTCTTGAAGTTGGTCCCTGTGTTGTTTTACAGAAAAAGACAGTGGAAAAAGAGGGCTATAATGCCCTACAGTTGGGCTTTTGTAAAAAGCCTTTAAAAAAGCTTAACAAACCCATGAGGGGGCATGTAGAAAAAGCAGGTGTGGATACTGGTTTTCGCTACATAAAAGAGGTGCCCGTAGATGACCCTGAGGCGTTTAACATAGGTCAACGGTTAACTCTTGGTGATGCTGATCTTGGTCAACTCGTTGATATAGTTGGAGTTACCAAGGGACGTGGTTTTGCGGGTGGTGTTAAACGGCATGGTTTTTCAAGAGGGCCAATGGCTCATGGCTCAAAACACCATAGGGCGCCTGGTTCAACGGGTATGAGTGCCTATCCTTCTAGAGTCATAAAAGGAAAGAGAATGCCTGGACGGATGGGAGGAAACAGAAAAACCATAAAAAATTCACTTATTGTTGACGTTCGCCCTGAAGAGAATCTTCTCCTGGTTAAGGGTGGCGTTTGTGGGGCCGTCAACCAGATGGTCATGGTATATTTTAAATAAATAGGAGCAGGGCAGATATGGCAACCCTGGCAGTTTATAACGCACAAAAAGAGAAGGTAGGGGATATAACCCTGTCCGACGATATTTTTGGCATAAAGCCAAAAATTGGAGTTCTTCACGAGGTAGTTCGCTGGCAGATGGCTAAAAGGCGTGCTGGCACAGCCTCCACCAAAACAAGAGCTGAGGTCAGTGGTGGAGGTAAAAAGCCTTGGCGTCAGAAGGGTACAGGTAGGGCCCGTGTAGGAAGTATTCGTAATCCATTGTGGAGGCACGGAGGAGTAGCGCACGGCCCCAAACCTAGGGATTATTCTTACAATTTACCTAAAAAGGTTAGGAAGTTGGCCTTAAAGATGGCCCTAAGTGATAAAGTTGCATCTGATAGAATATATGTCCTTAACGATTTTGGCCTTGACGAAATAAAGACCAAAAAGATGGCAAGCCTTTTAAAGGCATTTGATTGTGAAAAGGCAGTGATAGTTACAAAGGAAAAGGATGAAAATATAGAGCTTTCGTCTAGAAATATACCTGGTGTCAAGGTTCTTTTGGAAAAGGGCATAAATGTCTATGACATTTTAAAATATGAATATTTATTAATAGAGGAAAAGGCCATCCAGTCCTTAGAAGAGAGGCTAAAATGAAAGATATTTACTCAGTATTAAAGTCTCCTATTTTGACAGAAAAGGCCACTATCCTTAACGAGAAGTATAATCAGATTACCTTTGAAGTAGATAAAAGGGCTAATAAAATCGAGGTCAAGGAGGCTGTGGAAAAACTTCTCAATAAAAAGGTCCTTGCGGTTCAAATTATGAACAGAAAGGGTAAGAAGAAGAGAAGTGGTCGGTTTGTGGGAAAAAGGCCTGACACCAAAAGAGCCATAGTCAGACTTTATCCAGACGAAAAATTTGATCTTTTTGAGGGAGCATAATGCCAGTTAAAAAATATAAACCCACATCACCTGGAAGACGCTTTATGAGCGTCATTGTGGATGAGGAACTGACCAAAAAAGAGCCGGAAAAATCACTTCTTGAGCCATTAAAAAGGTCAAGTGGCAGGAACTGCTATGGCAGGATTACCTGCAGACACAGAGGCGGCGGACACAAAAGGAAATATAGAATAATCGATTTTAAACGGGATAAGGTAGGTATCCCAGCAAAGGTAGCTGCTATTGAATATGATCCAAACAGGACTGCAAGAATTGCGCTTTTGCACTATGCAGATGGCGAAAAAAGATATATACTTGCTCCCCTTGGCCTTAAGACTGGCGATCAGGTGATTTCTGATGAAGTGACGGATGTTAAGCCAGGTAACAGTATGCCATTAAAGAATATTCCTTTAGGAACCTTGGTTCACAATATTGAGATGAGGCCAGGCAAGGGAGGGCAGGTAGTTAGAAGTGCAGGTGGAGCTGGACAGGTAATGGCCAAGGAAGGACGTTATGTGCAGATTAGGCTTCCAAGTGGTGAAGTCAGGATGTTCCTTGAAGACTGTCGTGCAACCATAGGTCAGGTTGGAAATTTAGATCATGAAAATGTTTCCATTGGTAAGGCAGGTCGCAGCAGATGGCTTGGCAGACGTCCAAGGGTTAGGGGAGTTGCTATGAACCCGGTGGATCACCCAATGGGTGGTGGTGAAGGTAAGTCTTCAGGTGGTAGGCATCCATGTAGTCCTTGGGGTTGGCCTACAAAGGGTTACAGAACAAGAAAGAAGAAACCAAGCGATAGATTTATTGTCAGAAGCAGGCATAAAAAGTAATTGGTCTTGAATAAAGGAGAATAGGCTCGTGCCAAGATCAGTAAAAAAAGGACCATTTGTTGATGAACATTTGATGAAAAAGGTCAGGAAGGCAAAGGAGACCGGAGACCGTAAAGTTATTAAGACCTGGTCCAGGCGCTCCATGATAATTCCTGACATGGTAGGGCTTACATTTGCAGTACACAATGGAAGAAAGTTTATTCCGGTTTTTGTTACTGAGAATATGGTTGGTCATAAACTCGGAGAGTTCGCCCCAACCAGGACCTTTTACGGACATGCTGCAGATAAAAAATCAAAGGTTAAGAAGAAATAGGAAGGAAGATCATGGAGGCTAGGGCAATAGCCAAATATAGACGTATTTCTCCACAAAAGGCCCGTCTGGTTGCGGATTTGATACGCAACAAGCCAGTGGATGAGGCCATGCAAATTGTCAGTCTATCACCAAAGAAGGCTGCCAGAATAATTAAAAAGGTTCTGGAGTCAGCCTTGGCTAACGCTACCGAAAATATGAATCTTGATGCAGACAGCCTTTATGTGAAAAAGATTTATGTCGATCAAGGACCACAATTAAAAAGGTGGCGGCCAAGGGCAATGGGACGGGCGTATGGAATTAGACATAAACTGTCTCATATAACAATTGTTTTAGACGAATTTTAGAAGTACTTTTGGGAGGCGATTTTGGGTCAAAAGGTTAATCCAATAGGGCTTAGGCTGAAAATTACCAGAAATTGGGATTCGAGATGGTTTGCCAATAAAGAATATCCTAAATGGGTCTTAGAAGATCATAAGATTAGAAAGTGCGTCAAGGACAGAATGGCCCATGCGGGGATATCAAAGGTAGAAATAGAAAGGGCTGCCAAAAGGGTTAGGGTTAAGATTCATACTGCCCGCCCTGGAATTGTCATTGGTAAAAAGGGTGTTGAGATAGAGGCCTTAAAAAAGGCCCTGGAAAAAATTGCAAGCGGCCCTGTTTTAATAGATATAACCGAGGTTAGGAGGCCTGAACTTGATGCCCAACTTGTGGCAGAAAATGTTGCTGCTCAACTTGAAAGAAGGGTTTCATTTAGAAGGGCCATGAAGAGGGCAGTGGGGCTTGCGCTGAAGTTTGGCGCCCAGGGTATCAGGGTTCAGTGTGCTGGAAGGCTTGGTGGTGCAGAGATGGCTCGCCGTGAATGGTATCTGGAAGGCAGAGTTCCTTTACATACCTTGAGGGCCGACATTGATTATGGCTTTGCCGAGGCTCTTACTACCTATGGTGTAATAGGTATTAAGGTTTGGATATTTAAGGGTGAGGTTTTACCTGATAAAGACGCAGAATATGTATCAATTGATATTTAATTTAAATTGGGTGATAAAAGATGCTAGCTCCAAAGAAGATAAAATTTAGAAAGCATCAAAAGGGTAGGATTAAAGGTGTAGCCCAGAGGGGGAATACCCTTAATTTTGGAGATTTTGGTCTAAAGGCCCTTGGACGTGGAAGGATAACTGCCCAGCAGATAGAAGCAGCCCGTATTGCAATTACACGCCATGTCAAAAGAAAAGGGAAGATCTGGATCAGAATTTTTCCGGATAAACCGGTTACCAAAAAACCTGCAGAAACTAGAATGGGAAAGGGCAAAGGGGGTGTTGAATATTGGGTAGCCCCTGTGAAGCCAGGAAGAATTCTTTATGAGATGGAAGGTGTGGATGAAGCAACTGCAAGGGAGGCCTTAAGGCTTGCATCCCATAAACTGCCTATTCCTACAAAAATTGTAAGTAGGAGTGACACATTATGAAGGCAGCGGAATTAAGAGAAATGACCATAGAAGAACTGAAAAAAAAGGAACAAGAACTAAGAAAAGAGCTTTTCAATTTGCGTTTTCAACATGCAACGCATCAGTTGGAAAATACAGCGCGTATCAAACTAGTAAGGCGTGATATAGCAAGAGTAAATACTGTCATTAGGGAGAAACAACTAGAGGGTGCTGAGGTCTAATCATGGAAAAGGCTAAGGGACTTAGAAGAATACTTACTGGAACGGTAGTCAGTGATAAGAATGATAAGACTGTCACAGTGGTGGTTGTAAGGCGTTTTAGGCACCCTATATATGGGAAGTTTGTTCAAAAAAGAAAGAAATACATGGCTCACGATCCAAAAAATGAGTGCCGTGTTGGTGACATAATTACCATAGAAGAACACAGGCCAATTAGTAGAAGAAAACGCTGGATTGTCAAAGAGATAGTGGAAAGAGCCGCATAAATTTTTAGTGAATTAAGGGGATGAAAAATGATCCAGCAAGAAACCAAGCTCAATGTTGCAGATAATTCCGGGGCCAAAAAGGTCCTTTGTATAAAAGTGCTTGGTGGCACTAGAAGAAGATACGCCCGTGTTGGAGATACCATAGTTGTCTCAGTAAAAGAGGCAATTCCCAACTCCAAGGTAAAAAAGGGCGATGTTGCCCGTGCGGTTGTGGTAAGGACCAAAAAGGAGATACCTAGACCCGATGGCTCATATATTCGTTTTGACGAGAATGCAGCCGTTTTGATTAATCAATATGGTGAGCCAGTTGGGACTCGAATTTTCGGGCCAGTAGCCAGGGAACTTAGGGCAAAGAGATTTATGAAGATCATTTCTCTAGCTCCAGAAGTGATCTAACTTGGAGAAGGACGATGAAGGGCCTAGAAAAAAAGAAAACATATCTTAGAAAAAATGACCGTGTGATGGTCATGGCAGGAAAAGATAAGGGAAAAGTAGGTCGAATAAAGATGATCGACCTTAAAAAATACCGTGCCATTGTAGAGGGGGCACAGATTGTTAAAAGGCACACCAAGCCTGGACCCAGGACTTCTGGCGGAATTATTGAAAAAGAGGCCCCAATACATATTTCTAATTTGATGTTGATCTGTCCTAAATGTACAGACCCTGTGAGAATAGGTAAAAAGATATTGGAGGACGGGTCAAAGGTTCGAGTATGTAAAAAGTGCGGTGAAGCAATTCCGACTGAAAGCAAGTAGCCTTTGGGAGGCAGTGTTATAATGTTAAATGTTGCTGAGAGATATGAAAAAGAAGCCATTCCCAAGCTCATTGAGGAATTTGGATATAAGAATAGGATGCAGGTTCCCAAGATCCAAAAGGTAGTTCTAAATATGGGCTTGGGTGAGGCCATACAGAATCCTAAGATCCTGGATAGTGCTCTTGAGGAGTTGACCCAGATTGCCGGGCAGCGTGCTGTTATCACTAGGGCAAGAAAATCAATCGCTGCCTTTAAGTTGAGGGCCGGGATGCCCATTGGCTGCCGGGTCACTCTACGCGGAAGAAGGATGTATGATTTTCTTACAAAACTTATTGCCATAGCAATCCCTCGAATAAGAGACTTTCGTGGGATTTCAAAAAAGGCCTTTGACGGAAGGGGTAATTACAGTCTGGGGATCAAGGAGCATATAATTTTTCCAGAGGTTGATTACGATAAAATTGATAAGATCAAGGGCCTCAATATAACCATTGTTACTAGTGCAAAGACCGATAAAGAGGCCTTTTGCCTGCTAGATGCAATAGGAATGCCCTTTAGGAAATAGTTTTAGGAGGATTATTTTGGCTAGAAAAGCTTTAATGGAAAAGGTTAAAAGGGAGCCAAAGTTCAAGGTTAGAAAATATAACCGCTGTCCAATTTGTGGTAGGCCTCGGGCCTTTATTAGAAAGTTTGGAATTTGCAGAATATGTTTTAGAAAAATGGCCTCTTTTGGCCTTTTGCCAGGTGTGACCAAATCCAGTTGGTAAATAAGAAATAAAGGTGTAGTCCTATGTCAATGACCGATCCCATAGCAGATATGCTCACAAGAATTAGGAATGCAATATCCGCCAAACACGAAAAGGTGGATATTCCGGCCTCAAAGCTGAAACAAAATATTGCCCAGATATTAAAGGAAGAGGGGTTTATAAATAGTTTTAGGATAATAAAGGATGGCAAGCAGGGTATTATTCGGATAACCCTGAGATATCACCAGGGAGTTCCTGTATTGAGGAACTTACAAAGGGTAAGTAAACCTGGGCGTCGTATTTATAAAGGTAAGGACGAACTTCCAGTGGTGAGAGGTGGATTGGGTATAGCCATAATTTCAACTTCTAAGGGAGTTTTAACTGACGAAGCGGCCAGAAAGGCCGGAGTTGGTGGTGAAGTAGTTTGTGAAGTCTGGTAATAGTGGAGCGTAAAAATGTCTCGAATAGGAAGATTGCCAATAAAGGTTCCAAAAGAGGCCAAGGTTCAGATAAGTGGCCATAATATTTCGGTTCAGGGGCCAAAGGGAAAATTAGAACGACAGATTCATCCAAAGATTCAAGTCAAATACGAAGGTGACCAGATAACCGTAACTAGAAGTGATGATTCAAAGCCTACAAAGGCACTTCATGGCCTCACTAGAGCCCTTATTGCCAATATGGTTACCGGTGTAACAAAGGGTTTTACCAGGGAGCTCATTGTCACTGGTGTTGGTTACAAAGTGGAATCCAAGGGAAAAAATCTAGTATTGCATCTTGGATATTCTCATCCAATAGAATTCCCTTTACCAGAAGGTATTAGTGCTAAAGTTGATACTTCAAAGGACCTAAGAATAATCGTTGAAGGTATTGACAAAGAGCTTGTCGGACTTACTGCAGCAAGAATTAGGGCCTTTAGGCCACCAGAACCCTATAAGGGTAAAGGAATTCAATATTCTGATGAAGAAATAATCAGGAAAGCCGGTAAGGCAGCAGCAAAATAGGCTAAATTAGGAAATACTATGATAATGAGAAAGACAACACATCCTAAGGTTAAGGCTCGTTTTAGGCGCAAGATGCGCATTAGAAAAAAGATATTTGGCACGGGAGAGCGTCCGCGTTTATCAGTTTTTAGAAGCAATAGGCATATTTTTGCCCAGATAGTTGATGATGATAAGGGAATTACATTAGTGGCATCTTCATCCTTTAGTAAAGAACTCAAAGGGCAGAAGATAGAAGGCGGCAAGACAGCAATGGCCAAAGAAGTTGGAAAACTTATTGCCCAAAAGGCCAAGGCCAAAGGTATAGAAAAAGTGGTCTTTGACAGAGGAGGCTATCTTTACCATGGAAGAGTCAAGGCCCTTGCCGAAGGTGCCCGAGAAGGCGGATTAATATTTTAGACAAAAGCAGTGAGGGTTGAATGTTGTTTACTAACATAGAAAATCAGGATCAAGAACTAATTGAAAAGATAGTTTTTATTAACAGGGTCGCTAAGGTTGTTAAGGGTGGCCGTAGATTTTCCTTTAGTGCCCTTGCTGTTGTGGGGGATGGAAATGGTAAGGTTGGATTTGGTCTTGGAAAGGCCAAGGAAGTGCCTGATGCCTTGAGAAAGGCTACAGAGAGGGCAAGAAAGTCCATGATTGAGGTTCCGCTTGTTGGAACCACCATCCCACATGAGGTCATAGGGCATTTTGGCGCTGGCAGAGTACTTTTAAAACCTGCACCTCCAGGTACTGGTGTTATTGCCGGTGCGGTTGTGAGGGCCATTATGGAGGCTTGTGGGGTACATGATGTTTTAACAAAATGTCTAGGCACAAATAATCCTCACAATGTTTTAAGGGCCACTTTTGAAGGGCTGAAGGATTTACAAGATTCTGTATTCAGAGCAAAGGTTCGGGGAAAATTTATTCAGGAAAAAACCGAAGCTGCATAATTTCATGGAGTGATAGACAAAATGATTACCTTAGAATCACTGGTTCCACATAATAAGTCTAAAAAAAAGAAGAAAAGGATTGGAAGGGGCCCAGGAAGCGGTCATGGAAAGACTGCATGCAGAGGAACCAAGGGGCAAAAGTCTCGTTCTGGTGCCTCTATTCCTCCAGGTTTTCAGGGTGGTCAAATGCCTCTTTACAGGCAGCTTCCCAAAAGAGGGTTTAAAAATCCCTTTAGAAAATCATTTGGTGTTTTAAATGTTTCTGTCCTGGATAAGCTAGAAACCGATCAGGTTATCGATATAGATTTTTTGAAGAATAAGGGCCTAATAAAAAAGCGTGAGAAATATGTAAAGATCCTTGGTGACGGCGATATTTCTAAGCCGGTAAAGCTCCAAGTTCACGCCATAAGTAATACAGCCAAAGAGAAGATAGAAAAGGCCGGTGGGAGTGTTGAGATTATATCTATTCGATAACTTGCTGAAGTTGGAGATGACAAGTGTTTAAGGGCGCAGACAGTTTAGCTAATTATCCTGAGCTTAGAAACAGAATCCTTTTCACCCTATTCATGTTGGCTGTTTATAGAATAGGAGTTCAGATTCCCACCCCTGGCATTGATGCCCAAGCATTAGCATCTTTTTTTTCCAGGGCTCAAGGTACCCTTTTTGGCATGTTCGATATGTTTTCAGGTGGCGCCCTTAAAAAATTTTCTATCTTTGCCCTGGGTATTATGCCCTACATCAGCGCATCGATCATTTTGCAGCTTTTGCAGGTTGCTATCCCTCAACTAGAGGAGCTTAAAAAGGAGGGAGAAGAGGGTAGAAAAAAGATTAGTCAATATACCAGATATGGAACTGTTGGACTAAGCCTTTTACAGGGTTTAGGCATTGCCATTGGCCTTGAAAGTATGGTTGCCCCAGGTGGAATTCCTGTCGTTGCCCATCCGGGATGGGCATTTCGTCTTTTGACGGCCTTAACCTTGATGACTGGTACTGTGTTCTTGATGTGGCTTGGAGAACAGATAACTGAAAGAGGCGTGGGGAATGGTATATCCCTCATAATCTTTGCCGGTATTGTGGCAAGGATGCCCTCGGCCATTATAGATACATTCAGGCTTATGAGGACAGGAGAGATTAATGCAGCTTTCATGCTGGTTCTTATAATTCTTATGGTAGGTGTTGTGGCCTTTATTTGCTTTATGGAAAGGGCACATAGACGCATTCCTATACACTATGCCAGAAGGGTTATAGGTAAAAAGGTTTACGGTGGACAAAGCACCCATTTGCCGCTCAAGGTCAATACAGCTGGTGTTATTCCACCTATTTTTGCCTCGTCAATAATTATGTTTCCTGCAACCATTGCAAACTTTATTCAGGTTCCATGGATGAAATCCATTGCTCAATCTTTGATGCCAGGAACATTTGTTTATGAGACCATTTATGTGGTACTCATTGTATTTTTCTGCTTTTTTTATACTGCAATTATCATCAATCCGTCTGACATAGCGGAAAATCTTCAAAAAAATGGTGGCTATATCCCAGGCATAAGACCAGGAAAAAGAACAGCTGAGTTCATTGATAATGTACTTTCAAGAATAACTTTAATTGGTGCCATATATGTTTCCTTTGTTTGTGTATTGCCAAGTATTCTAATATCCAAATTCAATGTGCCCTTTTATTTTGGAGGTACTGCTTTGTTGATTGTTGTGGGTGTTGCAATGGATACACTTGGTCAAATAGAATCTTATTTAATAACAAGGAATTACGAAGGACTGATTCAAGGGGCTCGTTTCAAAGGCAGGTAATTCAATCTTGTGAAACAAAGATATGGTGGCTCCAGGATAAGGTTAAAGGCCCCCTGGGAGATCGAAAAACTAAGAAAAGCAAATCAAATAGTTTCGGAGATTTTATCTGAGCTTAAGGAAATACTGGACGAAGGTATCTCTACTGGTGATTTAGATAGGATAGCAGAAGAAAAGATAAAAAAAAGAGGTGCAATACCGGCGTTTAAGGGCTATCATGGCTATCCTGCCAGCACCTGTATCTCGATAAACGAGGTGATTGTTCACGGAATACCGTCATTCGAACATTTTTTGAGGACTGGTGACCTTGTAAGTATTGATTTAGGTGTTATTTATGACGGTTATTTTGGTGATGCAGCCTTTAGTGCTTTTGTGGGCAAGGCCCCAAGTGAGGAGGCCCAGATGCTTCTCGAAGTTACAAGGGAAGCCCTTTATAGGGGCCTTTCGAAATGCAAGGTTAAAAAGAGATTAGGTGATATTTCTTCGGCAGTTCAAGAGGTTGCTGAATCTCATGGACTCGGTGTAGTTAGGAAATTTGTAGGGCATGGAATAGGGACGGCCTTGCATGAACCGCCTGAGGTGCCTAATTTTGGCACTAAAGGTACAGGTCCTATTTTAAAAAAAGGGATGGTTCTGGCCATTGAGCCAATGCTAACCCTTGGGTCATATGAAGTAAGGATTTTAGATGATGGTTGGACAGCTGTCACTGCGGATGGTTCGTTGGCCGCACATTTTGAGCATACTGTTGCAATTACAGCCAAAGGGCCTGATATTTTGAGTGATGGCTTTATTTAAATAGTATATTTGATTTTAAGAAGGTGAAATGAAATATGGCTAAGCAAGATGCCATTCAAGTAGAAGGAAAAGTTATTGAAACCCTACCAAATGCTATGTTCAGGGTGGAGCTTGATAATGGCCACAAGGTCTTGGCTCATATTTCTGGGAAGATGAGGATGCATTATATCAGAATTCTTCCCGGAGATAGGGTCACAGTTGAGTTATCCCCCTATGATTTAACACGGGGTAGGGTAATTTATCGTTCAAAATAGTTTAAGGTGAACTGATATGAAGGTTAGAGCATCGGTTAAGAAAAGATGTAAAGATTGTAGGATAATTAGGCGTAAGGGTATAGTAAGAGTTATTTGTAAAAACCCTAGACATAAACAACGCCAAGGATAAATAGCAATTAGGGGGGAAAATGGCTCGTATTGCAGGAGTAGATCTTCCTAAAAACAAGCGTCTTGAGGTCGCCCTTACCTATATATATGGAATAGGAAGGACCTCTGCTCAGAAGATATTGGATAAGGCCGGTATCTCCTGGGACAAAAAGACTGACGAGTTGACAGATGAAGATATAACGAAGATTCGTAAGATTATTGACACAGAATACAAGGTTGAAGGAGATCTCAGGCGTGAGGTTTCCATGAATATTAAGCGCCTCATGGACTTAGGGTGTTATCGAGGCCTTAGGCACAGAAGAGGCCTTCCAGTAAGAGGGCAGCGCACTTGTACAAATGCCCGAACCAGAAAGGGCCCAAGGCGTGCAGCAATAAAGAAGAAAAAGAAAGTATAATTTTACGGAGGAGATAAATGTCACCACCAAAACGTGGCGCTAAAAAGGTAAAAAAGAATATCCCTGAGGGTATCGCCCATATTAAGGCCACATTTAATAATACAATCGTCACCATTACAGATAAGCTGGGAAACACCATTTCATGGTCAAGTGCAGGGGCCAATGGATTCAAAGGATCCAGGAAAGGCACCCCGTTTGCAGCCCAGGTTGCAGCCGAGAATGCAGCCAAAAAGGCCATGGAGCATGGCGTTCGTACCTTGGAGGTAGAGGTTAAGGGACCAGGCTCTGGGCGCGAGGCAGCCCTAAGGGCACTTCAAGCCGCTGGTCTTCAAATTACAGTAATTAGAGATGTCACACCTTTACCCCATAATGGTTGCAGGCCTCCCAAAAGAAGGCGAGTTTAATTTTTGGAGTCAATAACTTAAATGTTTTTATTTGGAGGATAAAAGGTGGCTAGATATACAGGACCACGTTGTAGATTGTGCAGACGAGAAGGAAGCAAATTATTTCTCAAAGGAGATAGGTGCTTTTCAGAAAAGTGTGCCTTTGAAAGGCGCAGTTATGCTCCAGGTCAGCATGGAAAGGCCAGGGTAAAGGTCTCTGATTATGGAATCCGACTCAGGGAAAAACAGCGTGTAAGAAGAATTTACGGGGTAAAAGAATCCCAGTTTAGAAGATATTTTGAGATTGCAGATAGACAAAAGGGAGTTACAGGAACAAATTTATTGGTCCTTTTGGAAAGACGTCTTGATAATGTGATTTATAGGCTAGGTTTTGCAGATTCTCGTGCACAAGCTAGGCAGCTAGTGAAACATGGCCATTTTCTTGTAAATGGTAGAAAGGTGGATATCCCCTCCTTTTTGGTAAAAGTAGGAGATGAGATAAAGGTTAGAGATAAGAGTAAAGATATTCAGCCAATTACCCAAGCACTTGAAGCTGTTGCAAGAAGGGGAGTCCCTGACTGGCTTGAGTTAAATGCGGAAGAGAAAAGGGGTGTTGTCAAGGCATGGCCAGAACGTTCACATATCACCATGCCAATACAAGAGCAGTATATAGTTGAATTTTATTCAAAATAAATAGATAACTGACAAAAGGATTATGGCTAATAAAAATCAGCAACCATTTTATAGGAATTGGCGTGAACTAATTAAGCCCAAAAGGGTTGAGATCAATAAGGATACTAGGACCGATTCTTATGCCAAGCTTTCATGTGAGCCCCTGGAAAGGGGATATGGTACTACATTGGGGAACTCTCTTAGACGAATCCTTCTTTCTTCTCTTCAAGGAGCCGCTATTGTAGCAGTAAGAATTGAAGGCGTTGAACATGAACTAGCAACTATCCCTGGGGTAATTGAAGATGTAACAGCCATAATTCTCAATCTTAAGGGTGTACGTTTTAAGCTTTTTGATGAAGACGAAAAAAGGCTATCAGTACAAAAAAAAGGCCCAGGAGATTTAAAGGCTAAAGATCTTATAGGTGGCAGTGCAAATATAGAAGTACTAAATCCTGACCATCACATAGCTACTCTTACTGGAGACGGAGAAATTAACATGGAGGTCTTGGTAAGATGGGGCAAAGGATATGTTCCTTCTGAAGAAAATGCCAAGGCCTTAGAGGGTGAGCCAATAGGCACTATTCCTATAGATTCTCTTTTTTCACCAATTAAAAAGGTTAATTTTAAGGTGTCTCAGGCCAGAATTGGACAAACCACTGACTATGACAAACTGACCATGGAAGTCTGGACAGATGGAAGCGTTACTCCAGAAGATGCCGTAGCCTATGCTGCAAAAATATTAAAGGAACAGGTAAGTATCTTTATCAATTTTGATGAAACTGAAGAACCAGAAGAGGAGCCCAAAGGGCCTCCTTATATGGATAAACTTAAAGACCTTAACAAGAGAATAGATGAACTTGAGTTTTCTGTGCGTTCTGCCAACTGTTTAAAGAATGCAAACATCCATTATATTGGCGAACTTGTTCAAAAGACCGAACAAGAGATGCTCAAAACCAAGAACTTTGGAAGAAAGTCACTGGAAGAGATTTTACGAATACTTGATTCAATGGGTCTTACTCTTGGTATGAAATTGGAAGGTTGGACGCCTCCTGAGACTGATGAAGATAAGGAAGGTGCTAAATAATGAGACATAGAAGACAGGCAAAATATTTTGGTAGAAAATCTGCACATAGAAAGGCCATGTTCAGGAATATGGTGACTTCTTTTTTTGAGCATGGCAGGATAAAAACAACCTTGCCAAGGGCCAAAGAGCTGAGGCGTTGGGCCGAAAGGTTGATCACTTTGGCAAAGGATGGGAGTTTACATGCTAGACGGCAGGCCCTTGAAGTAATAGTTGATAAGGGAGTTGTGGCAAAACTCTTCAATGAGATTGCTGAAGAGATGAGAGGGAGAAATGGTGGCTATACCCGCATAGTTAGGATAGGTCCAAGGCGTGGTGATGCTGCCATGATGTGTTATATCGAGTTAGTTAGTGAAAGTCTTAAAAAAGAGGCTCCATCAAAGCCAAAGGCAGAGGAAGAAGAGGCAGTGGCCCCAACAGTAATTCCTGAGGCAAAAGAAGAAAGTAAAGAAGAGGTAAAAGAGGAAGAGGTTAAAGAAGAGGCAGGGGATGAAGCTGCTGAGAAAGGGGTTGAACCTGAAGCAAAAGATTTTCATGTTGAAGAAGTTGAATCCAAAGAAGAACCTCAGGATGATGTTGAAGAAAAAGTAGAAGAGGAGAAGGCGGAAGAGGAACAAGAGGTAGAAGCATCTCAGGAAGAAGAGGCGTCTTTAAGTACTCCTGAAGAAGAGGCAATTTCGTCTGAGGTAAAATCTGAAGATAAAAAGGAATAAAATTTTAATTGACATAGTTAAATAGCTATTCTAAAATTTAAAAAACATTAGCAAACGGCCATGACAGCCCTTCCATCAAGTAGGTGGAAGGGCTTTTTTATTTGAAAAAATGGTGGTTGGGGTTGTTGGAGAATGGTTTTTGCCCCTGTAAAGTACAGGGGCTTTTTTATTTATAAAAAATTAGTCAGAATGGAATTTCCTCAATATCCTTTTTGGATTCCTTAAGCTCATTTAGGGTCTTATTGTAAAAATTAATAACTTCTCTTCTACTAATCATGCCGAGAAATTCCTTCGGATCGTCATCTGATACTACAGGAAGCATATCTATATTTCTAACGGTAAATTTTCTTAAAACAGTATTTATGTCCTCGGAAGGATGGGTTGTAATTACATCTTTTCTGGCAATATCTTTCATGATGATAAGGTCTCCAAGCTCAGTGTCAAAAATAAAGTTTCTAATATCATTAATTGAAAAAATTCCAGAGAGTTTTCCATTTGCATCTACCACAGGAAAATAGTGTTGTTCCGTTGCCTTAAAAAATCTGCAAAATTGTGAAAAAGTCATATCTTCTGGGATAACTGAATAGACCTTTGAAGGATTGAATATTTCTGAAACCTTGATGCCCTCAAGTATGTCGTTAAGAAAATCACCCTTGTGCACAGGACTGTCAATTTTGCTCTTCACCTGGGCTCTATAAAGATTCCATTTACGTGATAGGAAATAGCTAAGGGAACATACCATCATACTTGGTAAAAGTAAGTGATAGGAACTAGTTATCTCACTCACCACAATTACTGCCGTTATGGGTATATTGGAACTTCCTGCCAGAAAACCAGCCATACCCACTATGATAAACGGTGAGGAAGATGGTACAACTGAAGGCATAAGTTCGTGGAAAAAAAGACCAACCGCACCACCAATAGAGCCCCCTATTACAACCGATGGTCCAAAAACACCTCCACTTCCTCCAGAGCCGATTGAAAATGTTGTAGCAAGTATCTTTCCAAGGGCGACAGCAAGAAAGAGCCCTAGGGACACCTTGTTGTAAAGGCCTTGTTGAATAAAACCATAACTAAAACCAAGAACTTGTGGAAGAAAAAGTCCCAGAGTGCCAGTTAAAATGCCCCCTATGGCAGGTTTAATCCAAAGAGGAAGGTTTACCTTGTGTTGAAAATAATCGTGAAATCCCCAGAAAAGGTTTACGAAAATAGCTATTCCAATAACAAGGCACAGGGCCAAAACTGCATAGGGTCCAAGGGCCAAAACATTTGAAAATCTATAGTCCTCTGCCCTAAAAAGGGAACCCCATCCATAAACTGTGCAAAAAAGTGAATATGCAGTTGTTGATGCAATGGCAGTAGGAATTATAACATCCGCCTCGAATTCAGGGTCCTTATAAAGTATTTCTGAGGCAAAAAGGGCACCGGTCAAAGGGGCCCTAAATATGCTCCCAATCCCTGCGCCAAGCCCAGCCGCCATTAGTATTCTCATTTCTCTAGGTGTTACATTGAGTTTTTGCGCAAAAAGTGAGCCAAGTCCTGCACCAATTTGGCAAATGGGCCCTTCACTTCCACCTGAACCTCCAGTTCCGAGGGTGAGAAAGGATGCGATCATCTTTACAAAGGGAACCTTTGGATTCACTAGACCATTTTTTTTATGATATGCTTCTATGGCAGCATCTGTTCCATGACCTTGAGCCTCTGGGCAAAAGGCCCAAACAAGAAGTCCGCTCAAAATTCCACCAATAGCAGGTATTAGCCATAAAAGCCATCTTCTTAATTCGTGGGTTTCATGATGGAATAGAGGAGGGTCTCCGGCTGGATGAAGAGGTTTATAACCACAAAGATAATCAAGAAAGAAAAAGTGACCAAAGTTACAAAGAAAATGAAATGCTATGGCCCCTATGCCCGCTAGAAGTCCTACAGATACACACATTGCCAGCCATTTGCCTGCCCTTCTTGCTGGAGTGTGAATTTTAAGCGAAGTCGTTAGCTGAGCCATGGGGCAATAAATACAAGGTTTTTTTGATTTTACAAATAGATTTTTACATTAATTACAACTTAAAAATGATTTATGTCCAAGTTTATTTTTTTGCTCCATTGACAAGGTATTTTTGGGGGAATATGCTTACTATTCACCTAAAATTCTAGCTCTGAGGTAGAGTCACATGGAAAAGTTGCCAGGTAAACAGATGGTTGTAGAGGCCCTCAAAAGAGAGGGTGTTGATGTAGTTTTTGGTTTTCCAGGTGGCGCCATCATTGACGTGTACGATGCCATGGAAAAAGACGGTAATATAAAACACGTCCTTGTGCGTCACGAACAGGGTGCAGCCCATGCCGCCGATGGCTATGCCAGGGCCACAGGGAAGGTAGGTGTCTGTATTGCCACCTCAGGTCCAGGGGCCACCAATACAGTTACTGGAATTGCCACAGCGTATATGGATTCAATTCCCATAGTAGTATTTACAGGGCAGGTCCCTACTTCCCTTATTGGAAATGATGCATTTCAGGAAGTTGATATAGTGGGCATTACCCGCCCTTGTACTAAACACAATTATCTTGTTAAGGACGTAAAAAAGCTTCCAAGGATTTTAAAGGAAGCCTTTTATATCGCCCGTTCAGGAAGGCCTGGCCCTGTTCTTATTGATTTGCCAAAGGATGTCCAAAATCAGGTGGCCGAGTTTGATTATCCAGACAAGATCAAGTTGCGCTCCTACAATCCGGTAGTTGAACCTCATACCAAGCAAATTGAGAGGGCCTTCAAGCTTATCGAAAAGTCCAAACAGCCAATCATTTATGTTGGTGGCGGGGTTATCATTTCAAATGCCCACAAGGAATTGAGAAAACTTGCCGAGTCTATTTATGCTCCAGTGACAATGACACTTATGGGCCTTGGCGCCTTTCCTGGAACCCATGAGCAAAGCCTTGGCATGTTGGGAATGCACGGTACTTATTGCGCCAATATGACCATGGCAAATACAGACCTTATCATTGCAGTTGGTGCTAGGTTTGATGACAGGGTGACGGGAAAGATCGAGGCCTTTGCCCCAAATGCAAAGATTATTCATATAGATATTGATCCAACATCTATTCAAAAGAATGTCAAGGTGGATGTGCCAATTGTTGGAGACTGTAAACGTGCCTTAAAGAAACTCGTAAAAGTTATAGAGGAAGATGGTAGGCCAAAAGAGGTATGGCAAGAAAGATTTCAGCCCTGGTGGGATCAGATAAGGGCCTGGGCCAAAAGGCATCCACTCACATACAAAAAAGAACCCGGTGTCATCAAACCTCAATATGTAATTGAAAAGCTTTATGAGCTTACCAAGGGAAAGGCTATAATCACTACAGAGGTAGGCCAAAATCAGATGTGGACAGCTCAATTTTATAAATTTGATGAGCCTCGCACACTTTTGACTTCAGGTGGTCTGGGAACCATGGGGTATGGTTTTCCCGCAGCTATAGGTGCGCAAATGGCATTTCCTGACAAGCTAGTGGTTGATGTAGCTGGAGACGGCAGTATCCAGATGAATATACAGGAGATGGCCACTGCCATGGAGCAAAGGCTTCCTGTCAAGATAGTAATACTTAATAATCAATTCCTTGGAATGGTTCGTCAGTGGCAAGAGCTCTTTTATGAGAAGCGTTATGCAGCCACTGAGTTTACTGTAACACCTGATTTTGTGAAACTAGCAGAGGCCTATGGTGCAAAGGGATTTAGGGCTACTAAGCCCGATGAGGTTGAAGAGACCTTAAAGAAAGGTCTTGAGGCAGATGGCCTTACCATTATGGAATTTGCCATTGCCAGGGAAGAAGGTGTCTTTCCAATGGTTCCAGCAGGAAAGGCTACCACTGAAATGTTACTCGTCTAAAAAAGAAATTCGAGTCAGGAGTATTGACCCATGAAACATACCCTATCAGTATTGGTGGAAAATGAACCAGGTGCCCTATCAAGGATCACAGGGCTTTTTAGTGGTCGTGGATTCAATATAGAGAGCCTTTGTGTTGCCCCTACTATGGATCATACTATGTCACACCTTACCCTTGTAACAACAGGGGACGAATTCATAATCGAACAGATTATCAAACAACTAAATAGACTTATAGATGTCTATAAGGTGGTTGACATAAGCGAAGGGGAGTTTGTAGAGCGTGAAATGGCCTTGATTAAGGTCAGGGCAGAGGACGAGACCAGAGCAGAGGTCTTAAGAATGTGCGATATCTTCAGGTGTAAGGTCGTTGATGTAAGCCCCAAAACCTACACAATTGAAGTGACAGGCCCTGAGTCGAAATTAAAGGCAGTAATAGAGCTCTTAAAACCCATTGGTATTAAAGAGATTACTAGAACCGGGACTATTGCCATGCAAAGGGAGAAAAAGAGCCTATAATAAGGAGCGAAATATGAAGATATATTATGATAAAGATGTAAAAAAGGGTGTCCTTGACGGAAAGACCATTGCCGTTATTGGCTATGGAAGCCAAGGACACGCACATGCCCAGAATCTTAGGGATAGCGGTCTTAATGTTGTAGTTGGCCAGAGGCCTGGCTCTCGAAACTATGACCTAGCAGTAAAACATGGTTTTGAGCCTGTCTCTGCCGCAGAGGCAGCCGAGAAAGCCGACCTCATAATGGTGCTGGTGCCAGATCATGTCCAGGCAGATCTTTATAAAGAGGCAATTGAGCCAAATCTAAAGCCAGGTAATATGCTCCTTTTTTCTCACGGTTTTAATATTCACTTTGGTCAGATTGTTGCTCCAAAAGATGTAGATGTTGCTATGGTTGCTCCAAAAGGCCCGGGGCACCTAGTAAGAAGGGAATATGAAATAGGGCGGGGGGTTCCCTGCCTAGTTGCAGTTGAACAAGATGCCTCGGGGAATGCCCTGGACCTAGCCCTTGGCTATGCCCAAGGAATAGGTGGAACACGGGCTGGTGTTATTGAGACTACCTTTAAGGAAGAGACTGAGACAGATCTTTTTGGGGAACAGTGTGTCCTTTGTGGCGGAGTCAGTGAACTTATAAAGGCGGGTTTTGAGACCCTGGTTGAGGCAGGCTATCAGCCAGAGATTGCCTATTTTGAGTGCTGCCATGAGCTGAAATTGATAGTTGACCTCATCTATGAAGGTGGTCTGTCCCGTATGCGTTATTCCATAAGTGATACTGCCGAATATGGAGACCTTACCAGGGGAAAGAGAGTTATTACTGAAGAGACTAGAAAAGAGATGAAGCGTATCCTCGAAGAGATACAATCAGGGAGCTTTGCCAAAGAATGGCTTCTTGAAAATAGGGTAAATCGTCCTGTTTTTAATGCCTTAAGGCGCAGAGAGCGTGAACATCTGCTTGAAGAAGTTGGCACTCGTTTAAGGGATATGATGAGCTGGCTTAAAGAATAAATATGAAAACACCTCAAGTGCCTGTGGCCAAGGAGGGTATCCCGTTTATTGGGCTATCCGCCTTGGCTACAGTTGTCTTGGCACTTTTAGGCCTAAAAATTCCGTCCCTCCTATTCCTTTTAATCACTGCATTTGTCCTGTACTTTTTTAGAGACCCTGATCGGATAATCCCGACTAAAAAGAATTTGGTGGTTTCACCTGCAGATGGCAAAGTTATTTCCATTGAAAAGGCTGACGATCCCTTTTTTGAAAATGGTGATACCGTCAGGGTGAGTATCTTTATGAATATTTTTAATTGCCATGTAAACAGAGCTCCAATTTCTGGTGAGGTATTAGATTTAAAGTATAAACCTGGCCGTTTTTTAAGCGCAGACAAACCGAAAGCAGCCTTGGAAAATGAACGTCTTGCCCTTTTTTTAAGGGATGATTCAGGGAGAAAACTGGTTGTTGTTCAGGTGGCTGGACTAATCGCAAGAAGAATAGTCTGTTTTGCAGAAAAGGGCGACCGACTTAAACGGGGACAGCGTTTTGGAATGATACGTTTTGGTTCAAGGCTTGATGTCTATCTTCCCAAAGATGCCCATATACTGGTAAATAGAGGGGAAAAAGTCTTTTCTGGTCAAAGTATAATCGCATCTTTTGGTGATATAAATGAGGTTTAAAAAAGAAAAAGACAAGATGAAGGCAAGGAAAAAAGGGGTATATATCCTTCCCAATTTATTGACCTCGTTTAGCCTTTTTTCTGGCTTTTATGCCCTTATTTCTGCCATTGATGGGAAATTTTTCCCATCCGCATGTGCCATTTTAATTGCAGGGATTTTTGACGGTCTTGATGGCAGGGTGGCCAGAATAACTGGAACAACCAGCAAATTTGGAATCGAATATGATTCCTTGGCAGACCTTGTAGCCTTTGGGGTTGCACCCGGTGTTTTAGCCTTTACCTGGGCCCTAAGAGGGTTTGGACGTTTAGGTTGGCTTGCTGCCTTTTTATATGTTGCAACTACAGCCCTAAGGCTTGCTAGATTTAATACCCTTGGTTCTCAGGGGCCTGGTTCTAAACGCTTCTTTGTTGGTCTGCCTTGTCCATCTGCCGCAGCAATGGTGGCAACCTCAGTTTTAATTTGCAAACATTTTGGAATCGTTGGCCCTATAAATCATTATAGTGTTCTTATAATGGTCTATGCCCTTTCTTTTTTAATGATAAGCAATGTCCGCTATTACAGTTTCAAGAATATGGAATGGTTGAACAAACATCCCTTTAGGGGCCTTGTGGCGGTCCTTTTAACCATTGTAATTATAGCCATAGAGCCCAAGGTGACCCTTTTTGTGCTCTTTATGCTTTATTGTATTTCTGGCCCTTTGTTTTTTCCTGTTACATATCTGAGGGTAAAAAAAGAACATCCTGAAAAATTAGAAGAAAATAGTTAGTTATCAATTGTTAGAGATGGTGCCCCCGGCACGATTCGAACGTGCGACACCAGGATTAGGAATCCTGTGCTCTATCCCCTGAGCTACGGGGGCAATTCCAAGATGGGCAACTGTTACCACAAAAGGCCTTTAAATGTCAAGAAGCCCTTTTGCGGTTAAAGACCAACCTTTTTTAGCTCTGATACTATCTTCTTTTGTTCTGAAGTGAGCTTTTTGGGTACATCTATCAACACTCTTACAAAAAGGTCACCTTGACCGCCAGACATCTTCGGCAGGCCCTTTCCACGAAGTCTCATTTTTTGTCCACACTTAATCCCAGCTGGAACCTTCAGCTTGAGCATTGATCCATCAAGACCAGGTACGTCCACTTTTGTCCCAAGACACGCATCAGAAAAAGAAATGTATTTGTCATAGATAATATTTCCATCACTGTCATAGTAAAATCCAGGAGGAAGTGAAATATTTATTCTAAGATACAGATCTCCTCGACCTCCAGGGCCTTGGGTGCCTTTTCCAGGAATACGAATCTTTTTTCCATTTTCAATACCCTTTGGTATGGTTACGGATATCTTTTCCTGAAATCCTCCTGTTTGTATGGAAATAACCTTTTTATCTCCATTTATAACCTCTTGAGGAGTTACATGAATATCAAAAATTACATCTTGTCCCTTTGGTTGAGGCTGTTGATACATGAAGTCTTCTTGTGCACCACCAAATCCACCACGAGATGTTCTTGTGCTGGTGGAAAAAAGGTCATCAAAAATGCTACTAAAACCTCCCCCACCTCCGGTCTTAAAGATTATTCGGGTAAATCCGTCTCCACCAATACCAAGGTCCTGAAATATACTTGAAAAATCGAAGTCCCTAAAGATATCTTCCTGGCTAAAATGTCTATGAAATTCCTGAGAGCCAAAGGCATCATATTGCTTTCTTTTCTCAGGGTCGCTTAAAACTGCATATGCTTCATTTATCTCTTTAAATCTTTCTTCAGCCTCTTTGTTGCCCTTATTTTTATCAGGATGATATTTTATGGCCAGTTTTCTAAAGGCCTTTTTTATTTCATCTTGAGTAGCATTTTTTGAAACTCATAAAATTTCATAAAAATCTTTTGCCATATTC